>CBDUFN010000160.1:0-6823 GCA_965366475.1 uncultured bacterium | reverse complement strand
TTTATTTGACGTGATTAATCTATATATCGATATATTGCGTTAGCTTGCCAATGCTAGATTATTTGATAAACATGAGAGTGTTCCAAGAATCCAAACAGAAAGAAACTCTAAGGAGAAAATCATGAAGCGATTATTTTTGTCGAGCGTTCTCTGCACTGCTCTGCTACTCGCCATAACCGCAGTCAGCGCGATGGCGGTCGAAAACGACCATTCCTATTACCTCCAAGGACCTCTGGAGACCGGACCTGAAGTCACAGCAAAGTGCCTCAAATGTCACGAGAAGCACGCTGAAGACTTCATGAAGACAACCCACTGGAATTGGGCACAAGAGCAGATGGTCGGCGGCAAGAAAGTTGTTCGTGGCAAAAAGAATGCGATCAACAATTTCTGCACCTCGATCTCTGGTAACGAGCCACGCTGTACCAGCTGTCACGCTGGGTACGGTTGGAAAGATTCCAGCTTCGACTTCACCAACCCTGGCAACATCGATTGCCTGGTCTGTCATGACACCACCGGCACCTACGTAAAAGAAGCCACTGGTGCGGGCAACCCATCCAAACGTGTTGATCTGGTCTACGTCGCCCAGAGTGTTGGAACACCAAGCCGCTTCAACTGCGGCACCTGCCACTTCTATGGCGGTGGTGGCGATGCGGTTAAGCATGGTGATCTCGACTCCTCCATGGAATATCCGACTCGTTCAGTTGATGTTCATATGGACGCCGATGGCAACGACTTCGCCTGTCAAGAATGTCACGTAACAGAAAGTCACGCGATCCCAGGAAACTCATTGGGTGTTTCACCTGGAGGCACCAGCCATTTTTCCTGCGCCAAATGCCATGATGAAGCTCCTCATGCGCAGTCTCGCTTGAACAAGCACGCAGAGGATATCTCTTGCCAGACGTGTCACATTCCTTTCTACGCCAAGGAAGTCCCTACCAAACTTTCCTGGGACTGGTCTACAGCTGGTCAGGACATCAAAGCTCCTGTTGATGAAAATGGTAAGCACAATTACAACAAGAAGAAAGGCCACTTCACCTGGGGCAAGATGGTTACGCCAAAGTACCTCTGGTATAACGGTAGCGCCAGCGCCTACAATCGTGGCGACAAGATGGACCCTTCAAAAATTACCTACTTGACCTACCCGAATGGCGACATCAAGGACGAGAAGGCGAGAATCCATCCGTTCAAGCTTCATTCCGGCAAACAGATCTATGACTCTAAAAACAACTATTTCATCACCGCCAAGGTTTTTGGCGACGGTGGCTACTGGGTTGATTATGACTGGGATAAAGCAGCACGCCTCGGCATGGAGTCCAGCGGTCTCCCTTACAGTGGTGAATACGGCTTTGCTGCCACGGAAATGTACTGGAGCATCAACCACATGGTTTCTCCAAAAGAAGAAGCCTTGGGATGCCTTGACTGTCATGGCGACAATGGTCGTATGACCTGGACAGATCTCGGTTACAAAGGCGATCCGATGGACAACTCTAAATTCGCTCGCTCCAAATAAACCTCCTGCTTTTGTTTGGATTCTACGGGGACCGGCTAACCACCGGTCCCCGTTTTTCATTTCCCGTCCAAACAAAAAGAAACAGACAAGTGGATAAATTCTTCACCACGGCCCTCACAACGAAAAGTGCTTTTGCAGGTAAGAGCCAAAGATTAAATACCGTATACATAAAAGCTGGAAGCAAATCAGTTGATTTTTCTTCGAATATGACTATGATGAGGACTTAAACAACCCAATTAAGGAGTCATTTCCATGTTCGGACTAGGAACAACAGAACTGATTATCATACTGGTACTTGTAATGATTATTTTCGGTGCCGGAAAATTGCCATCAGTAGGTGGTGCCCTCGGTAAAGGTTTGCGAAACTTCAAGGACGGCGTCAAAGAAGGCAACGAAGGCAACGAAGAAAAGTCCGAAGGTGAACCAGACAAAATAGACAACAACGGTCAGGACAAATAGTTCAGACTTAAGAGATATGAAACAAAAAAGCGCCTCCCTAAAAAGGAGGCGCTTTTTTGTTGTTATACCAGCAAGACAGAGCTAATAAGTCGCACCCTGTTTAGGCGCAATAGTCACAACCACTCGTCGATTCAACTGACGTCCTGCCTCAGTCGTATTATCAGCAATCGGTTGACCCTCGCCAAAACCTATAGCCTGCATACGCATTCCAGAAACACCCTGATTGGCCAAGGCATTCTGAACGCTCATGGCACGTCTTTCGGAAAGACTCTGGTTGTAAGTTTCAGAACCACTGCTGTCAGTATGACCGGCAATCTGGATTGTCGTTTGTGGATACTGAACCAGAACATTGGCAACACGATTGATCTCTGTATAGGCTCCTGCTTTTAAATTAGCCGAATTGACATCAAAAAGAACATCTCCTTTGAAGGTCACCGCGAGGAGATCTGCATTGCGTTGAATATTGGCGGCATCACTCGCCGCGAACTGCTGATTCAGAGCGGCTTCCTGATTATCCATGTAGCGACCAATACTGCCACCGGCAACACCTCCCAGAGCAGCTCCGACCCCGGCACCTATCAAAGTGGATTCGGGATCATGACCAATCGCCTGACCGGCAACAGCTCCGAGGACAGCACCAATTCCAGCACCATAAAGAGCTCCTTGTTGGGTTTTGTTTTGTGGAGGAGCACATCCCCAGAGAGTTACAGCAACAAGAGCTAAAATAGATATTCGTTTCATAATAAGCATAAGACAAACTCCCCTTCAGTGATTACTTTGTGTAAGAAATAAATACGGATCAATATTGACTAACATTTATAATTATACCATCAATCCAGCAACGACTTGTAATCTATACTTTGCCACTCCAGTAAAATTTATCAACTACTTTACAGTTAATGGTTCAAAAACATGGTGAAACAGGCAAGAACAACTCTTCTCACCCTTGCCTTGCCATGTGCCACCGTGCTAATTTTCTTCTTTGCTTTTTAGACGAAACAAAGTGTTGGAGGTTTACCTGAAAATGAAAATTAATCGCACTGAAGTTGAGCACGTCAGCCGTCTTGCTCGCCTGGCCTTGAGCGAAGAAGAACTTGACGCGCTAACCGGCGAGATGGATGCTATTCTTGGCTACGTTGAGCAGCTATCCTCCCTCGATACCGAGGGTATCGTGCCAACGGCACATGCCGTACCTATGGAAAATGCCTTCCGAGCAGATGAAGTCAAGACAAGTTTCACCCCAGAGCAGGCCTTGAGTAACGCCCCGGATGCAAAAGAGAATGCTTTCCGGGTTCCCCGAATCATCGAATAAACATCTTTTAACGGATAGAATTATGACGATTTACGACCTAAGCCTGGTGGAGTTACGCACGAAACTTGACAACAAAGAGTTTTCAGCCGTTGAGGTGACCAAGGCCTACTTGGAACGCATTGCAGAAACAAACCCTGACCTCAATACGTTTATTACGATTTGCAATGAAACAGCGATTGCGGAGGCTGAAGCAGCAGACCAGGTGATTGCTTCAGGATCAGCAGGTGCTTTGACCGGGTTACCCATTGCGGCAAAAGATATCTTTAACACCGCAGGCTTGCGTACTACGTGCGCATCCAAAATCCTGGATGGATATATCTCTCCTTATGATGCGACGGCCATTGCCCGTATCAAGGAGCAAAAAGCTGTCATTATTGGCAAGTTAAATATGGATGAGTTTGCCATGGGCAGCTCCAATGAGAACAGCTCCTTTGGCCCAGTTCACAACCCATGGAACCTCGACCTTGTTCCCGGCGGCTCCTCTGGTGGTAGTGCGGCGAGTGTCGCTGCCCGTCAGGCGGTTGCAGCCCTCGGCACAGACACCGGAGGCTCAATACGGCAGCCCGCTTCACACTGCAGTGTCGTTGGCTTAAAACCAACCTATGGCCGTGTTTCCCGTTACGGCGTCATCGCTTATGCATCCTCATTGGATCAGGTCGGGCCAGTCACCCGTGACGTCCGAGATTGTGCCCTGATGTTACAAGCGATTGCCGGTTATGATTCATCAGATTCAACCTCCGTCAACACCCCGGTGGCTGACTACCAGAGCCATCTTACAGGAGATCTCAAAGGGCTAAGAATAGGCCTGCCAAAAGAATACTTTATTGAAGGTCTGGATAATGATGTCAGTCAAGCGATAGAACAAGCTGCGGCTAAATATCGCGATCTCGGCGCAGAAGTCATTGAAGTCAGCCTGCCGCATACATCTTACGCAGTGGCATGTTATTACCTTATCGCCACGGCCGAAGCCTCGAGTAATCTGGCTCGTTACGATGGCGTGCGTTACGGCCTGCGTACTGAGAATGCAGACAATCTGATCGACATGTATATGCAGAGTCGTGCAGCCGGATTCGGCACAGAGGTAAAGCGCCGTATCATGCTTGGTACCTACGCTCTCTCATCAGGGTACTACGACGCCTATTACCTCAAGGCACAGAAGGTTCGGACCCTGATTCGTCAAGACTTTCTGAATGCGTTTGAATCAGTTGACGTCATGTTGACACCAGTGGCACCGACCCCGGCATTTGCGCTGGGCGAGAAAGTCAACGATCCTTTGCAGATGTATCTGTCGGACATTTACACAATTCCGGTCAATCTGGCAGGCACCTGCGCGATGAGCCTGCCCTGTGGCTTTTCGACAGATGAGCGACCAATCGGTCTGCAGTTAATCGGCAAGCCATTCGATGAAGCAACCCTTCTGCGAACAGGTCATGCATTTGAGCAAGCAACGGATTGGCATAAGCAAAAAGCGAATATTTAAAATTCAAGGATACAAAGAAACAGGAATCATCGTTCGGAATCCTGGATACGAGGTTTGCAATGAGATACGAAACTGTCATCGGGCTGGAAGTCCATACCCAGCTGACCACCAACACCAAAATCTTTTGTGGTTGTTCTACACAATTCGGACAAACGCCCAACTCACAGACCTGCCCGGTCTGTCTGGGCTTGCCAGGGGCTCTGCCGGTTCTCAACCAAAAAGCCGTAGAGCTTGCCATTAAAACCGGGTTGGCAACGAATTGTCGTATCGCACCACGTTCGATATTTGCACGGAAAAACTACTTTTATCCTGACCTGCCGAAAGGGTACCAGATCTCCCAGTTCGAACTGCCGGTCTGTGAGCACGGCTGGTTGGATATAGACCTTGAAGATGGCGAAAAAAAACGTATTGGCATTACCCGCGCACACATGGAAGAGGATGCCGGAAAATTGGTACACGGCGACACTCCAGAGGCAGCAACAACCTCTCTGGTCGATCTCAACCGAGCGTGTACACCACTGCTTGAGATCGTTTCTGAACCAGACATGCGTTCCGCCGACGAAGCAATTGACTACCTCAAAAAGCTGCATCAAATCGTCGTCTATCTCGGTGTTTGTGATGGCAACCTTGAAGAAGGCAGCTTTCGCTGTGACGCCAATGTTTCCGTTCGCCCGTATGGTCAGGAAGAATTCGGCACCCGTGCCGAGTTGAAGAATATCAATTCCTTCCGCTTCATCAAGCAAGCAATTGAGTACGAAGTTGAGCGACAGATAGACCTGATAGAAAGTGGCGGCAAAGTTATTCAGGAAACACGCCTTTATGACAGCAACACCGGTATGACCCGCTCCATGCGCGGCAAAGAGGAAGCACATGACTACCGTTATTTTCCTGATCCGGATCTCGTGCCCCTGGTAATCAGTGAAGAATGGATTGAAGAGGTCAGAGCGACCCTTCCCGAGTTACCGGAAGTCAAGCGTGCCCGCTTTATCGACGAGTTGGGGTTATCAGCCTATGATGCAGGTGTTTTGGCTGCAGACCGAGTTCTGGCAAACTACTTTGATGCCTGTGTTACTCTGGCCAATGACGCCAAGAGTTGTGCCAACTGGATCATGGGCGAGGTGTTACGCAAGCTTAAAGAGACCGACACCGAGATTGCCGATGCACCTATTACACCTGAACTTCTTACAGGTCTACTGGCACGCATTGCAGACAACACAATTTCCGGGAAAATCGCCAAAACGGTCTTTGAGAAAATGTGGAATAACGGCCAAACAGCGGATCAGGTCATTGACGCTGAAGGACTCAAGCAAGTAACCGACACCGGAGCTATTGAAGGGTTGGTAGACGAAGTTATTGCGGCAAACCCTGATCAGGTTGCTGAATATCTATCCGGAAAAGATAAATTAATCGGATTTTTCGTCGGTAAAGTCATGCAGGCCAGCCAAGGCAAAGCGAACCCCGGCATGGTCAATCAACTTCTCAAGAAAAAACTCACAGGAAATTGAATAAAATGAGCAATTGTGCAGCCTTTCCCGACGCAGGTGGCATCCGTCCCATCAAATACAACGATGGTGTCCTCACACTGATTGACCAACGGCTTCTACCAACGGAAGAAACATGGCTCGAGTACACAGACTACCAGGAAGTTGCCGAAGCGATCCGCAGCATGGTCGTGCGCGGAGCACCGGCCATCGGCGTTACTGCCGCATACGGTGCATACTTCGGAGCACGTGCAAGCACTGCGGACAACTACGCTGACTTCACTAAAGAGTTTGATCAAGTCTGTGACGTTCTTGCCGCGACGCGACCTACTGCAGTCAACCTCTTCTGGGCATTGGAGCGAATGAAAAGTCTGGTGCGCGCCAATGCAGACCAACCGGTCGACAACCTGAAGATTGGTCTCGAATATGAAGCCATGTCCATCAATGAAGAAGACATCCGCATTAATATGAACATGGGCCGGCACGGCGCTGCGCTCCTACCGGATAAGGTTCGCATCCTCACACATTGCAACGCCGGCGCCCTTGCGACCGGTGGTTATGGGACAGCTCTGGGTGTGATT
>CBDUFN010000159.1:0-6851 GCA_965366475.1 uncultured bacterium | reverse complement strand
ACAAAGATGAGTTAAGAAATGTCCCTGGTGTTCGTTTGTTATCTTTCGATGAGCAGGAAAACAACAATTACCAGTACGTTGTAGTAGAGATTGAAGAAAATTGTACCGTGTCGCGTGATCTACTTGTTGAGACATTGCATGCCGAGAATATTCGTGCACGAAAATATTTTTGGCCTGGTTGCCACAACATGAAACCTTATAGTGAGTTGTATCCTCACGCGGGATTATTGCTTCCTAACACCAAGACGGTTTCAGAAAGAGTCGTGGTTTTGCCAACAGGGCCAATGCTGACAGAAGAAACGATTCGTACTATTGTTACCATTGTTGGGGTTGCTATAGGTGGAAGTCAATGAAGTTGGCAATAATGCAACCATATTTTTTCCCTTATCTTGGCTATCTACAGTTGATGTCAGTCGTTGATAGATGGGTCGTATTTGATGATATCCAATTCATAGATAAGGGCTGGATAAATAGAAATAGAATTCTTCACCCCGATCAAAAAAAAGACTGGCAGTACATAACGATACCACTGAAAAAAAAAGGGCGTTTTGATAAGATCTCCGAAATTTCGATTTCTGAGGACCCTAAGTGGAAAGAGACAATCTTGGGGAAATTGACTTCATATAAGAGGTCAGCTCCCTATTACAATCAGACAATAGACTTCGTAAGAGATTGTCTCTCTCAAAATGAAATAAATTTATCAAACTTCCTTGTCTCCTCATTAAGGAAAACGGCAGAAAGACTTGGGTTGGAAATAGTAATAGATGTGCAGTCTGAAATGAGTCTGGAACTGACACATATTCACCATCCCGGGCAATGGGCTTTGAGATTGTCTCAGCAATTAAACGCCGATGAGTATATAAACCCATACAGCGGTTTTGAGATATTCAATAACGACGAGTTTGAATTTGCCGGCATTAAATTGACCTTTCTTAGGTCTAGGCTGGATGAATATGTGCAGCGGAGGGGTAGATTTGTCCCTGGTTTATCACTTGTGGATGTCATGATGTGGAATAGTGATAAGGAAATAGAGTCTATGCTGAGGAACGGTTACGATTTGCTTGATATGAATACTGTCCGTTCTCTAGTTTAATTTATCGTAGTGGAGTATGGCATGAAGCCAATTGGGGGTTTTTTTGAACTTGAGTTTCCGCATCACGGGACCCGGCCCCACTCCGATGCCATTGCTTTGAATACAGGCCGGGCATGTTTGATGGTTCTGTTGAAGTATCTCTCTCCCGCGGTTGTTTATGTCCCTTTTTACTCTTGTGATGCTCTTCTTCAACCGTTTGAGGAGCTAAATATCGAAGTTAGATTTTACGCTTTAGAGAAGAATTTGTTACCAAAAGAGTGGCCCATTTTAAAATTCGGAGAGTTTTTTTTGTGGACCAATTTCTTTGGAGTGTGTGGCGAAAATACGGAGCGAATTAAGAAGCATTATGGACGGCAAGCATTATTAGATGACACCCATAGCTTTTTTGTCGAAGGCCATCCAGATTATTGGTCATTTACCTCAGCACGAAAATATTTTGGTGTTCCTGATGGCGCTTTTTTGTATTCACCAGAACAACTCAATGTTACACAGGAGCCCTTTAGCAGGTTCTCTCTTACACACTCTTTATTGCGAAGACTAGGAAGGCAGGAGGAGGCATTCGAGTCTTATGTAGCCTATGAGAAGACGCTGAATTGTGAGATATTCAAGATTTCAGAGGTCTCAGACAATATTCTACGAGGTGTTGATCTGTCGCTGGTAAGACAAAAGCGTATTGAAAATTTCAGTTTTTTGGAAAGACGTTTGGACGCTTCAAATTTGCTAAACTTTAAGCGAGAGGATGGAGTCCCCTTCTGTTATCCTTACTTGCCCCAAAAATCTATAGATAGAAATGCTCTTGGTGCAGAAGGAATATACATACCCTCATTCTGGCGTGATGTTTTATCTCGTAACCATGAGGATTTTGATTTTGAAAGATGTTTGAGTAAGAATCTTCTCCCCCTGCCTATTGATCACAGGTACGGTGGAAAAGATATGGAACGGATGGTTTCTGTCATTCAAAAACTAGAAAAATAGAACCTACATGAAGAATCAAGACAGAACAAAAGAGTTTGCTCGAAATGAACAACTTGAGATCTTACTGAAAGATCTGAATGCAGACCTTCTGTGGTCTGAGAAGCAAGTGCTTAGTCGTTACGAACCAGAACTCAAGCATCCCTTGATTTTGATAATGGGGCCCATGCGGTGTGGCTCTACACTTTTTATGCAGTGGCTTGCAAATTCGGGTCTTGTCTCGGTTCCAACTAATTTATTGTCTAGATTTTATATGGCACCAATTATTGGAGCTAAAATCCAATTATTGTTAACAGATCCCCGTTTTTCATATCGTAACGAATTGGGTGAATTTGCACAGAAAACTGAATACAAATCGGAAAATGGAAAAACGCTGGGTGCTCTTTCCCCTAACGAGTTCTACTATTTTTGGAGGCGCTTTCTTCCAGAAACACAATCAGAAGTATGGACAAACCGCCAGCTAAATAATGTAATGGACGTGCCAACTATGAAAGCAGAATTGGCAGGGGTTATGGACGTATTTCAAAGACCCTTTGCAACAAAAGGAATGATGTTTAATTTTAATATCCCATTCTTGAATGATGTCCTTGAGAAAGTATTGTTTATACAGATCGTAAGGGATGAGGTCGAGAATGTCGCCTCCGTTATGAAAGCGCGTAAACAACAGTTCGGAACAGAAGCACAATGGTACTCATTTAAAGTTCCTGAATATAACAAGCTAATTAAACTCGATGCCGTTTCGCAATGTGCAGGGCAGGTGGTTTCGATCAATAATGCGGTCACAAAGGGCCTTGCGACTGTCACCCCACCTCGAAAGATGATTGTAAGGTACGAAGAGTTTTGTGAACGGCCTCAAAAGGTTTATGAAGAACTGGCTGAAAAGATAGAAGCCTCTTCCATGCCATATCGTGGCCCCCAAAGTTTCTCTCCTGCAAAAATGTCACTAACAACAGATCGAGATGAAATTGTTAGTGCGTTAAGTCACTTCAAAACAATTCAATAATACGGAAAGTTTAAACTATGTCACTCTTCTTTTTGATGTGCTCAGAGCGCTCCGGCAGTAATTTTATTACGAAAATAATGAATGGTCATAACAATATTTGTGGACCTTCAACTAAACATCTGATCAACCCGGTTGCCAGAAATTTATTTAGATACGGTGATCTCTCAATTGATTCTAACTGGCAAGAATTGTTGACTGATATTCACAGACTTTTCTCCGTAGATTTTACGGTGTGGAAAAAGAGTTTTTCGTTGGAAGAGCTCAGTCATCTTGCTCCTGTAGGAGATGTTTGCTCTCTTGTACGAAATATCTTTATGGCTGAGGCTAAAGAGAATGGCAAACAACATGTCTTTGTTAAAGAGAATCATATCTATGAGTTTATACCATTTTTGTTGTTGAACTACCCTGAAGCAAAATATGTTTATCAGGTCAGAGATCCTAGAGATATGGCCTTGTCCTGGAAGAAGAATCCGGACCACCCCGGGGGGGTCGTTATGGGGGCGAAACAATGGCACCAGGATCAGAAACAGAATTTGAAGAATTTTTATGTTTTGAAAGCTAAAGAAAAAGCTCATCTGCTTAAATATGAGGATCTAATTGCTAATACGGTTAGAGAAACAACTAAGATATTCAAATTTTTAGGCCTGCCAAATGATGAGAGCGTTATTGATTTTCACAAAGATGAACTTACGCAAATCAATGCAGCGAAGCATTCTGCATGGGTAAATTTATCTAAAGCAGTAGTCACCAATAACAGTATGAAGTTCTTAAAAGAACTTAAGCACGAAGAAATTATGGCTATTGAAAAGATTTGTTATTACGAGATGAAACATTTAGGTTATGAACCTATAAACACTGATGAGGATTTGGACGCATTTTTACTTGAAAGAATCAACGAAGTAAATTCTAAAGATGCGGAATCAATCCCAATAAATAAAGCTAAAGGAGTCATTGAGAATATGGAGGCTAAAAAGAAGTTTTATCGCCGTTAATTTAAATAATGAGGTGAACTCGTGAATGATTTAATCGTACTTATCAATAAAATAGCTCGAAAAAAATTTAAGCGTAACAGTGCGGATATCCCTCTAGATTATTTTAGCTGGGGACGTGATAGTCGACATCTATCAGGTGATGCAGCGAACCTTTCTGGCCAGCAAGTTAAAAAATACTATATCAAGGGATCCTCGATGATGAGCCTTCCCTGTATATTTAGTAATATGTCCCAGCGCAAAAAAATACTGCAGCAAATAAAATCGGATTACTCTTGTTTTGATCAATCTTTTCAACTTATGTCCGACCAGTACTCTCGAACTCTCTTTGCCGAATTAATATTGATGAAATTAATTAACGAGGAAGACCTTTGTTTAAGTTCTTTTAGTGAAGGTTTTATAGAATCATATGAAGACTCCTCACAAGAGATACTTAATTCCAAAGAAAGGCTGACTGTATACAATAAAGTTCTAAGCAAGGTAGAATTAAATACGCCCAAAGTTTCATTTTATACTGCACCTACTGTTTTGAATTGCCATAAAAATGGAAGACTTTATCGTTATGAACATGGGGATGCTCTTATTGAGGTTGAAGCTGGTGATGTGATAATTGATGCTGGAGTTGGGTATGGTGATACTACTGTTTATTTGGCATCCCTTGCAAACCAGAAATTGGGAGGGCGTTCGTATGCATTTGACATTCTTGTTGATGGTATAAACGCTCTTACTGAACAATGTAAATTGAACCCAGAGATCAAAAACATCGATTATGAACTTTTTGCTCTATCTGATAAAGACGGCGAATTGGTAAATATTTCTTCTCCTAGCCCTGCTGCTTCAGTCGTAAGCGAAGAAACTTCTGTACAAGTCGAAACGATAACGATCGATACTTATGTAATGAAAAATAAATTGCAAAAAGTTGATTTTATTAAAATGGATATAGAGGGGGCAGAGGTCCCTGCATTGAATGGCGCAAACCAAACTATTAAAACATTTAAACCAAAACTTGCGATCAGCGCTTATCATAAATGGGATGACTTATATAAAATCCCGCAACTTATTCATGGTATTAGGAATGACTATAGATATTACTTAGATTGCACTACTGGTTTTGGAGGAGAGGCAGTATTGTACTGCTGTTGATGACAAGTAAACTTTTACTGTATATGTGATAATCACATACCCAAAGGGACTATTCTTATTAAGATTTAGCAACTAGTCTGATTGTATGTGGCATTAGTTATACGTGGGTCATCCTTGGAACATAGATACCATCTTTAAATGCAAGCCAAAATTTCTATAATTTAACCAGTCCTGCACAGTTTTTATTAGAAATAAGGTCAACAAATAACAAAGAGGTTGGTTAAGTGTTTTTTCGGAAACATAGATCCCTAAATAATTTTTACGAAGATGCGTCACGACTGATTGAACTGCGCTGTTTTGACCAAGCTCTTCGTTTAATCCACGACGAAGTTTTGAATATCAACACCGAACAGTTGAATACGGCAACAGTCTTTGGTTCCACAAGACTGGATTTTCTTTGTAAAAAGATTGGTTCTAGGGTGCTCAAAACACTCGATAAACCTAATGTGCAAACACATAAAGAGATTCAAGGTAGGACATATGTCTACCTTGTCACCAAAATCCAAAAATCCGGGGGGCATACACGGGTTATAGAAGATTTGATTAGAGCATTTCCCGACGACGAACATATACTTATCTCAACAGAATTAGATGGAAAATCTGATGTATTTTATTTGAAGGAAGGAATTGCAAAGGAGTTAAATGTAACCTTTAAATTTGCTCCAAAGGCAAATTATCAAGAACGTCTTACTTGGTTGCAGTTACGTTTATTAGAGCTGTCTCCGAGCAGAGTTTATCTTTTTAATCACCATCAGGACAGCGTTGCTGCCTCAGCAATTCAGCCAGAGATGAATCTTGATGCATGGTTTTACCACCATGGCGACCATCATTTATGTCTTGGCGTGACACTGAAACATTTAAAACACGTTGACCCTCATCCGATGGGCTATCAAAACTGCCGAGATTCCCTCAAAATTGACAATATATATGTCCCTCTGGCAGCCGAAGACAAAGGCTGCAGGCCTTTTGATAAACCGTTCATGCCGTATGGGTATCTGACAACCTGCACAGCAGCAAAAACTAATAAGATCGAAAAGAATTACTTTGTCAGTTACATGGACGTGATTCCGGAACTTCTTCATGCAACTGGTGGCAAACATATACACGTTGGTCAATTAACACCTTGGGCGAGATACAGAATAAAAAGGTTGCTGCGGCGTTATGGTGTTCCTCAAAACAGGTTTGTTTACATTCCTTGGGTTCCTAGTGTCTGGAGCGCTTTGCACGAACATAATGTCGATCTCTATCTGTCGTCTTTCCCTATTGCTGGAGGTTTAACTCTGATTGAGGCCATGGGGGCCGCTGTTCCATCAGTTATTCATAAACACATATCCTCAAGGTTTCTAAGTTGTATGGACATGGTTTACAAGCAAGCCTTCTGTTGGCGGCATACGAGGGAATTGATAGATTTCTGCACGAAGGTGACACCGGAAAACTTAAAGCTTCAGAGTCACAATGCACGTGAGCAGTATGAAAAATATCATCGCCGTCAAATATTTGAACATGCTTTGGAAAACGAAGGTGTCGCGGCCCCTCCTCTTAGCCCCGAACTATTTATGATTGAAGCCGACGAGTCTGCTTGTATGATTGAGCGCCACATATCTTTATCTCATGTCATCTTTCGTTCACTCTATCGTCTCGGTAAACGTGT
>CBDUFN010000158.1:0-6981 GCA_965366475.1 uncultured bacterium | reverse complement strand
CTCAGTTTGGACAACTCTTCAAAATGAGTGGCGACCGCCTCAAAGTTTTGGTTGCCTGTGGTGCTGCGGCTGGTGTTGCCGCGACCTTTAACGCCCCGATTGCCGGCGTTTTCTTCGCCCAGGAAATCGTTCTTCTCGCATCTTTCGAACTTTCCAGCTTTACCTCAATTGTTATCGCCAGCGGTATGGCAACGGTTGTTTCACGTGCTTTGCTCGGCAACATTCCTGAACTTCATGCGCCAAGTTACGTGGTTGGCAGCTACTGGGAACTGTTGCTCTATGTTCTGTTAGGTTTGCTGATTGGTGTTTTGTCGACTCTGTTTATTGATGTCCATTTCCGCATCAAGGATCGATTCGAGGCTCTTAAGATTCCAAAGCTAGCCAAACCTCTGCTTGGTGGTTTGTTGGTTGGTCTGATTGGCTTTGGTTTCCCTCAGGTGTTTGGTAATGGTTATGAATTTATGGAATCGGTTTTACTGGGCAATCAAACCTGGTATCTGCTGGCGGCACTGGTTCTGATCAAAGCGGTGGCCACGTCGATCACCTTAGGTTCCGGTATGCCCGGTGGACTCTTTGCGCCGTGCCTCTACCTTGGTGCTGTGTCAGGTGGAGCGTTTGGTCATCTTGCAGTTAAGATCTTTCCTAATGCACATATTGCTCCGGGTGCTTACGCCCTGGTTGGAATGGGCGCCTTCCTCTCTGCTGCGACTCATGCACCGATGACGTCAATCTTTTTACTCTTTGAGATTACCGACAGCTACGAAGTTATTGTGCCAATCATGTTGACCTGCGTTATTGGCACCTCCATTGCCCGGCATTTCAAGAAGGATAGTCTGGAAACGGTGGAGCTCTCACGCGCCGGGATCGATCTTGAGTCTGGCAAAGAGCGTAACATTATGAAGTCGCTGAAGGTTGGTGACGTCATGATCCGTAAGGTGGAAACTATTCCAGAACATATGACCCTCGGTCAGTTTGCCAAGTTCATCGAACAGACTCACCATACCAATTTCCCGCTAGTAAATGCGCAGGGCGATCTTTCTGGGATTATTTCGGTACAGGATTTCATGGGAGTTGTTTTCGAGCATGACTTGATGGACCTTGTGGTGGTTAAAGAACTGGCAACTACGAATGTTATTACCGTCCATGCGGATGAAGATCTGGATCAAACCATGCGTAAGATCGGTTATCGCAACATTGAGCAAGTGCCGGTCGTTGATCGACTTCATCACAGCAAGCTTGTCGGTATCATTTCTCGTCGCGACATTGTTGCTGCATACAACCGGGCTCTAATGACCCGGACTCTTGAGGAACAATAGCGTGGATCTTCTTGACCAACTCAATCCGATGCAGCAGCTGGCCGTTAAGCATGACACCGGACCTTTGCTCTTATTGGCTGGCGCCGGCTCTGGTAAGACGCGCGCACTAACCCACCGTATCGCTTGGTTGATTACCAAATACAAGGTTGATCCCTGGCAGATTCTCGCCGTTACGTTTACCAATAAAGCCGCAGGGGAGATGAGGGAACGTCTCGAAGAACTGCTTGGTGAGCAAAAAGGCCTCTGGGTGAGCACCTTCCATGCGACTTGTGTCAGGATTTTACGGCAGGAAATCGAGATCCTTGGTTTTAGCCGGAATTTTACCATCTACGATGATCAGGATCAGGAACGTCTGCTTAAAACCATTCTTCAGGAACTGGGTATCGATGATAAGGCTCTCAAACCTAGGGCTGTTGCTAACGCGATAGACAGGGCTAAAAACCGGGGGATATGGCCAGACCAACTCGATGATGGTGATTATAATGCTGAGCAGATAACCCGAATCTACTCTTTGTATCAGGAACGTTTGAAGCAAGCCAATGCCCTTGATTTCGGTGATCTGCTGATGCAGGTGGTCAGGATTTTCGAAGAACATCAGGATGTGCTCGACAAGTATCGCCAACGTTTTCACTATATTCTTGTCGACGAATTTCAGGATACCAATCAGGTTCAGTATCGATTGGTACATCTGTTAGCCTCTGGTCACGGGAACCTTTGCGTGGTCGGTGATGACGATCAGTCTATTTATCGCTGGCGTGGTGCGGAAGTCGGAAACATTCTGGGCTTTGAGCGCGATTATCCCGGGTGTGAAACGATTCGTCTGGAACAAAATTATCGCTCGACCAAGACGATTCTCGATGCGGCCGATGCCGTGGTGGCCAATAATACTGGTCGCAAAGTGAAGAAACTCTGGACGGAAAATGCTGCAGGTGAGGGGGTCACACTTGAAACCCTCCCCGATGATCTCGAAGAAGGCCGGTATCTGGCAAACGAGATTAATCGCCTGAAACGTAACGGCCGCCATCTTCGTGACATCGCAGTTTTTTACCGGACCAACGCTCAGTCCCGAGTGATTGAGGAGTCGTTGCGAAACGAGCGCATTCCTTACGTGATGTTCGGTGGTGTGAAGTTCTATTCGCGTATGGAAATTAAGGATATTCTCGCTTACCTGAGAATCATGAGCAACCCCGCGGATTCGGTTTCGGCGCGGCGCATCATCAACGTTCCTGCGCGCGGCATTGGCGGGGTTACCGTCAACAAGATTGCTCCTTTTGAGAATGAAGCTGGTGGTTTTCTGCCCGCCTGCCGTAGGGCTTTGGGAGCGAGCGCGTTAAAAGGTGCTGCCGCAACCAAGGTGAAAGCCTTTGCTGATTTGATCGATGATTTCAAGCAACGTAGCGAAGAAACACCCTATCCGCAATTGACAGCCGAATTGATTGAAGAGACCGGTTATGGGCCGCTATTACGTGCCGAGAAGACAGAAGAAGCTCGAAATCGCATGGACAACCTGCAGCAACTTCTGGCGGGTATGGAAGAACACTTTTCTCGCGAAGGGACTCTGCAGGATTATCTCGAACAGGTTGCGTTGATTACCGATCTTGATTCTTATGATCAGAGCCTTGATCGAGTGACTCTGATGACGTTACATGCTGCCAAGGGTCTTGAATTTCCAATTGTTTTTATGGTTGGGATGGAAGAGGACCTCTTCCCTCATAATCGTTCAGGTAACGGTAAGGAGGAGCTCGAGGAAGAACGGCGACTTTGTTACGTTGGTATGACTCGAACAATGGAAAAGCTGTATTTAACTCACGCCAGGCGCCGTCGAATCTTTGGCGATTATCAGTTCAATCCACCCAGCCGGTTTCTCGCTGAGATCCCTGACTCCTTGCTTGCTCAACCCGCATCGAGTGGCGTGCAGAAAACGGCCAATCACAATCTGGCTTCTCTCTTTGATCAGACAGAACCTGATCTGCCTGATGAAGACCCATTTGTCGATGACGATGAAGTTCGTATCGTCCCTGATGCAGAGGAAGGTCTCCGAATAGGTTTGCAAGTACGCCATGTCAAGTTTGGTGTTGGTGCTGTTCGCCGTATTGAAGGTCATGGCGATAACCAGAAGGTGACGGTCTATTTCCATCGTATTGGTCCTAAGAAACTCCTCGTCAAATTTGCCGGACTCGAACCTGCCTGAGCAAAAAGCCTTTTCTTTTAGTTGCTTATCCTTCCGGACTATCCGCTTTTATCTGCGTTCAATTCAACGTATTCGCTTTGTTCGTTTATTTATTTGTGAACCGTCCTTTCAGCATTGCATCTTTGCGTTAAAATAGAGACCCAATGTTGAAAATTAAGGAGATCATCATGCTGAAATCGATCTGCGCAGTTGCTTTGACCTGTTTAACCGTTGTTCCTGTTGCTTCAACAGTCTCTGCTGGAGAGATTGTCAGTACCCTTGCGAATCAATCCGAGGTTGCTGTCACTATCTACAATGAAGACCTTGCGCTGGTACGTGATCAACGCCAGATCAATCTGCCGCAAGGAACAGTTGATCTGGCTTTGCGTGAAGTCAGCGCCCGGATTCGACCGGAAACGGCTCTACTAAGCAGCCTGACTCGTCCAGGATCTCTTTCGATTCTGGAGCAAAACTTTGATTTTGATCTTCTGACTCCGAAGAAACTCCTGGAAAAATATGTTGGAAAAGATGTCCAGCTCGTGCGGACTCATCCGGAAACAGGGGCGGATCGTTTTGAAACGGCTCGTGTTCTCTCCGCCAATAATGGCGTGGTGCTGCAGGTAGGTAATCGCATTGAGACCGGCGTTCCTGGACGTTTGGTTTTTCCTGATGTGCCTAAAAATCTGCGTGATCGACCAACTCTGGTGGTGACTGTTGATAATGAGCACGTTGGTCAACAGACAATGGAACTCAGCTATCTCACCAGCGGTCTTGGTTGGCGTGCCGATTATGTCGCCAAACTAAATGCTGATGACTCGGCATTGGATCTGTCTGGTTGGGTGACCCTGACCAATAAGAGTGGCACAACTTATAGCAATGCACTGTTGCAGTTAGTGGCTGGAGATGTGAATCGCGTGCGCGATGAAATGCGCTTCCGGGGCGATGTGGTTATGGCTGCGAGTATGTCCAAGGAGTCCGCTCCACAGATGAGAGAGGAAAGCCTTTTCGAATATCATCTTTACACGCTGCAAAGGCCGACCACGATTCGTGACAATCAGACCAAACAAGTTTCTCTTCTCAACGCTGTAGAAGTGCCTGTTAACAAGGAGTTTCGTTTACAGGGCAGTCCTTACTATTATCAAGGCCGCCAAGGTGATTTAGGCCAGAAGCTCAAGGTCGGGGTTTTTGTCGAATTTGATAATCGTAAAGAAGACAATCTGGGCCTGCCGTTACCTAAAGGAACTATAAGAGTTTACAAACAGGATAAGTCTGGAAGCCCGCAGTTTATTGGTGAAGATCGCATTGATCACACCCCGGAGAATGACACTGTTCGCCTTAAACTCGGCGATGCTTTTGATGTGACCGCTGATCGTAAGCAGACCGACTTTCGCAAACTTAGCGGAGACAGTCGTTACAACTATCGTTTTGAAAGTGCCTACGAAATTAATCTCAAGAATGCCAAGGATGAGGATGTCACAGTGACTGTTGCTGAACCGGTTCCTGGGGATTGGCGAGTGCTCAACGAGAGCCACAAGCACAGCAAGGCTTCAGCCGATACGGCGCTTTGGAGGATCAATGTGCCGGCAAAGGGGGAGGTTGTTTTGACGTATCGGGTTGAGGTTAAGTATTAAGAGAAAAGCACAGGTCATCAATGTAGAAAGGGGCGGCCAGTGGCCGCCCCTTTTTTGTAACTAACCTAGCTGTTTGTTTATGAAGAATATGTGTCAACGTTGATACTCTCTGCTGTCGCTATGAGGTCTGTGAGAGTTCCTCCGCTAAAGGTGGCATAATCATCTGCGACCCCTGATAGAGTGATAGTCGTATCACTCCCGACTCCACTTTGGTCTGGAACTGTCAACTCAAGGTCAAGGCCTCCATTGACAACCGCGACTGTGACACTGTCGGTGAAAGCGAGAACGTCATCAGCGTCGAAGTCACCGTCGGGCTCGACATCCAGTAGGTCCGTGAAGCTCAGTTTGTCCTCATTTATGTTGAAGTCAACGATCGTGTCGCTGCCTTCTGAAGCATTGGCACTGAAGAAAAAGGCGTCTTCGCCATCGCCTCCAGTGAGAGCGTCATTCCCTTCGCCGCCGAACAGGATGTCGTTGCCACTGTCTCCGAAGAGCTCGTCGTCTCCTGCAAAGCCAAGCAAAGTTGATGCTTGACCTGTGCCGGCAGAGATTGCGTCAATACCAGAATCATCGCCATCAGTCCCTTCGATGATGACATGATTGTCTGGGCTGATCATAACGTTTATAGCACTTTCAACCAAGGAACTATCTCCATCGGCATCGGTTAGCTCCAGGTCAAAGTTCATGTTGACCAGTGTCCCAGGGTCAAACGTTGAGGCGCCGAAGCCTTCCAGCGAGAACGGTGTCCCTGCTACATATTGGTATTCTACGGTCGTGAAGCCTGTGTCGGTAAAGACAACAACCGAGTCCCCATCTGAGATCCCTGAAACAACAACAGTGTCTCCGGAGAAGTCTACAATGTACCCCGTTGGTGGATTATTGTTGGCATCGGTGATCTGGGTACCATTAATGTCTACTCGAATAATATTCTCAAGGCCTGCAACAGTATCAATGTCGCCAACATTGTCGGGGTTTTCGGTAAGTTCGTCGCCGCGCACGAAGTCATCATCATAGTATGCCTTGATTTCTACAGTGCTGGTCTTGCTATTGACAGCAAAGGTTACTTCTGCACCGTTAACCAAGCGATGGCCATCGAAATTGTGATCGTAAGCGTCAGCGCCGGCGTCTGTATATTCCACTTCATCCGGAACGCCAGTGATGTTGTCGACGAAATCTACTCTCAGAGCTTCGTCAGCACCGACAGATTTTCCGCCACCGCCGCCGCTTGCTCCAGCATCATTTGCGGTCGCATTAACCTGGTCACCTGATACGCCTGTTGGTGTAACGAGAACACTGGGAAGACCCTGTCCTGACAAATCCTCATAGTAGGCATAATTGGTGTTACCACCTTCGAAGTCCCAGCTGCCGATACTGGTGTTGAATGTACCAAGGCCGCCGTCGATTTGCTTGTACAGCGTGAAATCGTATGCGTCATTGCTTAAAGAAAGATCATCGTCTGGGTGCAGGGTTACGGCAAAGGCACCTGTCGTGCCGATGTCAGCCAACGCACTGTCATAGTCACTACTTACTAATGTCGAACCAATCAAGTGACTTCCATCTGTTGATACATAGAGGGGGCAAACCCTGTTGTGTAGCCACTGTCTGCATCGGTTACAACAAATTTAATCGTGCCGGCTTGGTCTGCTCCGTAGTTATCGTCAATGTTGCCGTCAATGTCGAGCAGGATACCTGTGGCATCTCCTGCTGCTCCTAACGTGTTCACGACATGAGTGGTTTCAGGGTCTATGATGACAGGACTGTCGTCTTCAATGACTACGGTAATGGTTCCCGTGGTGGCAGACAGACCATCTGTAACATTAACTGTGACGTTAAAAGATTCCTGTTCTTCGTCAGCAGGGCTTGT
>CBDUFN010000157.1:0-6989 GCA_965366475.1 uncultured bacterium | reverse complement strand
ACCACCTTGACCACCTTGACCACCTTGATCACCGGAACGACTGAGCATCTGCATCTCATTGGCAACAATTTCAGTGATGTAGCGTTTATTGCCATCTCGATCGTCGTATGAACGATTTTGAATGCGACCCTCAATGTAGACTTGCTTTCCCTTGGTCAAATACTTCCCACAAATCTCCGCTAAACCAGACCAAACCACAATATTGTGCCACTCGGTGCGTTCTTGTTGCTCACCTTGTTTGTTCTTGAAACGATCAGAGGTCGCGATAGAGAAAGTGCAGACTGCTGTTCCTGACGGGGTATAACGCAGTTCAGGATCTTTCCCCAAGTTTCCGACCAGAATTGCCTTGTTGATTGACATAGAATCTCCTCCATTACATTTGATTGGAATGGCAGTTTAGCCGAATAAACACACCCTGTAAAGCGCTCTCAAACAAGTTGGAACAATCTAGCATCATCAGCACTCTTATAGACCCGCCTTAAGTTTTCAAAACAAAAAAACGACTAAGACGCTTTTCTATTACAAATCAGTTGGTAAGCTATAATTCCATGCCAGCAAAACAAATGAGGTGAACATGTCACAACTTTCTCCCCTTCTGATTGCCAAAACCGACAAGTTCCTCGGACTGCTTCCACGCATGGCCAATCGCCACGGGCTTATTGCCGGAGCCACCGGAACTGGAAAAACAGTAACACTTAGAGTTCTTGCAGAACACTTCAGTCGCATTGGCGTTCCCGTCTTTATGGCAGACGTTAAGGGTGACTTGTCGGGAATGGCCTTAGCGGGAGGTGATCACCCCAAAGTCATGGAGCGGGTAGACACCTTAAGCCTTGCTGACTTTGAGCCTCAAGGTCTTCCCGTTGTTTTCTGGGACCTTTTCGGCGAACAGGGTCATCCCGTACGCACCACAGTTTCCGAAATGGGGCCTTTGTTGCTCGCCCGACTGCTCGACTTGAACCCAACCCAAACAGGTATCCTTACACTCGTGTTCAAGGTTGCCGATGATCAGGGTATGCTCTTGCTCGACCTTAAAGACCTGCAGGCCATGATTCGCTACGTTGGCGATAATGCCAAAGAATTCCGCACAACCTATGGCAACATTTCTCCCGCCAGCATCGGAGCGATTCAACGGTCGTTGCTGACCCTGGAGCATCAAGGGGCAGAAACCTTTTTCGGCGAACCCGCTTTGAATCTTGAGGACCTCATGCAGGTTGACCGTGGTCATGGCGTGATCAACATCCTCGCAGCCGATAAATTGATCCAGACGCCAAAGATCTACGCGACTTTTCTGCTCTGGCTGATTTCCGAACTATTTGAGCAACTGCCCGAAGTAGGAGATCCAAACAAACCACGCATCGTCTTCTTCTTCGATGAAGCTCATCTCCTTTTCGATGACCCACCCGAAGCCCTGCTGGACAAAATAGAGCAGGTCGTAAGACTGATACGTTCAAAAGGTGTGGGCATCTACTTTGTGTCCCAGAACCCACTAGACATTCCAGACGCCATCCTTGGACAACTGGGCAACCGCGTCCAACACGCCTTGCGTGCATTTACACCACGAGACCAGAAGGCGGTGCGCGCTGCCGCCCAAACTTTCAGACCCAATCCACCGCTCGATGTCGAACAGGTCATTACGGAAGTCGGTGTCGGTGAAGCACTGGTCTCGTTTCTCGACAGCAAAGGGATCCCATCTCCAGTGGAACGCGCCTTGATCTGCCCACCGGTCAGCCGATTACGTCCACTTGATTTCGAAGAAAGAAACAAGATTCGCTCAGGTTCCATCGTTGGCGATTTTTACGACAAGGAGATTGACCGAGAGTCGGCATATGAGCAGTTAACCGCCCGGGCTAAAAAGCAGGAGGCTGTGGCTCCCTCGCCACGCAAAAGCCGCTCAAAAAAAAGTACTTCTGCCGGTGACATCTTCGGTGCTGCAGCCAAGAGCGCTGCACGTTCTATTGGAACGCAACTTGGCCGGCAGATCATCAGAGGAGTGCTAGGCTCATTCTTTGGGAAGCGCCGCTAACATCTAAACAACGGGCCAGAAAGCACAAGGCTAGGTTTCGTAAACTTTTGAAGAGACATTTCCGTCATCAGCCAATAGGGGCAATTCAAGAGAGGAGACAATCTTATGGCAGCGAAATTTGAATTAAAGAAGGCGAAAGACGGGCAGTTCATGTTCAATCTGAAAGCAGCCAATGGACAAGTTATTCTGACGAGTGAGTTGTACAAGCAGAAGTCTAGCGCAGAAAATGGAATTGAATCAGTACGTAAGAACTCTAACCGTGAGGGTGCATTTGAAACGCGAACCAATTCCAAAGGTGAGCCTTACTTCATCCTCAAAGCTACAAACGGTCAGGAAATTGGTCGCAGTGAATACTATTCCGGAAACTCCGCCATGGAAAACGGGATCGCGTCAGTCAAAAAAAATGCTCCCGATGCTGCCGTTAATGACATAACCGCCTGATTCTTTTCAGGACGGGACACAGAAGCGAACAAAAAGGGCCGGAAGATCTCCGGCCCTTTTATTATCTTCATCACTGTAAAATTCTGATTAATCCTGCTTATCGATATGAACATCCATTTGCGGGAAAGGAATATTCAAGCCAACTTCAGCAAATTTACGGTAAACCATATCCAACATATAAAAATGTACAGCCCAATAATCAGCGGCATTGACCCAGGCCCTGACGGTAAAATTAACGGAGCTATCGGCCAACTCTCCCAATTCGACAAAAGGAGCAGGGTCCTTCAAGACTTTATCGTTGGAGCTGAGCAAAGAGTTCAAAACCTCCTTTGCCTTATCAACATCATCGCCGTACGCAATCCCAAAGACCCAGTCAACTCTCCTTGTGGATTCTGTCGAATAGTTCACCATAGACGATGTCGACAAACCACCATTCGGAATAATCACTGTTTTATTGTCCGGGGTTTTGAGAATCGTATTGAAGATCTGAATCGAATTGACCGACCCGGTGTATCCCTGAGCTTCGATAACATCACCCACTTTAAAAGGTTTGAAGATGAGAATCATAACACCGCCGGCAAAATTCTGGAGAGTTCCGGAAAGAGCCATACCGATAGCAAGGCCTGCGGCACCAAGAATAGCGATGAAAGAAGTCATCTCAATGCCAACCATCCCCAAGACACTAACGACAACCAAAGCCTTTAGCAAAGTACCAACAAGGCTTTTAAGGAAGGGACGAAGAGAGGGATCGACCTCGTTTTTCTCCATTCTTTTTTCAATCGCACCGGCGATCTGGTTTGCCAAGAACATCCCAACCATGAGCACCAGAATGGCACCAACCAGTTTAGGCCCCCAAACCACAAAAAGGTTGATAAGTGTGTCCATATATTGCCCGCTTCCCTGCAATTGAGCTTCCATATGCTCCTCCTTTTAATTGTGAATAATTATTTTAAGGAATGCTACTGTAACAACATGCCGATAAAAGATATCGAACTCCCATCAAACTGCAACTTGAAGACTTTATTTAACTTGTGAATGCCACAACACGTAATTGATCTACCTAGAAAAAGGATCTCCCAGGATAAAGAACTTTTTTTACTCAAAACTTCTTCCCAAAAAGCATAAAATCGCTATAATTCAAGTTTGCCATTTTTGTCTTATGGCAAACACTAATCACAACAAAGCTCTTAGGAAGAATTTTATTGAGTAATTTCAAGAGGCCTGCAGAATATTTTTTTATCCCACAGCAGGTCTAAACACGTTGCTCTCCTGAATAGACTAAATCCAAGTATTAACGCGCATGATGCACGAAACTACTTGTTTCGCTGTTCCCAAAAACTAAGGACCAACCATGACAGCCCAGATAGGTATGCCGCCCGCACAGGGCCTTTACGATCCAGCCAACGAACACGATAATTGTGGTGTCGGTTTCATCGCCAACATTAAAGGCAAAAAAAGCCATTCTATCGTCAAGCATGGAATCGAAATTCTCTGCAACTTAACTCATCGCGGAGCTGTAGGTGCTGACCCGCTTGATGGTGATGGCGCAGGCTTGATGATCCAGATGCCCGATGCCTACTATCGTCAAGTCTGTGACTTTAGTCTTCCAGAGGTGGGGGATTTTGGTGCCGGAATTGTATTTTTGCCCCGAGATAGCACATGTCGTGAAGCATGCATCACCGCTCTGAATCAAGAACTGACAGACGTCGGATGCAAGGTTCTCGGTTGGCGTGAGATCAAAACAGACAGCAGCACTATCGGCCGTAACGCACGCTCAGTAGAGCCCTGGGTTATGCAGATCTTTGTCGACAAAGGCAACGTCGAGGCCCATAAATTCGAACTGATGCTCTTTTTAGCTCGCAAACGTGCCGAGAATGCGATTACCAGCAACAAACTTGCCGGCAGTGAACTATTCTATGTCTGCTCACTCTCCAGTCGCACAATCCTCTATAAAGGCATGTTGCTCTCAGAGCAGTTGAACACGTTCTTTCCTGAACTGGACGATGAGAGACTTGTCAGCGCGATTGCCTTCGTACACCAGAGGTACAGTACCAACACCTTCCCGACCTGGGATTTGGCCCAACCCTTTCGCTACGTGGCCCACAATGGTGAAATAAACACTTTGCGCGGCAACATCAACCGAATGCGGGCTCGTACTGCCCTGCTCGAGCATCCTGAGCTAGGTGATGCAGTCAAGGATTTAGACCCGATCATCATCGAAGGCAGTTCTGACACAGCATGTCTCGATAACGCCCTCGAGCTACTCCTTGTCACCGGGCGAAGCCTTGCCCACTCATTGGCAATGATGGTCCCTGAAGCCTGGGCCTCCAAAGCCCACCTGCGCCGCGACGTCAAAGGTTTTTTTGAATACCACGCCACCATGATGGAACCATGGGATGGCCCTGCCAACATCGTCGCCTGTGATGGTCGACAAGTTGTTGCCATCCTCGACCGCAACGGCCTGAGACCTGCACGCTACTGGGTCACCAGCGATGATGAAATCATCTACGCATCAGAAGCCGGAGTGCTGGACATTGCACCAGAAAAGATCCTACGGAAAGAACGCCTTGCTCCAGGCAAAATGATCTTGATTGATGTTGAGACCGGTGAATTCAAGGAAGACCACGAAATAAAAGGAGACCTGGCATCAGCGCAGCCCTATGCCTCCTGGGTACGAGACCATTTGATCCAACTTGACGACTTACCTGCCCCTGCTACACAACGGCTATCAAATCGCAAAAAGTTACGGCGCAAACAAGAGAGTTTCGGTTACACACTGGAAGAGATGAAGGAGATCATGGCTCCTATGGCTCTCAATGGCCAGGAGCCCGTTAGTTCGATGGGCACCGACACACCGGTTGCGATCTTGTCTAGGCAGAGCAAACTACTCTACTGGTACTTCAGCCAACTTTTCGCGCAGATCACCAATCCCCCAATTGATCCTCTGCGCGAAGAAGTCGTCATGAGCTTGACCCAATATCTGGGTCCGGCACGCAACATCCTTCAGCCCGGCCCGGAACACTGTCGCATGTTGGAGCTCGACCACCCGGTCATTACCAACGACGTCCTTGAACAATTACGGCACAGTGACATTGACGGTTTCCGCGGCACAACCCTAAGTACCCTCTTCGCTGTAGACGAAGACCCCAAAGCGATGGAACAACGCCTGGAGGCTCTTTTTGCCGAGGCTGAGGCCGCTATTGACGATGGCCGCACCCTTCTGATTCTGTCAGACCGCGGCGTCTGTGCTGAGAAAGCTCCCATTCCGGCACTTCTGGCTCTTTCCGGAACCCATCACCACTTGATCCGGGCGGGCAAACGCAGTCAGTGCTCACTCATCGTCGAAACGGGCGAAGCTCGCGAAGTTCACCACTTCGCCCTGTTGTTAGGCTACGGTGCCACTGCGATCAACCCCTATCTTGCTTTCCATACCTTACAGGATATGGTTTACCAGGAAATGTTGCCGAGTCAGGACGGTAACAAGCACGCTGATGAAGAGACTGATATCGTCTATCAGTACACAGAAAATTACATCAAAGCGGTCGGCAAAGGCCTGCTCAAGGTTTTCTCAAAAATGGGGATTAGCACCCTGCAGAGTTATTGTAGCGCCCAAATCTTTGAGATCGTTGGATTGGATAAGGACTTTACTGAACAATATTTTCCAGGAACCGCCAGCCGCATCGGTGGCGCCGGGCTTAAAGAAATAGTAACCGAAAGCCTGAACCGTCATCATAAAGCCTTCGCCGAACGCGTTGACCCAAATCGTGACCTTGACCGCGGCTCCGAATATTCATGGCGGCGTGAGGGCGAAGCTCACCTCATGAGCCCCGAGGTCATCGCCCTGCTGCAGCACGCTGTACGTTCCGGCAATCGCGAAGACTACAAACGTTATTCGAATCTGATCGACAGCCAGAGCGAGCAAAGCTGCACGCTCCGTGGGCTGTTCAAATTCAAGGGGCAAAACCAGCCGATTCCCCTGGAGGAAGTCGAGCCAGTCAGCGCCATCGTCAAGCGTTTCTGTACCGGCGCCATGAGCCTCGGTTCAATCTCCACCGAGGCGCACGAAACACTAGCTATCGCCATGAATCGGATCGGTGGCAAATCGAACACCGGAGAGGGTGGCGAGGATCCGCGTCGCTTCACCCAGGATGCCAACGGCGACCTGCGCCGCAGCGCTATCAAGCAGGTGGCCTCTGGACGCTTCGGAGTCACTCCACACTATTTGGTCAATGCCGACGAGCTGCAGATCAAAATTGCTCAGGGGGCCAAGCCCGGCGAGGGGGGACAGCTCCCCGGCCACAAAGTCAGTGATTACATCGGTGAGTTGCGTTTCAGCGTTCCTGGAGTCACCCTGATTTCTCCACCGCCGCATCACGATATCTACTCGATCGAAGACCTGGCTCAGCTGATCTTCGACTTAAAGAACTGCAACCCCAAAGCCGACATCACTGTCAAGCTGGTCAGCGAAGTCGGCGTCGGCACTGTTGCAGCAGGGGTCAGCAAGGGCCACGCGGAGCGAGTGATC
>CBDUFN010000156.1:0-6999 GCA_965366475.1 uncultured bacterium | reverse complement strand
ACTACTTGTTTTGAAAAGGCAGATTAAAAGTGTCTAAAAGTTTTTAGGTCTTATGTCAAATCAAGAATTACACCAATATTAATATTTCAGTCTTCAAATTCCGTTACTAAGCCATATCAGGCGAAGATAAAAAGCACTGACTTCTGGTGTTGAGGCAGTGTTTTATGCGAAGATATGCGCCGCTGAGTTAGACCTGAAGATTATTGCAGAGGAATAAAGCAATGTTAATTTTTTTAAGGAGGAAAAAATGAAAAAGCTACTGGTATTGTTGGTTATCTTTGGAATGCTTGTACCGAACGTGTTACTGGCAACCGAGCCGGTCAAAATTGGGATGGTGACCACACTTTCGACCAAGGCCGGCTATCTGGGTGAAGACGTTCGCGACGGTTTCAAACTGGCTATCGCACAGGAAAAAGGGATGCTGGGAGGGATACCGGTTGAACTACT
Organism: uncultured bacterium; assembly: GCA_965366475.1. GTDB lineage: Bacteria > Desulfobacterota > Desulfuromonadia > Desulfuromonadales > BM103 > M0040. Next base: position 6,552 of record CBDUFN010000156.1, on the reverse strand, counting down.
GGTTGAAGATGACGGTCGTGATCCGGGTAAGGCCAAGCAGATTGCCAATCGTTTCGTAAAACGTGACAATGTTAAGATCATGACCGGTATTATTTTCTCCAATGTCGCCCTGGCAGTGGTTCCGAAGGTGGTTCGCAGCGAGGTTCTCTACATCAGCCCTAACGCCGGGCCCTCGGCCCTAGCCGGCAAAGGCTGCAATGAAAACTACTTCAATGTTGCCTATCAGAACGACAACCTTGATGAAGTCGTTGGCAAGTACGTCAGCGATTCCGGCTTCAAAAATGTTTACCTGCTGGCACCCAACTATCCCGCGGGTAAGGATCATCTCGCAGGGTTCAAGCGTTACTACACGGGCAACATCTCTGGCGAAGTCTACACCAAGCTGGGCCAATCTGACTACGCGGCAGAAATCGCGACACTGCGGGCTGCCAAGCCAGATGCGGTCTTCTTTTTCCTTCCTGGTGGCATGGGGATCAATTTTATTAAACAGTATTCTCAGGCAGGCCTGAACGAGACAATTCCAGTCTTTGGTCCCGCTTTCTCCTTCGACGAAAGACTGCTTGGCGCAGTTGGTGCTGCAGCAAAAGGGGTAAAAAACGGCTCCCAGTGGACCCACGACCTCGATAATCCGGCCAACAAACAATTCGTTGAAGCGTTTCGCGCTGCCTACGACCGGACCCCGACTCTCTACGCCAGCCAAGGGTATGAGGCGGCACGCTTAATCGGCAGTGCTCTCAAGAGTGTCGGTGGAGATGTGGCTAAGTTCGATCAACTTCGTGCCGCAGTCCGTAAGGCTGATTTCGAATCTGTTCGCGGTGAGTTTGCTTTCACCACGAATCAGCACCCTGTACAAAATCTTTACATTCGCGAAGTCGTTGAAGATGGTAAAGGTGGCTTCACCAACCAGACTCTCAAAGCGGTCTTCACCGGTCACGGCAATGCCTATGTCGACGAGTGCAAAATGAAATAAGTGGTTTCTTGATTAGTTATCTCTTTATCATTGTACTTGGCACGTTTCTCCATGCTGGAGTGTCCTCTCTGGCAGGAGGAACGTGCCTGACTTTATCTGCCTCATAGCGGGGCTCGGTCCATATTTTTATGTTACTGGTTATCGAACAGATCCTCAACGGCCTCCAACTCGGTGTCACACTGTTCCTGATGTCGGCCGGCCTCACCCTGGTTTTTGGCATAATGCAGGTGATCAACCTCGCGCACGGTTCCTTCTACATGATCGGGGCTTATGTCGCGGCAACGGTGACCGCACGAAGTGGTTCTTTCCTGCTTGGATTCGCTGTGGCATTGCCTGCGACGGCAGTGGTCGGCATGTTGGTTGAGGCGATTGTGCTGCGGCGACTCTATAAAAAGGAGCACGTCGATCAGGTGCTCGCCACCTTTGGTCTCATTATGTTTTTCAACGAACTGACCCGGATTATCTGGGGTCGTCAGCCGTTGTTCATGGACGTCCCAACCTGGCTGTCAGGTAGCGTTGAGTTCATTCCCGGCATCCCCTATCCAAGCTATCGCATTGCTGTTATTGGCGTTGGTTTGCTGGTGGCGCTGTTCCTCTACCTGATGTTTACCCGTACTCGAATCGGCATGCAAATTCGGGCCGGAGCAAGCAACAGGGAGATGGCTGGAGCCTTGGGCATTAATATCCAACTTCTATACACCCTGGTTTTCGGACTCGGAACTCTGCTTGCCGGGTTGGCAGGGGTGATGGCTGGTCCAATCCTTGCGGTCGAGGCGGGGATGGGTGAAAGCATACTGATCCTGACTTTCGTTGTGATCGTGATCGGTGGCATCGGTTCTGTACGCGGGGCCTTTATCGGTGCACTTTTGGTCGGCATGGTCGACACCCTCGGACGTGCGTTTCTCCCCACCCTGTTCCGCATGTTTCTATCTTCAGCGCACGCCGACGGGGTTGCTGCCTCGGTGGCCTCGATGTCGATCTACATTCTAATGGCTATCATACTGATCTGGCGTCCCAAAGGGCTGCTGCCAGCCCATTCCTGAGTTGGATAATAAATAGATGCACATGCTTTCACGATTCAATCGAAAAACTATCTTTATCACCATCAGTGCCCTACTGCTGATCCTGTTGCCAATGCTTGCAGCCCTTGGCGGTGAGCCTTATCTGGTCTCACTCTTCACCCGCATATTGATCTACGCCCTCGCTGCTGCAAGTCTCGATCTGATCCTCGGTTATGGAGGACTGGTCAGTCTGGGGCATGCTGCGTTCTTCGGCATTGGAGCTTACGCAGTTGGGATTCTTGCTCATCACGACTTCGAAGAGACAGCCTTGATTTCCTGGCCGATGATCATTTCGGGGAGCGATAGCGGTCTAATCGCCTGGCCGGTCGCGATATTGGTTTCCGCCCTGCTGGCCGCAATCATAGGAGCGTTGAGCCTGCGTACCAGCGGCATGCACTTCATTATGATCACTCTGGCTTTTGCGCAAATGCTCTTCTTCTTTTTCGTCTCTCTCGAAGGTTACGGAGGCGACGATGGTCTCACCCTCTTTTCACGCAACACCCTGCCGGGACTCGACTTAAGCGACGACGTACAGTTCTACTATGTCTGCCTCGGCTTGTTATCTGTTTTCCTGTTCTTGGCCGGACGCTTGGTAGAGTCACGCTTTGGTATGGTGATTCGAGGCTGCCGCGAAAGTGAAAAACGCATGCAATCGCTCGGTTTTCCGACCTATCGCTACAAGCTCCTTTGTTTCGTAATCGCCGGAGCGGCGGCGGGTCTTGCAGGAGCACTAATCGCCAACCAGGTCGAGTACGTCAGCCCCGGATTGATGCACTGGACCCGCTCCGCGATTATCCTCGTCATGGTGCTGTTGGGTGGAAGTGGCACTCTCTATGGGCCGGTGCTCGGTGCTGCCGCTTTTCTCCTACTTGAGGAGGTGCTCTCAATATACACCGAGCACTGGATGGTCTACTTCGGCCCGGTTATGATCCTGGTGGTACTGTTTGCTCGCCACGGACTTTTCGGCATTCTGGTTGGCAAGGAGAAGCGACATGGCTGAACCTTTGCTACGCATCGAAAATCTGTGTAAGAGCTTCGGCGCAGTCAGAGCCTGTCACGACCTTTCCCTAGAGGTTCAAGCTGGCGAGATTCACGCCCTGATAGGTCCTAACGGTGCCGGCAAGACCACTTTGCTCAATCAGATTGCCGGTGATCTATCTTCCGACAGCGGACGTATTTTCTTAAAGGGACAAGAGATTACTCATCTACCGCTGCATCGGCGAGCCTCGCTTGGTCTTGCACGTTCCTACCAGATCACCTCGGTCTTCCCCAACTTAAGTGTTGAGGAAAACCTGCTGCTCGCGATACAGGCTCACCATGGCCACAGCTTTCACTTCTGGGGCAGAAGCCTGAAAGATTCGAAACTGCGGATTGAACTTGAGCCGGCACTGGAGACAGTGGGACTCAGTGGACGAGCGGAAACCCTTGCGAGGACTCTTTCCCACGGTGAAAAAAAACAGCTTGAGGTCGGCATGGCGCTGGCCTGCAAGCCGCAATTACTGCTGCTAGACGAACCGATGGCCGGGATGGGACCGGGGGGAACCATCGAGCTGTCCAGATTGATTCGCAAACTAAAGCAAGAGATGACCATCCTCTTGGTTGAGCACGACATGGACGCGATTTTCTCTCTCGCTGACCGCATTACTGTGCTGGTATACGGTGAGGTTGTTGCAACCGGCAGCGTTGAACAGATTCGTAATAATCCGGCGGTACGCCAAGCCTACCTCGGTGAGGAAGACGAGACATGTTAAAGGTCGACCAGATAGAAACCTTCTACGGCAGCAGCCAAGCCTTGTTTGGTGTCAGCCTTGAGGTGCATGCTGGCGAGGTGGTGACTTTGCTCGGTCGTAATGGCATGGGAAAAAGCACGACGATCAAGTCGATTATGGGCCTCACACAGGTTGCGCGAGGACGCATCACCTTCAATGACATTGAGATCCAATCCCTTCCAAGCTATCAGGTGGCACGCCAGGGTCTTGGACTGGTCCCCGAGGGACGACAGATTTTTCCTAATCTAACAGTCCTTGAAAACATCATGGTTGGTGCCGCCAATCGCGGTGGCAGAGAAGAACCCTATACCTTGGATGAGGTGTTGGAGATCTTCCCACGACTGGCAGAGCGTCTGAAAAATTTCGGCAACCAACTCTCAGGTGGAGAGCAACAGATGCTTGCTGTGGTCCGCGCCCTGATGACGACACCCAAGCTTTTGATCCTTGACGAAGCAACCGAAGGGTTAGCCCCGCTTGTCAGGAAAGAGATCTGGTACGGCCTCAGTGTGCTCAAAGCTCGCGGTCAATCGATACTGGTCATTGACAAAAACCTTGATGCGCTGATGAAACTGGCCGATCGACACTACGTGATGGAAAAAGGAACAGTTGTCTGGTCCGGAAAAACGGATGAGATCGCGGAGAATGAAGAGCTTAAGGCGCGCTATTTGGGGGTGTGATGAGGCTAGTGAAAACTTTAGTTTAGTATGTAATATCCAATTCTTTATATTTCTGGCTCAATTAGAGTCAGATAAGTTCCCGACGCGATGCTCTACCTTCACGTTACTTCCACACAATTAATTCTATTGCATCACCCTTAAGTCGAGATACCCTATACACGAGTACAATGTAGTCGTGGACTCCCAATCAAGGTAATCCTGTCAATGAAAACACAATTCTTCATTGTCTTGATGATAATTCTAACCACCCTCATTATTGCAGGCTGTTCTTCTCTTTTGACAAAAGATAAAGCAGACAAAATATTTTCAGAGTTTTTAAGACAAAAACAACACTATGCTTTATTTTCTCCCGCATCCATTTCCTCTGAAGAGAAATTGAAACATTTTGGCATATCCGACTACGGCCAACGTATTAGTCGTCAATATAAGATCAAAGATCCAGTTGCTAGTGTAATAGAGACATTTGTAGAAGCAATACCAGATGTCTCTCGCACTATTATTGTCCAGGCAGAAAAGGCCAACGACCTTCTTTTACCACTAGATTACCCAGTACTATTTTTTCATTCAAACTGGCATCTCATTTACCGAAGAATACCTACAAGTTTTTCACATAACCAACTGCAAGTAGGAATCATCGGTAAAATAATTCCACTTGGACAAGTTCTTAGCAGTCATGGACCTACAGCCCTAAAAACATCTTCATGGGAAGGGAAGTGTTTTTACAAACCATTTGAAGGTAGATACTTCGCTCTTGATGAGTGGGAAGCCAACAATGCAGACTTACTGCATCAAGGTATCAAAGCCGCTCAGGATTATTGTGCTGCTAAGTTTATACATGAATTTTCAAACCGACTAAAAATATAGAGTTTTCCTCTCGACTTTTGACCGGCAACAATTAACATTGATCAATCCATCAAAGAGTTCCAGTGTTTTTAAAAAAAACTCCGGAGGCACAAGTCATCCCATGTGGCCTAGGATATCGTACGATCGATTCCGTTTGTCTATTTTTAGCCTCTTGTTCGTGGCTTTGCTGCCTGCCTGCTCAACATTTCCAGAGCAAGGTGATCACTTTGTCATGGTCGTTACTCATATCCCAACCGAGTATCATCAACTTCAATATCATCCAGGGATGTCACTTGCACTGAAACGCGGAGTGACTAAAGAGGACGTATGGTCTGGACGATTGGTCTCCTCGGGGTGCTACGATGAGAAAGAAACACACAACCCAGGGACTGACAGGAGACACGGATTTTCTTTTATCCCAGAAGGAACAGCCGTAAAGAAGGGCGAAATAATAGAGGTTAAAGCAGAAGAAGCAGAGGGCAAGCATTTCCAATATGCAAGGTTCTTCGGACGGTATAGCAAAAAACATATTCCGAAGGAATCAGAGTATTTTCCTTACAAGTATTCCCTTTCGGGCAAAGAGTTCAGGTGCGGAACCGTTTCTCCAGAAGGAGATATGCTTGTTGAAGTTTATAATCGTGTAGAGCCCTGGTACTATTCTTTAGCCAAAGCAGAGGAATCTCGAAACAATCAAATTGGAGAAGAAGAACTCAAACAGGGTCGGATAGTTGTAGGGAAATGTTCTCCCGGTGTGGATTTCCTGCTGTTTTGGAAAGTACGTATTCCACACGACCTAGAGGTCAAGGTTGGAGATTACATAGAAGCCATTGCTGGGCCCTATGAGCAATCTTTTCTATCAGGGCCCCTTTCAAAAGCAGTCCAAAAAATACCCCCTCCAGACAAGAAAGCTCTTGTAGAAACTTATGGCCTACAGACAATCAATTGTAATGCTCATGCAAAACCATTTATAGACCGAAATAATTAGTGTTAACACTCTAAGGCCATCTCTAAAAATTCTAAATTGCAGGGACTTACATAATGCGATCAACTTTCCCTTAGCAAGTTCTGGGACAAGAGCGTTATTTTTCGAATCCTGAGACTTTCTAACTTTGTTTATAAAGGTTCAACTTAAACAAAGCGATTAAATCCATCAACGCCCGACAAATAGCAAAAAAAACCCCACAGTCCAGGAGGGGAACTGTGGGGCAACGGGTTCTATGGGTTTTCTTTTA
>CBDUFN010000155.1:0-7050 GCA_965366475.1 uncultured bacterium | reverse complement strand
ATGAGCTTGAAGATGTTGCCGTATTCAATGGTGCTGACGTTTTTTACAACATAAAATAACGTTAAAACCGTTTACGTAAAGCAAACAAGAAAGGGTGTGTCAATGGGCACTCCCTTTCTTGTTTTTAGCCTCTATTTGATCGATACAGGGATTGTCGAGAAGCCTTCGTCTCCAGAGACAGTTACTGTTTGTGGCGCAGCAGAAAGGTTCGTGTCCGTAAATGACCACAGATATTCACCCTTGAAAAACTTTTCAAAATCCATCGGCACAGTCATTCCTGCATACTCAACCACAAAACCCGCATCCGGGTAATCACTAGACGCTTCAACGACTAATGTCGTCTTGCGCACGTTATAAGTTGCGTTGCTAATCTCAATAGTATTGGGATTTTGAAGAGGTTGATAGTCTATCAACAGATCGGGGGCTTTATACTCCGCAACACTGTTGGTTGCCGTTATCGACACAACATTGACTCCTGGCTCAAGGTTCGTAAGAGTGCATTCCCATGTCGTGGGTGTGAGCAGCACAACAGGTCCCGCGACCGCCTCTGTATCAACAACCACCTGTATATCTGCATCTGCAGAACAGTTACCACCGATTGTCTGTGAGGACTGATCTGTTGGTGACTGAACCGTCACATCAACAAAAGGATCATCAACCTGATTGACAACTATAATCTCCTGAATTTCTGTTTGGCCAGATAGAATGTCCACTGCAACATCCGCTACAGCAGAAAAGCCTCGTTCTTCAGCGAAAAGGTGAAGCGTCCAGACCCCTTCTGACACACCAAGACGATAGGAGCCATCATGCGTCGTCTCTCCTTTAACAATCATGCCGTTTGCTATATTTACAAGTTCAATACGAATATCCGTAACAGGGGTTTGTCCGTTGTCCATAACAACCCCACTGATCCAGGAATCTATTGTAGCCACAGCTAAATCATTACCAAGAAAAGGACCTGACTCGTCACTGATACCATCAGCAGAAGTTCCTACATATCCGATTGCTTGATTTGCCTTATCATTCAATGCAATTTGCCAGAGACCACTATTGATCAAACCAAGACAGTAGTTGCCCTCAGCATCAGTTATTGCAGTTGAAAAGTAGCCAGGGCCACTGTCTGGTCTCGCGACAACAACCACGCCAGAAACTCCCATCATTGACTGATCAAAGACAGTCCCACAAGCCATCTTCGTCGCTTTATCTAAAAACAGATCGGGAAATAATGGAGGAAGATGTGCAACCGGGGCCTCAACGCTCAGGTAACCCTGAACATAACCGCCACGAGAACTGAAAGTGTCAACGAATAGATCATATTCTCCGGCTGGTGCCTTAATATCATATTTAAAGGCATTGTCAGTATCAGTGGTTAAAGAGGAGAGTTCATAGGATTCGGCCACATACAACTCGTTCTCTGCCCTGACATAGTTTCCGCTGGCAACAATCTCAGAAGTCAAAGAATCCTTGACCCAGCCAAGTGCGCCGATACTCTCGCCAGAGGTCATTATCAAGTCAACGTTTAGGTTCTGCCCCTCTTGCAAATTCTCCACAACCATTCTGGACTTTGCATAAGCGTAATCACTCGAAGTCGGGATCAAGTAATAAGCCCCGGGTTGTAAAACATTGAAAAGGTAGAGCCCATCCACGTCAGCGTAGGAATATCCATAGCTGTGCCCCCACTTATCAAGAAGTTGAACTCGAGCGCCAGCAATTGGTTCGTTCAAGGAGTTTAGAACAGAGCCTTGAATTGCTTGAAGCCGGGTTGACTCCATCACAGAAAAACTTGCCTGATGACCAAGCCCATCCATGACAGCCTGGAAGGTATATTGACCTGGAGCGCTTTGAACATCATAGATATATTGAAAATTTAATGTGGTCGTTATCCGACCATTTACAAGACCATCCTCATCGCCCGGGACATTAGGATCAGTGGAAAGGACTCCATCAGAGAGATAAAATTTTCGAACTGAAATGTCATCAATCGACAATCCGTCTCCTGTCACATCGTAAAGCATGGCGACAGAGACTGCTGCCCCCAAGTTGTCAGGGTTATTAATCGTCAGAGTTACATCTGTTGGAACATCCTGTTGAATGAAACTGGGACTGACATCAAAAGAGGGCTGTGGAGGAGGTAAACGAGTTATTGTCACTGACTCAACGGTTTCATTTCCCACGCTGTCCGTTACGACAAAGGTGACGACATTCTCTCCTTCAGATAAGGAGACAAGGCAGCTCCAGAAACCATCAGCTTCAATCGTCAGTGACGTTTCTGCAACCGAGTTGACTAGATACAATCCACGTGCAGATCTTTCCACGGTGCCAGAAAGAACATGGTTCGGTAAATCTGTGAACAAGGAGCCTTCAGCGATCGAAAATTCTGGAGGAAGAGTGTCATAATGAAGTGTGATCGTCTGGTTCGTAGAGCCATAAACATTTCTGGCGACAACAGTGAGCAAGGTATCACTGTTCTGCTCCAGATCTGCCACCAGGCAAGACCATAAACCGGTCGCCGGATCCAGAGTAATGGGGCCGATTATCGCCGTTGAATTAACCGGCGCATCAACAGCAATCACAACATCACTATCCGACCTGACGTGGCCGGATAAAAGAAACGAGGATGTCGCTAGAGTGCTATCAGATTGATCAACTATTAGCTCAGGAATCAGAGTTGATGGTCTGTATTCGCGAATAAATAGATCCAGATCCGATGAGATGTTGCTCCGTGAATATCCTGTAACAACCACAGGACCTTCAGCTGTAGCATGGATTCCAACAGGGTACTCACCATAGAGATCGGTTTCCATACGCTCAGACCATTGCTTCCGGCCAGAAGAATCATACTTAACCCAGAACCCATCGCCAGGGGCAACGTCAACAGAATCTGTCAAGAAAGATTGAATATAGCCTGTCGCTAAAACATTTCCTTGCTTGTCTACAGTGAGATCGGAAACAAAATCGTTACTGCCTTCCACCACAAAAAAGGTTTCAGTCCATTGATGAAGCCCAGAAGAGCTATACTTGGCAATGAATCCGTCACTGGACCCGTTTAAAGAGTCAACCTCGCCAGCGACATAAATGTTCCCCAAAAAGTCGACGACAACATCTTTAGCGACACCTTGAAAAGGAGAGCCGATAACTCTGGTCCAAAGGAGACTCCCCTGGCCATCGTACTTGACAAGAAACGGGCTCTCCTTAGCGTCCACTCCATTGATAGGCCCCTCTGAAGCCCCAACGATATAAACATTACCAACAAAGTCTATGGCTATGCCGTGCGCAATCTGGTTGTCAGGGTGATCAGCACCAGCCAACCTTGACCATTGATAATCACCATTGTTGTTGAACTTTACTATAAAATAATCAAGCCCACCGCCGTGATCGACATTACGATCAGGTGAGTCCGATGTAAAACCAGTCAGATAAGTGTTCCCTTCCTGATCTACAGCAACCCCCTCTACAACTTGAGTCCCCTTTCTGGAGCTGTAAGAACTGATCCAGAGTTCATCTCCATTGGAACTGTATTTTCCGACAAAAGCGTTATCCTCAGAATCCCAGGCTAAGTAGATCGCGCCACTACCGTCTCGAGCGATAGCTTTACCGCTTTCCAACAAGGACGTATCCATTGAAACAAATGGTGAGATCGTTCCACCAACTGTGGTTTGCCAACTGGCGACATTCTGATTGGAATCATTGAACAGTTTCTCCTGCCCAACAATATAGATCTCCCCTTCTTCTGCCATAAGGGTCGCTGTCGCCATATCTTCGAAAACAGTTTCGTAATGTGTCTCAGTACTCGGAATAAAGGGCGTAGGAGCAGCAACATCCAGAATGAGAACCTTTGTTGTCACACCACCATCACTACCGACAGCTTTGATTGTTATCTGGTGTTGCCCTGGCTGCAACAAGGAGAGATCACAGAACCAACGTGTTTTATCTGAGAGATTGACAAAGCCAATATGTGCTGAGCTATCAACCGATAGTGAAATGCGCGCTCCTCCACTACGATTGCCAGACAAGGAAAGGCTTAACGTCTGGGGATCATAACTATAGGGATCAACGGTTAAAGTTGGAGGAGGAAGATCAAAAGTAGAGGTGTATTTCCTGAGCTCCGTTGATGAGGTCTCCCAATAACCCGGATTCCAATTGATGCTGACAAAAAGATTCCCAGCCGGATCGATTATCAGGCCACCAACATTACTATTATATTTATTACGGCCAGACGCCAGGGTATCTCCCCACAAGCTCTCGCCGTTCGTATTGAAGGTACTCCACCTTATTTGACAGTAATCATCCACGCCAGAGTTATAAAAGCCATAGCCTCCGGCAATAACAATTTCATCTTTTGGCGCGACCGCTATCGAGGTTGGAGAGCTAATAGAATGATCCTGTTGAAGCCATTCCAATGTTCCCTGACCGTCAACTTTGACCAGGAATGAATCCTGGTCATAAGTTGGCAAAGTGCCGTCAAAAGTGCCATACGTTGTTCCGAGCAGAAGAAGTTTACCCTGGCTATCTACGGTCAGAGCTATCCCCTCATCATCGAAAGCAGTTCCCCATTGACGACCCCAAAGCATATTTCCGTCAGGGTCAACCTTGAGAAGAAACATATCTTCGCCACCAGCATTGACACCACCATCAGAACCAAAAGAACCGGAGGTTGTTCCAAAAAGATAGAGATCATCATTCTGGTCCACAACAACATCTATGGCCGTATCCGTAGAAGTTGTCGAAAAGGTTTTAGACCAGAGGATGGTACCATCAGCATTAAGTTTAACTATCTGAATATTGCCTTCATCACTATCCGTACTTTTTGAGATCCCTTCTCGTGTCGACCCGGCCACATAAAAATTCCCTTTGGAATCTTTACAGAAGTGTTCCCACCAATATAAGCCGGAATCGTGAGGAACAACGACAGCTCCAGTTTGAACCCCTGTTGGGCTGAATTCTTTGATCGAATATTGCCGGGTTGAATCAAAAAATTCGAGGAGAGAGTAAGCGGTATCGGTTGTCGAGGAATCATAAAGATCGGTTTGCAGGTTCCAGGTTGCCGGGAAGATATAAGTACTCAGCAAATTACTGTTTTGATCAAATCGGGCAAAGAACGACCTTATTGTGTCCTGGAATTGAATGTCATAATTCAGGCCATAGAGAAAAATCCCCCCGTACTCAGAGAAGCCAAGTTGTTCAAACCGAGAATGAGGAGAATCACGAACAATGTCACCGGCTCGCTGCCAGGCCAAGACCGGCGGCGTTCGGCTGTCATCATAAGTGAAGGAAATAGCGTCTTCGCTTGAGACATTGTTGTCATTAGTAGCAACCACCCGAAGGGTATAAGACGCGTTACTCGTGATGACAAGAGCCTGACCATTCCGAGACGTAATGGGAAGGCCGTTCAGATAGACATCGACTTGTTCTGCAAGCATGTTTGTCTGGTATTGAAGAATGACTGGACCAGATGAATAAACTTCATTGTTAACAGGTGACGTCAGGACAACTTGAGGAACCGCATCATTATCAAGAATCGTATAGGTGAAATCAGCAATTCCTAAGAGTGCATTTTCAGGATTCGACAAAGAAACGACAACCCTCTCATCACTCTCTTCAAGAGTGTCATCAAGAAGAGAGAGATCAATGGTCGCGGAAGTTTCCCCTGCAGGGATTACCAGTGTTCCAGAAATAAACGTTAGATCTTGACCTGCAGTCGTTTCACTCCGAGCTACATCAACCGCATAGTCGACTGACGTAACTAAAGGGTAAGCAAAGGAGAGAGCAACGTCGATCGCCACAGCGCCGCTATTCTCCCGCCCGCTATCATTGGCAAGCGAGAAGCCCACGGTCGGGAGAGGATCATCATTAAGGATGGTGTAGCTCATTTGCCCTTGGGAGATAGAAGCATTCACAGGGTTAGAGAGTAATAAGGTGAGGCTCTCGTCCTCTTCAAAGATCAGATCGTTGAGGATATCGAATGTCACTGTTTTAAGGGACTCGCCAGGATTGAACGTTAGGTGAACAGGAGTAAAGGCATAATCGGATCCCGCAAGTGCGCTACTGCCTGATACGACATCCAGATCAACCGAGACGACTCGATCCCACAGGTGACTCAAAGAGACGTCCACATCAACAGTGGTTATAGCCTCAACGCCACTCAAGGCGGTAAAAGCAAAACTAATTTCGGGAGTTTCACCTGCGCTGAACTCAATGACTGCACGATTGTTATTGTTGCTGGCTTCATCGATCAAATTGAGCGGGTCGACCACGATCGAATATTTCACCTCTCCTGAGGTTGCTATATGTACTGGAAACTCAATGTGAGACAAAGAATGCCCATCAATTGCAACCTCAACCTCTCCGACAACAACACCAAGTTCAGAATCGCCTTCATAAAGAAGCACAGAGACAGGACCTACAGCAGTTGCTCCATGATTCCAAAGCTGGGCAGACAGAGTGAGGTCGCTCGGCATAGCGACCACCGGAAAAGGTGTAACGGCCAAGTCAACCGCCTCTATCTGCAGGTCGGTTTGAATCGTTGAGGCATAGAGAGCTTGTACTGCCAAAGCGGTCTGGTAGACACTTTGGTTCCAACTTCCAGTGAGACTCTGTCGGCTCAATATGTAATCTATCGCTTTGTCAGTGATCAGTTGCTCGCCACCGACATTTTTAAGCGCTAACAGAGCAAGAGAACTGTCATAGACGGTACTCCAGCTGTCACCAAAGCCACCATCCACATGCTGTTGACTTGTCAGCCAGGCTAATCCGTTAGCTATGATAGGATCCAATTCATTATGTGATTGATCTCGGTATACGTTCAGCGCAATCAATGTATTGGCCGTCGGTTGCACCATACTGAGACCATGACCAACATTCCACCCTCCGTCCGCCCTCTGAGAGCTTTTCAGATAGTTCACGACGTTATCAATGGCCGTGTAATTTAAGCTGTCATGTTGAGTCAAAGCCTTCAAGACCAGAGCACTATCGCCAGGATTACTGGGATATCCTGACGCGCTGCCCCACCCGCCATCTGAATTCTGCAAATTTTCAAGTTCAATCAGATTA
>CBDUFN010000154.1:0-7055 GCA_965366475.1 uncultured bacterium | reverse complement strand
GCGTTCTGGCTGTTACTTTTACTAATAAAGCCGCCAAAGAAATGCAGGAACGGGTGGCGGGATTGGTAGGTAAAACCAAAGCTGGGCGCATTCAGGTATCGACCTTTCATTCTCTTTGTTGTCGCATCCTGCGTGCTGATATTGAACAGCTTGGCTATAAACGAAATTTCAGTATTTACGGAACCTCAGATCAGCAGCGTCTGATCAAGGATTTGATGAATAATATTAAGGCAGATCATGGCCTTACTCCCGACGCTATTCTCTGGAAGATTTCCGATGCCAAAAACAGCCTGAAATCGCCTGAGCAGTTTGGCCCTTTTATGCGTGGTGATGTAATCGGTGAAATGGCACAAAGAGTTTATCCCGAATATCAGAAGAGCCTGAAAAGCTATAATGCCGTCGACTTCGATGACCTGATCATGCTGGTAGTACGTCTCTTTGATGAGTTTCCAGACGTTCAAGCGCGCTATCAGGATCGTTTTCAGTACATCATGGTTGATGAATATCAGGACACAAATACGGCTCAATTTACATTGATGCAACGCCTCGCTGGTAAGTGGAACAACTTCTGTGTCGTGGGTGATGACGATCAGTCAATCTATGGTTGGCGTGGTGCTGACCCTGGTAACATTTTGGACTTTGAGAAAAACTTTAGTGGGGCTCATGTCATCAAGCTAGAACAGAACTACCGCTCCACTGCTAATATCCTCAATGCTGCCAATAAAGTGATCAGGCACAACCAGAAGCGTAAAGACAAAGCTCTTTGGACTGCAGGGGCTGATGGTGAAAAGATCGGCGTGGTCAAATGTCTTGATGCCGAAGATGAAACCCGGGCCGTTATCGAACGCATCAATCATAACGTGCGCAAAAAAGAGATGACCTATAAATCTCACGCTATTCTGATGCGTACCAATGCTCAGACGATGGTTTTTGAACAAGAGTTGCGTCTTGCGGAAATTCCCTATGTGTTGATCGGCGGCCAGCAGTTTTTCGATCGAAAGGAAGTTAAGGACGCCATTGCTTACCTGCGCTTTATGGTCAATCCTTCCGATGAGGTCAACTTGTTGCGCATTCTCAACTATCCACGCCGTGGCATAGGTAGAACCACTGCGGATCTTCTGATTCGTACGTCCGTCTCCAGCAAAGAATCTCTCTGGAAGGTGATTCGAAGAGCGCGTATGATTGATGGAGTCAACGCCAAAGCAGCCGAGGCTTTGGACAAGTTTGCAATTTTGATCGAAGAGCATAAACGTTGGTTTCGTGGTGGTCGTCTTGCGGGAACGGCAAAGGATCTCTTCGCTGCGGTTGGTTTTGAAGATGAACTGCGTCGCGATCCCGATTCACGGGAAAAGATCGAGCGACGCATCGAAAATGTGCAGGAAGTTATAAATGCGCTTGCAACTTATGAAGAGCGCGAAAGTAAGCCGACATTGTCTGGTTTTCTTGAGAAGATAGCACTTCTTGATCGTGACGAGCCAGGCTCCGATAGTAAGGAGAAGAAGTTGGCTAAAGACGCTGTGGTCTTGATGAGCTTGCATTCGAGCAAAGGCCTTGAGTTCCCACACGTTTTTCTTCCAGGTTTTGAAGAGGGTTTTCTTCCGCACAAGAAGACGGTTTCAGAAGGTGTTGATGTTGATGAAGAACGTCGCCTTTGCTACGTGGGGATCACTCGTGCCCGGGAAAAACTGACGATTTTGCATGCCGATACGCGAAAGAAGTACGGTAAGAATGAGCCCCGTGAACTGAGTCGTTTTCTCGTTGAAATTCCTGAAGAGGTTCGTCAAGAAGAGGCCAGGGCAGGTTTTCATCTGGCCGAGTGTGGGGAAAATCTCAGTATGTCGGATATGCTTGCCAAACTGATGGGAGACGAGGCAGAATAGGTCCGTTGAATTTAAGCTTTAGGGCTAAAGTAATAAGTGAAATCAGAGGTTTAATGCTTGTGACTGCGTGATTTAGGAGATCATATGATTATGACCAATGTCGGCAGTGTGCCCGGCAAGAAAATCGTTGAGCATTTCGGTCTCGTGCAGGGGAGTACCGTGCGTGCCAAGCATTTTGGCCGAGATATGATGGCTGGTTTGAAAAATCTGGTTGGGGGCGAACTTAAAGGGTATACCGAGTTGCTTCAGGAATCTCGCCAAGAGGCGATGGATCGTATGTCTGAGCAAGCCCGATTGATGGGGGCCAATGCGGTGGTTAATATCCGTTTTGCAACATCGTCCGTAGCTCAGGGTGCTGCTGAACTCTTTGCTTACGGCACTGCCGTGCGGGTCGAATAGGGGTCAATTATGCTGGAAGTGATTCTCAGCAATCTTGACCTTTTTCTTTTCCTGCTGCTACTGGGGCTTGGTTATACCTGTGGCACGATTACCGAAAAGCGTCATTATAAGTCGATCATCAAGCGTGAAAAAGAGCTGATAAAGCTGATGTTGGTTAATGCTGAAGGCCGTTTTGCGGAAGGCGCGGTGAGGGAGTCTTTCCTCGTCCACGGCAGTATGGTGGTTTCTAATGACTACTTTAAACGCTTGTTGGCGATTCTGCGTAACTTCTTCGGCGGTCGGGTCAGGGCCTATGAGTCCTTAATCGACCGTGCCCGTCGTGAAGCGATCTTGCGCATGAAAGAAGAGGCTCATGCCAAAGGAGCGCATATGATCGTTAACTTGCGTCTGGAAACCGCGACGATAGGTCGTTCGGCCAACAAAAAGAATAAGGTTGGCAGTATCGAAGCGATGGCCTACGGCACTGCGATCGTTATGAACCGCCCGTGAAATTTACTCCAAAATATATTGACGAAAACGTCAATGTTTCCAAAACCCACCCCTTAATTGAATTGGCCTGGATGCTTGCTGGCATTCTGCTGCTGGCTCTGGTTTTTTATCTTCTTCTCGGCGTCACCGCAGATCTGGCGGTCGCAAAAATTCCGATAAAAGCAGAAGTTTGGCTCGGCGAACATTTCGTTGATTCCTTTGAGGCAAACGAAAATGAGCCGTTGCGCCGTCGTCTACAGACCCTTCTGGATAGATTGCCCTCCGAGTCTCCACTGCACAGTTACACCTTCTCGGTGCAAATAGTGGAGAGTGAGCAGATTAATGCTCTGGCTCTTCCCGGTGGGCATATCGTGGTTTTTTCCGGTCTAATCGAACAGGCTGAGTCGGAAAATGAACTGGCGATGGTCCTTGCCCATGAGTTAGGTCATTTTGCTCATCGCGATCACCTCAAGCGTCTGGGGCGCGGGCTTGGTCTGACCGTTGCGGCCATGTTGGTCTTTGGGGAGGATAGTTCGGTTACCCAGATGGCGAGCAATCTCTTTATGGTGACCGAAAGCCGTTATTCACGCCAACAGGAATCAGATGCCGATAGCTTCGGACTCGATCTGTTGGTCAGTCGCTATGGCCATGCTGGGGGAGCGACTGATTTCTTCAGGCGCGTGGGAGAAAAATCAGAGAGTCGCATTCCCTATCTTTTGGCGTCACATCCACACCCCGAAGACCGCATCAATGCCTTGCGACAGATGATTGCTGATAAAGCCTATCCTGTTGAAAAAATTACCCCGATGAAAGAGGATCTTCTCGAGGAACTCTCTGCCGAAGAGTGTTTTGAAGAGGACGTTCTCCCTGTCGTTGAGCGAAAAGACTGAATTTTTAGATTGAAATCGAGAACTGATCTGTCAGAGTATCCATACTATGAATGAATTTGAAGCGAATTTACCTCTGGGTAAGGCCACTGTTTACACGTCGGAATATGATCCTGGCTTGCTTTGCCCCATACCGCGCCAACTCAAGCGAGACGAAATTTCTTTATCGAAAGAGCTACCGTTTCACGGTGTAGATATCTGGAATGCCTATGAACTCTCCTGGTTGACCTCTCAGGGTAAGCCGGTTGTGGCGATGGGGGAAATTCGAATTCCTTGTGAATCGGTTCATCTGATCGAATCGAAATCGCTGAAGCTCTATCTCAACTCCTTTAACCAGACCCGTTTCGATGATTTCGAATCAGTTCGTGCCCTGATGAGCCAAGATCTTAGTGGTGCCGCCGGTTCACCAGTCGACGTTCGTTTACTCAGTGCCGTAGAATTTTCTGCAGAAACTTTTGCTGTTCTCCCTGGACAATGTATCGACGACCTCGATATCAAAGTTGACAATTACTCTTTGGATGCTGAGTTGCTTAAGGACGCTGCAGACTCAGCTCTTCAAGTCAGCGAAACAGTGCACAGCCATTTATTGAAAAGCAACTGTCTGGTGACCAATCAGCCCGATTGGGGCAGCGTGTTGATTCATTACCAGGGTGCAAAAATCAATCAAGAGGCCTTGCTGCGTTACCTGATTTCTTTCCGGCAACACAATGAATTTCACGAGCAGTGTGTTGAGCGAATTTATAGTGATCTGATGCGCTTCTGCCAACCTGAGAAGTTGACTGTTTATGCGCGCTATACCCGTCGAGGTGGTCTGGACATCAACCCGTACCGAAGCAATTTTGAATATGATGTAGAAAATCTGCGTTTGGCCCGGCAGTGATTTTAACGATTCCGTCTTTTTTCCGTGTGCCTCCGCTTTTCTCTCAGTTCAATTCCTGCCGTTAAGCTTTGTTTTGATGGCAAAGCTGTTTTCCTATAGAATGCTCGAACCGCTATCTCTTGTTACAGGATCTCAAATTAATGGATAGAACGACATTGACAGAATTGACTCCACAGAAGATTGCCGAGGCGTTGACTTATGCTCAGCAGGCGATGCTGGGCGCAGGTGACATTGCCTTGCGGTATTTTAGGCAAACGCTGGCGATAGACAATAAACTTGGAGAAGGAAAATTTGACCCGGTGACGCAGGCTGATCGCGAAGTTGAAGCTTATCTGCGCAAGGAACTCACTCGTTGTTGCCCTGATTTCGGTGTCATTGGTGAAGAGGATGGCGTGACGTCAGGCGCAAGCGATATTAGCTGGATCGTTGATCCGATTGATGGCACCAAGGCGTATATCAGCGGTTTTCCCACTTGGGGAATTCTGGTTGGCTTGCAGCAGGGCGACACGGTGCTCGCTGGCTTGATGCATCAACCGGCAACGGAAGAGCTCTTTTGGGGCAGTGCCGCCGGTGCTTTTTTGCAGCAGAAAGGGCAAACTCGTGCTATGCAGACCCGTCAGGATGTTTGTCTGGAGGAGGCCCTTCTCTACTGTACGCACGAAAGCATGTTTGCTAATGTTGACAACCTGGCGGCCTTTAGGCGAATCGCCGCGAAGACCCGCCTACAACGTTTTGGTGGCGATTGCTACTCCTACTGTATGCTGGCTCTCGGTCAAGTTGATCTGGTGGTCGAAGATACCCTTCAGCCTTATGATATTGTCCCGCTGATTCCGATTGTTGAAGCCGCTGGCGGTGTTATTACCGATGCTCAAGGGAAGTCTCCAGTTGCTGGAGGTTTTGTGATTGCTGCTGCGAATAAACAATTGCACGAAGAAGCCATGGCCTTGCTCTAATTTCGAGGAGACAGTTGTATGGAGACGGTAAAGACTGCTAGCTTTGAATACTTGATTGACCTTGCTAAGAAGAATCCGGAAGGTGGTTATACCTTTGTCCTTGATGGCACGTCTTACCAGATTGAAGATGTTCTGGAAATTACTAAAATTGCTACAGATCACGGATATATCGTGATCTATTAGAGACCTTGTCTCTACAAAGTTTGATGTTTGAAAAGGCAGCCGATTGGCTGCCTTTTTTAGTTAAAAAAAGCAATGACCTCTTAGGTTAAATATTGATCGGTGTTCAGTTCAGATGTTCTTAAAGGGCACTGGCCTCTAGCGAAGCTTCAATTTCGAGTGAACGTAATTTGAGAACCATTTTCCGTCTCACTGCTGTTGGGATCTCAACGTGCAGGCATTGACTGTTCGGGTTGAGTTTGTGTGCGGCAATACGCTGCAAAGCATTGGCTCCGGCTCCTGGCAACCAGCGTAGATCTTCTTTTGGTAAAAAGGCGCGATCTTCACCAGTAATCAGACTGTCAACATCGACCCGTGGGTTGGTCTGTGTTCCGAGCAGTTGCATGCCTCCGAGTAGCGCGAAGTTGTAGCAGAGGTGAGGATCGGCACAAAATTGCACATACATCTCTGCAGAGAGATCACGAATCAAGCTCAGGCCATGTCGCACGGACGTATGTGGCTGTAGATAGAAGACTTCATCTTTGCGATGTAATTTGCCAATCTGTTCCGGTTCTCGAAAAGGAGGTAATCCTCCAAGGCCTACGACGACACGACGGTCGTCGCTGAAGGTTCCCACACAACCGTGAATGTCAATCACCAGGTCTGGAAGTGATAATTCCAGTGCTGCAACGTAATCAGGAAGGCCCTCTTCAAGCTTGTAACAGTAAGGATGACCGTGTTCATCAATATAGGGGTAGATAACATCAATGTTGCTCGGATTGAGGGGTACTCCCCAGCCTTCCAACTGTGCAAGGTTCTCGTCAGTTAAAGGCTCTCGTCCGGCAAAGCCAAGATTGATGATGGCTGAACCTCCTTTTCTGGTACGCAAGAAATAGAGGGTGACTTCCAGGGTATGCGGATCGTAAGGGCCATGACTGGCGGTAATCAGCGGTAGTTGACGATTGTCACCTACCATGCGTCGTAACAGTAAGGCGCCACCCGCAGCATCCGGTAAGTAACGCCCTTCGAACTCCGGTAAAGCATGGCCACAGGGATGCCATCCGGAATCCTTCGTTGGCACCTTGGCAAAGAAACGTTGCAGAACGTCTTGTCTCCAACTGGCGACAAAACGCAGGCATCGGTCGGGCAGGCGATAATAGATGGAATAGTGAACAGGATCGAGGTAGATGCGAGCTTGAAGGCGCATCAGCAGATCACGATTATAGTTGTTCTGAGTGCTTTTTAGCAGACGTTCGGTGATGTTTACCATTGCCGAAAAGGTTGCTTCGGTGGGTGGTGTGTCTAGAAGTTCAACCCGCTTTAAGCGGCTGTAATCTTCTTGTCCTATTTCAACTTCAAGCCGATTCAGATGACGACGGAAGGGAACCGCTTCGTCAACTTCAAATTGGCTTAGAAAAAGTGGTGATAT
>CBDUFN010000153.1:0-7067 GCA_965366475.1 uncultured bacterium | reverse complement strand
GCTATTGAAATGAATAGCCCGGGCAATTAACTCCTTGCCGGTGCCACTTTCTCCATAAATGAGAACAGTAATATCTGATGGGGCGATTCTGCCGAGAGTTTTGTAAATTCTCTGCATGGGTGGGCTCTGGCCGATAATTGTTCGGTCCAGTTGGTAGTGATCTTTGACCTCCTGCTTGAGTATAGAAACTTCGGCAGAAACATCAGAGGCTTTTTTGGCTTTGTAAATGATTGCGTCGAGGGCATCCAGGTCAAAAGGCTTGGTCAAATAATCGTAGGCGCCGCGCTTCATTGCTTCCACTGCGTTTTTCATCGATGACTCAGCAGTCATGATAATGACCAACGCCGCAGGACATTCTTCCTGGAACTTACTCAAGAGCTCCAGCCCGGTAATCCCCGGCATTTTTATGTCAAGAACAGCCAAGTCGTAACTCTGTTTTCTGCTCATGAGTAAGGCTTCTTTGCCATCGCAGGCCAAGTCAACCTGATATC
Organism: uncultured bacterium; assembly: GCA_965366475.1. Lineage (GTDB taxonomy): Bacteria > Desulfobacterota > Desulfuromonadia > Desulfuromonadales > BM103 > M0040. The sequence goes on along the minus strand of CBDUFN010000153.1, from coordinate 6,576 downwards.
CCTGTTTGGTCAAGGATTTGGAAAGAACCCAGCGAATGCTCTCCTCATCATCAGCAACCAGAATCCTTTTGATCGACATATTTTGTTACTCCTTGGAAACGCTGCTTAACGACGCAACGGTAATGAAATTGTCATGGTGGTTCCCTCACCCGGAGAACTGTTAATCTTCAGCAGGCCCTGATGGTCTTCTATAATCTTCTGTGAAATCGCCAACCCCAGGCCGCTACCCTTTGTTTTTGTTGTGAAATAGGGTGTGAAAATGCGATCCATTTCTTCTTTAACAATTCCGCAACCGGTATCACTGATTGTAATGTCTACCATCGGCGAGGACCTTCTGCCGGGGCTGGTCATGTGGTAACTAGAAGCAATCCGGGTCTCAATAACAACTTCACCGTCATGAGAGATTGCTTCGCGGGCATTCTTGATAATGTTTAAGAAGAGTCGGGTCAGTAATCCTTCATCACCTTGAACCGGCGGTATGCTTGGGTCCAACTTTAGAGTGAATCGGGTGTTCTGACTCCGAGCGGCTTCTTTTTGTAGAAGGACAATATCATCAAGTATTCTGGATAGATCGACTTCCTCGAATTCAGGGGCTCTTGGATTACCAAGATCCATCAACTCTTCGATGATGAAGTTGATGCGTTCTGCTTCTTTGATCATGATTTGTGTGTAGTCTTGCAGGGCCTTATCTTCTGGCAATTCCATGGCAAGTAACTGTGCCGCACCTTTTATGCCACCTAGTGGGTTTTTTATCTCGTGAGCAAGCCCGGCTGCGAGAGTCCCCAATATTGACAGGCGGTCAGCGCGCCGCAGAGTTCCTTCGAGCTCTTTAATCCGAGACAGGTCACGGATGATCATGACGGCACCATCCTGGTTGCCACGGCTGGCATAGATGGGAGCGGCATATGCGTTGACAGGTAATGGCGCGGCATTAGCCCTGTGCAGGAAGAGCCCTTCATCGTCGGTGATAGAGCGACTCTCATTGAGTGCGACTTTGGCCAGGTAGAGTAAGGTTTCCTGGTTCTTGAAAAGAACTTCGTAATGCTGACCTTTCATCTGTCGAGAAGAGCGTTCCATCAGTGCCTCTGCGGCAGGATTGAAGAGTGTGATCTGTCCTTCCTGGTTAAAGGCAATTACAGCGCGGTCGATGTTCTCCAGAATCATTGCATAGAGAGTCGAACCTGTATCCTTGGAGTCTTGGTCGCTGTTAGGCTTTTTAACTTGATTCTTCGGCATTGGCAAAGAAGTCCTCAAGCTGGTCACTCATTTCAGTGATTGTTCTGGTTTGATTAATGTTGGCGCGAAAAACAGCGGCATTTCCAAGCCCCTTGACGTACCAGCAGAGGTGCTTGCGCATTTGGCCTAGTGTTTTATGAGGGCCAAAGATCTTCAAACAGAGCTCAAAATGTTCTTTGGCAACCTTGTGACGTTCCTCTGTCGTTGGTTGCGAAATTGGTCTTCCCGCGAGTAAGTCGAGAGCCTGACTGATTATCCAAGGGTTTCCATAGCCCCCTCTGCCGATCATGACCGCATCGCATCCTGTTGTCTCAAACATGGTTTTAATACACTCTGCTGAAAAGAGGTCTCCGCTACCAATCACCGGGATAGGAACAGCCCTTTTTAGTGTTTTTATATGTTGCCAATCAGCCTCGCCGCCAAACATTTGTGCTTTTGTTCGTGGGTGTAAGGTGAGGGCGTCTACTCCTTCATTAACTGCAATGTTGGCGATTTCAGTAAAATTAATCGAGCTGTGGTCCCACCCGGAGCGAAACTTGATTGTTAGGGGGAGGGTTGTTGCCTTGCGCACTGCAGAAATGATTTCGACAACCTTCTTCGGTTCTCTTAAGAGAGCACTTCCAGCACCAGAACGAATGACTTTACGAACCGGGCAACCCAGGTTGATATCGATCAATTCACCGAACTCTTCTACTTGTTTTGTTGCGTCTGCAAGTCTCTCAGGGTTGTCACCAAAGAGTTGAATCGCCAACGGGTGCTCCTCTGGGTTGGACTTCAATAAATCAAGCGTTGCTTTGCCGTTGAAAAAAAGTCCGTTGGCGCTCACCATTTCCGAGTATACCAGTGACGCTCCTTGCCGCTTCATAGTGAGTCGATAAGGTAAGTCGGAGATCCCTGCCATTGGCGCCGAAAATATGGGGTTTTTAAGTTTTAGTGAGCCGATTTGCATAGAATCTCTGCCTATTTTTTGTGCATTTTATCACGTCGTTGTTGTGATGGAAATATTAAAGTTGGGCCGTTCTCAAAAAAGAAATAGCATACTGTATACAAAATCGCCTTGACACATTAGGGGTGACTTGTTAGAACGTTATTTGGAAAATGATAAAGGGTAAAGAATCACAAGCATGATTTGCCCTTGGTCAGATTCAATTATTTTTCCCGCCGCATTAATTCTACTCTGGTGCGGGTTCACGCACCTGATGTAGCTTTGTCGGCGGGATGATTTGTCATTTGACAGTTGGTAGTTTTGTAAACAAGGGACAGTTTTACTATGGTGATGTTTCTGCATCACCACCATACCATTTCCCAAAGGAGAGAGAATTATGTCTACACTGAAAACCGTACTGAGCCAGAAAATTGATGCACATCGCCCCCGGATCACTAAGCTGGTCAAGGAATGTGGCGATATCAAACTGGGTGATGTCACTATCGCTCAAGCTATCGGTGGTGCCCGTGGCATTAAGTGCCTGGTAACCGATATCTCCTACCTTGACCCCTTTGAAGGTATTCGCTTTCGCGGCTTGACCATCCCTGAAACCTTTGATGCTCTTCCTAAAGTTCCTGGCAGTGAGTATCCTTATGTTGAAGGCTTCTGGTACATGTTGTTGACTGGCGACGTTCCTACTATGGAGCAAACTCTTGAAGTTGTTGAAGACTGGAAGAAGAACGCAGTTGTTCCTCAGTACGTCTACGACGTACTCGACGCCCTTCCTGATGATGCACATCCAATGGCAATGTTCTCAAGCGCTGTTCTTGCTATGCAACGTGACTCTGTGTTCGCCAAGAACTACCGTGACGGCAAATTCAACAAGATGACCTGCTGGGAGGATATGCTCGAAGATTCTACTAACATGATGGCCAAACTTGGTCCTATCGGTGCGTACATCTACAACAAGAAGTATCGGAACAACGACCAGATTGCTGCTGATCCAAATCTCGACATGGGCGGTAACTTCGCACACATGATCGGCCAGAGCGATGATTACAAGGACGTGTCCCGTATGTACTTCATCCTCCACTCTGACCATGAGTCTGGTAACGTCTCTGCTCATACGACTCACCTGGTTGCTTCTGCTTTGTCTGACGCATACTACGCATATAGTGCTGGCCTCGGCGGCCTCGCTGGTCCTCTGCATGGTCTGGCCAACGAAGAAGTTCTACGTTGGACTCAAAACTTCATGGAGGAGCTCGGTGGTGAAGTTCCAACAGAAGAAAAACTCAAAGAAGCTCTCTGGGCTACTCTCAACAGCGGTCAGGTTATTCCTGGTTACGGTCATGCCGTTCTTCGTAAGACCGACCCACGTTACACTTCACAGCGTGAGTTCTGCCTGAAGACAGAAGGTCTCAAAGACTACCCATTGTTCCAACTGGTCCGCATGATCTTCGAAGTTGCTCCTGGCGTACTCACTGAGCATGGCAAAGCTAAGAACCCATGGCCAAACGTTGACGCACAGTCTGGCGTTATTCAATGGTACTACGGCGTTACCCAGTACGAGTTCTACACTGTACTCTTCGGTATCGGCCGCGCACTTGGCTGCCTCGCTAACATCACTTGGGATCGTGCTCTTGGTTACGGTATTGAGCGTCCTAAGTCTGTTACGACTGCTATGCTGGAAGAAGCTGCTGGTATCTAATCCAACAGTTCTTGTGCAAAATAATCAGGGGTGCCTTTCGAGGCACCCCTTTTTTTCTGTGTGAAAAATTAAAACGTTAAACCATATAGCCAAATCACGGCACTTCCCTTCTTAGCTTTTCTCTTATGCCTTTCGTTTCAATCTCTAAAAAGAGTTAAATTGCCTCATTCCCGTTATCTTATAGATACTTACATTTATATTTTTTTCCCCCCTGAATGTCGCTCAACGATGTTAAATCTTTTGGCGTAAGATTTGCATTTTCCAATGAAATAATCTTTAATGTGACCCAGGGGGGGACATGGGAATAGGGCTGCGTGATAAAATTCAAATTTACACAATCTTTGCTGCCTCAGGCTTCTGCGCACTCATTTATGAAATTCTGTGGACCAAGTATTTATCGCTGACTTTTGGTAACACGATGATCGCTGTCAGCGTTGTCGCCGCGACGTTTATGGCTGGATTGGCGCTCGGTAGCTATTACATTGGTCGTTATGTCGATCAACAGACCAATTTGTTGAAAACCTATTGCATCCTTGAGGTCGGCATTGCCCTTAGCGCTCTGCTTTTTTCGCCGGCCCTCGATGTTGTCGAAATTCTTTATGTCTACTGGTCACAAAAATTAGTCGGACTTCCATGGGTTGTCACCACGGTTAACATCATCTTTTCGAGTCTGCTTCTTTTGCCACCGACTATTTGTATGGGTGGCACCTTCCCGTTAATGTGTCGATTTTTTGCGCGCCGAAAATCGGGTGCGCAGATAGGACGACTCTATGCGTTGAATACCGTAGGAGCGACACTCGGAGCTTTTTCTGCAGGTTATTGGCTTCTCCCTAATTTTGGTCTTTCGCGTACTGGCTTTCTCGCGATCGGTGGCAACTTTGGCATCGCTCTGATTGCTTTTCTGCTCATGAAACAGTATGGCGCCGTTGATGCGGATGGCGTGCGTGGAAAAATTGAGCAAAAAGTTAAACTCGATGCCGTACTCTATAGACCAATTCTTCTTGCCATTGGTTTTATTGGTTTCTTCAGTCTTGCCTACGAAATCCTCTGGACCCGAATACTTTTGCTTTTCCTTGGTAATACGAGTTACGCCTTCTCAATGATGTTGAGTGCGTATCTTGTCGGAATTTCTCTCGGTGGAGTTCTTTATGCCAAGATAGCTCATTCGGGAATGCATGAAAAAAAACTGTTTCTAACTCTTTCTGCTTTGATGGGGTTGTCGATTCTTGCTACAGCCCCACATTACGATAAATTGGCTTATCTCTTCCAGTTTGCTCACGAGTTTTCTGGCGAACGCTGGTGGCTCCTTTCGTTTTTTTCGTTTCTGATTGTTTTTACAGTCATTGCTTTACCGACCATCCTTTCTGGTGCTTTATTGCCTGCTGCCGTCGCTATTATCGATCCAGGCAAGGCTCATACTGGGGAAGGGGTGGGGTTGGTCGTATTACACAATACTGTCGGCGCTGTGTTGGGAAGTTTGGCTGCAGGATTTATCTTGTTACCCCTATTTGGACTTCTTGAGAGTTTCAAATCTCTCGCCATTGCTCAATTGCTTTTAGTTCTTCTTCTTGCCATTTATTACAGAAAAAAAGTCATTGGATACCGAATTCCTGCACTCTTAACGGTCTCTCTACTCCTCGTTTTATATCCAATGAACTGGAATATGGAGCTGGTTAACAGTGGTGTCTACTGTTACGCACCGAAATACGCAAAAATGGGTGGGTTGGATAGTGTTCTGGAAAAGGAAAAGATTCTAGAGGTGATAGAAGGGCGGGATAGTACTGTTGCCATTCATGAAAGCAACGATGGTTATTATAGGTTCTTCTCTGTAAATGGCAAGACAGACGGCGGTACCGGAAGCGATATGGCAACACAGATTTTAATTGGCCAATTGCCTTTATTACTTCATCCAAAACCTGATGATGTTCTCGTGATTGGTCTTGGTACTGGAATCACACTTAACGGTATGAGTGATCATCCGACCAAAAAAATTACCTGTGTCGAAATATCACCAGAAGTTGTCAAGGCTGAATCGTACTTTACTCATGCCAATGGTTATGTCCTTAAAGATCCCAAGGTAAAGCTCTTGGTAAATGATGGCCGAAATCTCTTGTTGACGAGTCCAAAACAATACGACGTGATTGTCTCAGAGCCCTCCAACCCCTGGCAAACAGGAAATTCCAACCTTTTCACAGATGATTTTTATCAGTTGGCTTCTCGTCAATTGAAAAAGGGAGGGATCTTTTGTCAATGGCTCGGTCTCTACGATATAACGCTTGAAAATCTGCAGATAGCTTGTAAGACTTTCCTCAAAAATTTTCCTAAGGTTCTGGTCTTTCAGGCGGGAAGTGATTTGATTCTTGTTGGGGCGACACATCCTTTGTCTTTTGATTACCAACAACTTCAAACACGTTTTACGGATCCAGGGATAAGAAGCCTTATGGAGACACTTAACCTTGACACTCCTGGAGATCTTATCGCTTCACGTTATCTTTTTGATGAGAGTGCCCTGTATGAATTCTCCAAGAATGCTCAGTTTATAAATACTGACGATCGTCCTATCCTTGAATTCTCCGCTCAACATAATTTGGGTGCGAAAACTCTGGGTGCCTATGCTGAAGAAAATGCACAAGCATTATTGAATGCGCGACGATCGAAAGTCTACTTGCCAATTACAAACTTTGGTGCTCATCCAGAACAGGTCGCA
>CBDUFN010000152.1:0-7093 GCA_965366475.1 uncultured bacterium | reverse complement strand
AGTAAATCGTTCTCTTCGACTTCACCTGCCAGAAAACGAGTCAGGTTAAGTCTAAAATAAGGAAGGCTCTTCTCTCTTGAGACCAAGGTGATTTCGACTTGGCTGGCTTGACGGCGAGCTTCCTCTGCGGCTGTTATGCCAGCGATGCCTGCGCCGAAAATAACCACTTTTTGAATGTTTTCCGGAGTTGCGGTTGTTTCTGTTAAGAAATAAGGGTGAAAGAATGCTTTTGCAGCCCCGCAGACCGGGCAGAACTCCGGTGGTGTAATGCCGTGGGAGATGTGGTCACAGATGCTGCATTGCCAAGCTTCGGTAGCAGCTTTTGGGACGCTTGAGGTTTGAATTTTCAACTCTGAAAAATGACTACTGTCTGCTCCGCAGACGGGACATGATTCAGGTGGTTCCGTACCATTGTGGACGTAGCCACAAAGATCGCACTTCCAAGTTTTAGTCATGAAAAAACCCGTAAAATAATATGCCTGCTCAACACAACTGCAGGTAAAAGTATGACCCTTAGCAGGGCGTATTTAAATAACGACCCACTCTGGATACGTTAATGCTTGCGGAATGAAGACTCCCAGATTGTCGGTTCGATCTCAGCGCTGAACCTGGCAACAAACTCGCTCTGCTCTTCTTGAGTCAAATGGATGCTGCCTGTAATGAGGTCGATTTTCGTGTGCCTTTTTGAAACTAGAAGGTCGTAAATCCACTCTGCCTTTGCTTTGCTGCGCAGACATTGACCAATCAGGTAGTTGACGCGATCTTCACCAAAATCCATACGGTATCTCATCGTCTCCTCCTTTGGCTAGGATTCTATTGCTTTTTTTTATTTTAGCCTCTTTTGTTCTCAACGCAATCCTCCCTTAGTGCGCTTGCCGATGTACGATTTGTTCTGAAATCATATCGAAATTTGCCAGAAACTTGTTTCCGCGCTGATTGTCGTTACTATTAATATTGGCGGCAAGCTTCGAATTGACAGGAACACAGAGGCAGTAATGATTGTAGAAAAACTCGAAATTATTCAGGGAGACATAACCTTTCTCGAGGTTGATGCGATCGTCAATGCTGCAAATGAAGAGCTTCTTGGTGGCGGTGGTGTGGATGGCGCTATTCACAGAGTTGCTGGTCCCAAATTATTGGAAGAATGCCGCGCATTGGGTGGATGCCCAACCGGGGAGGCCCGGCTGACAAAGGGGTATGACTTGCCCGCGAGATATGTGATTCATACTGTTGGTCCTGTGTGGCATGGTGGTCATCATAACGAAGTCAACCTTCTCGCCAGCTGTTACCGCAATTGTTTGCAGCTGGCTGTCGACCATCACATAAGAAGTGTTGCATTCCCTTCAATCAGTACTGGAGTCTATCGTTTTCCCGTTGAACAGGCCAGTCGAATAGCTTTACGCGTGATTCTTGATTTTATGAGTCACGAAGATTTGGCTCCACGAGTGGTCATTACATGTTTTTCCGCGCAGGACACTGAAGTTTATCGTCTGGCTCATCGCGAACTGCAGATCTGATTCAGGTTTTATACATACGAAAATACCTTTTTATTCAACCTCTGCAAAAGTCGCAGATGTCAGGGTTGTAGAATTCCTTCTTTCTAAACGAAATATTTTTTATTTTGCAAATGGAACTGATTTTGCACCATTACATAAACCTATGCTAATGAGGCCGTTTTCTGTCGATATTTCAGGCAAATAACTTAATTCTTGCCGGTTAATAGCGGAATGCTGCCTCAAGAGAAGAGTTCCTGGGGGGAACATGAAAGCAACAATTGGCAGATTTGCAACGCGTCCCGTAGTTGCTATTGAGTCTGAGGCGACCGTTCAGGAAGCCCTGGAAATTATGAGTGACAGATGCATCAGTTGCGTGGTTGTTCTCGCTCATAATGAACCCATAGGGATTCTTACTGAAAGAGATGTTGTTTTTGCTGCCAACTGGTTACTGGGGCAGCCCGATCTGCTCATAAAAGAGGTCATGAACAAGCCTGTGATGACCGCGTCAGAAGATATGGCTGTTGGTCAGGCTCATCAGGTCTTTTTCCAGCATAGTATCCGTCATCTCGTTGTTCTCGACGCCCGCCTCAATATGGTTGGTATTTTTACCCAGTCAGATCTTGTCCGCTCTCTCCGCGAAAAAGCTTTTAAAGGTGTCAGTGATGTCTCCCAGTTGATGTCCTCTCAGCTTCTTCATGTTGCGCCAGATGTGTCTGCACGTTACGCGTTGTCTTTGATGGCGCGACGCTCGGTCAGTTGTATTGTCGTTGTTGACAATGGTTTGCCGGTGGGAATGTTTACAGAGCGCGATGTTGTACGATGCATTGCCGAAGGTGTCGATCTTGCTGAAGTGCCGGTTAGCTCAGTGATGAGCCATAACGTTATCTCCACACCACAGACGACAGCTCCATATGAAACTGTTGGTTTGATGTTGAAAAAATCGATCAGAAGATTGTTGGTTACTGATGCAGAAGGAGAGTTAACCGGTATCTTAACGCAAACGGATATCGGTCGAGTTCTGGAACAACAAGAAGCTGGTGTGATCAATAGTTGGTTTGGAGAGGCTGCTTCTTCGCCAGCCTTAGCGCACGGTAACATCTGAATTTATTGGATTTAGATTTTAAAAAACGGGCTTTGCATCGATATGCAAAGCCCGTTTTTTTTAGATTCCTTGTGAGATTCATGGCTAAATTATAAAAACAGTTTTGGCTTTTTGGGGATTGAGCAATTCTTGATCAGAAGCTCGCGCCTCTCTTCGATCATAGGGTGATTGAAAGGGCGAGCATCATCTTCACATACTCGGACACAGGCGCAACACATGATACATCCTTCAGCACGTGTCGTGATTGTTTTCGACATTGAGATGACACGTACTGGGCAAACTTCTATACATCGTCCACAGAGAGTACATTTCTCTGCATCGGTTTCTGGTGCGACGCCACCAAATTTAACACGCTCCTTGTAGGGGACTTCGCCATCAATCTTTGGAGTGTTGAGATTGTCTCTTTCTATCTTCGCAGCAATTTGTTGTCCGAACTTTATCGCTAAACTCAGGTCGTTCGTATCGGGCCTGCCTGCTGCGATGGGACGTTCAGGAGTTGAGTAAGAGTGCTCACCGATGAAGGCTCCGGCAGCGATAACGTTAAATCCCCGCGCGATAGCGACATCACGCAGTTCCACAAGTGCATCTTCAAACTCGCGATTGCCGTAGAGAGCCACCAAAACGGTAGGCAGGTTGCTTGCTGAATAAGTTGCCATTCTTTCCAGGCAGTCGATGGGAACACGGCCTGCATGGACTGGAACCCCAATAACGACGACTCCATCTGCGAGCAGCTGATCTGTCTTTTTAAATGCGAAAGTCAGATCGTAGCGGTTGATGTGCTCTGAAGAAAGTCCTTGTGCAATGGCATCGACAATTTTTCGGGTTGTCCCTGTCGGCGAAAAATAAATCAGGTGCGTCGTATGGTTTCTCATTATGCCCCCTTGGTTCTATGTAGAAATATTTGTTAAATTACATCAAACGGTGAGCTTTATCAAATATACGGAGTCAAATCGTAGAGTTGTTTTTTTGTTTGAAAAACTAGGGGGGAGGGGCTAAAGAAGGAGACACAAAAAGGGACCTGCATATTAATGCAAGTCCCTGATAATTTTTGGTAGCGGGGGGAGGATTTGAACCTCCGACCTTCGGGTTATGAGCCCGACGAGCTACCTGACTGCTCCACCCCGCAACAAGATCGCCAAACTACCCGAAGCCTTTGGCCTTGTCAACCTTTTCTTCTCTTTTGTTCTCTGCTTGCCGGTTGCTCTCATTATGGAGTATAACCACTCAACTGAGAGCTCTTAATATGTCACTATCGATTACCATAGAACAAGCCCTGATCCTGCGCAATAAAGGGGCCCTGCTGGTTGATGCCCGCAGCCCTGACGAGTTTGCCGAAGCGACCATTCCCGGATCGATCAATGTGCCGATCCTTGATAATGCGGAACGGCAGGAAGTGGGCACCCTTTATAAGCAGGTTGGAAAGCAGCAGGCCCGACGGCGTGGTGTGGAAATCGTTGCGCCTAAAATTCCTGCCATGATTGAACAAGTCTCTGCTTTACAGGCCGGTACTTCGCAACCCGTTGTGGTGTTTTGCTGGCGTGGTGGAATGCGTAGCCTTGCTTTAACACAATTTCTGGAGCTTGCCGGAGTTCCTGCCAGACAACTTTCCGGTGGGCATAAAGGCTTCCGTCGTTTGGTTCTCGATTATTTTGAACATGGCGAATGGGGGCGCATGTTGGTTTTTCGTGGTCTGACAGGCGTTGGTAAAACTGATTATTTGTTACGTCTGGCCGAGTAGGGCTACCCGGTCGTAGATCTGGAAGGCTTAGCGAATCACCGTGGCAGTGCCTTCGGTAATCTTGGGTTACCTCCACAGCCAGGGCAGAAGATGTTTGAATCTTTACTCTGGGATGAACTTCGTAAAATCCCTGTCGGCGGCTACGTTTTGGCCGAAGGTGAGAGCCGTCATATTGGACGTGTGGCTCTCCCTCCCAGAGTTTACAAAGCCTTGCAGGTGGAAACATCGATCTGGGTGAATGCGAGTCTGGAATTGAGAGTCAGGAATATCCTTGCCGATTACCCCGCTGTCGATCGTCTCAAGGAAGAATTTACTCACCCAATTCGTGCTCTAAAAGATAAGCTTGGCAAAGAAACGATGGCTCGATATCTGCAATTGCTTGAAGACGGTTGTTGGTCTGAGTTGGTCAGTGAGTTGATGGTTAATTACTACGATCCGCTTTATCGACATACGCTACCTGAAAGGCGTATCGAACTTGATATTGAACCGGAAGAGACTGTGATGGCACGCATCGAAGTGGTTGTTGCAGAGCTGCTTAAGACCTCCGCAGAAAAACAGTGAACCCTTTACTGAGAGCTCCCAGACCTGATAATGTGAAGGCATGTCTTGACTGGATAGAACTATGAAATCGTCTCCTGATGAAAAAGCAGTAAATACCCTTTGCCTCAAATGTTTGCGAAATTGTAAACAGCCTGCGGCCAATCTCCTTCTCGAGTGTCCTCGTTACTTCCCTTTGCCGTTCAAGGTTGAAAAGCATCGTTATGACCAGATGGGATTATTTGAGGATGAAGATTAGTGAGAGTTGAGTTGGGTGAGTCAAACGGGCAGCAGATGATATATCTGCTGCCCGTTTCTATTTGACCATAGATTAACCAACAGCCAACCGATTAAGAAACTCCACAATCTTTGGCGTGAATTTCTCCGGTTCAACCAGAAAGGAGTCATGTCCGTAATCTGAATTGATGAGGTGGTATTCGGCAGGTTTTTTCTGTTTGTGTAAGCCCTTTATCAGCTCCTCTGTTTGGTGAGGAGGATAGAGCCAGTCTGAGGTAAACGAAAACCAAAGCGATGGACATTCAAGATTGTTTAAAGCTTCTTCCAGGCTGTCAAAACCCCAGGAGATGTCATAAAGGTCAAGGGCCTTGGCGAGGTACAGAAAGCTGTTTGTGTCGAAACGATCGACAAAATTTCGACCGTTATAGGAGAGGTATCGTTCTACTTCGAACTGGCCGAAAAAATCGAACTGGCCATCGCGGGCAGAAAATCTGCGTCCGAACTTGAGCTGCATCGATTGATCGGAAAGAAACGAAATATGGCCTACTGCACGAGCCAGTGCCAGACCTTCTGTCGGAGGGTGTTCCGGTTTGTAGTTGCCCTTGCGCCACATCGGATCATTGTAGATTGCTTGACGAGCGAGAGCGTTTAAAGCAATAGCCATCGGCGAAGGTGTTCCGGTACCTGCAATCGGGACGATGGAGCGGACGCGTTCCGGGTGATGAATCCCCCACTCTATAGCTTGCATTGCTCCCATGCTGCCACCGATGACAGTGAGAAGTTTGTCGATCTTCAGGTGATCGATAAGCAGTTGCTGGGCGCGCACCATGTCGCGAACCATGATAACTGGGAACTGTAGATTATAGGGCTTTCCGGTTCTGGGATTGGTGCTGGTGGGGCCTGTTGAGCCAAAGCAGGAGCCGATGACATTTGAACAGATAACAAAGTAGCGGTTGGTATCGAGGACCTTGCCGGGACCGATCATGTCGTCCCACCAACCAGGTTTGCGGTCTTCCTTGTCGTGGCGCTCGGCAGCGTGGGCATCGCCGGTCCATGCGTGTGTCACCAGGATAGCGTTGCTCTTGTCACTGTTCAACGTGCCATAGGTTTCATAGGCGAGCGTCAGCGGGCCAAGAAGCCGACCACTTTCCAGCTTAAGCTCAACGTTAAAGTTGATGAGTTCGGTTTTTACGATACCGTCTTCGCTCATGTTCTGCCCGTAGCCTGCGCAAATAAAAAGGCCCCTTCCATAAAATGAGAAGGGGCCAACGGATACATTACGAGGGTATCGCGGGCTCCGTCCTCATCTCCCCCGCCTGTGCTGCCTGCGAGTTGGATTTAGCACCTGACACCAGTTAAGTATAAAAACCGATCGGTTGCTGTGGCTTCAAAGGGCCTGTCCCTCCACCACTCTTGATAAAGACGTGTTGCTATGTTGGCGAAACTCTAACGAAATCTGTCTGTTTTGTCAAACAGTTTACTTCTTACTTAAGAGTCATCTTAAGACTTGAACGAGCCAATTTCCTTTTCCAGAACTTCGGCCTGCTCAGCCAGATTCTCAACGACTTTGTCCAGTTCTGCAGTGCGGGCGGCATTTTCCTCTGCAACTTTACGAACAGACGAAACAGCTGCCACCACTTGCTGACTTTTTGTAGACTGTTCTTTTGATGCCTGATCAATTTGTTGCATCATGTTGCGAATGTTTTCCATGCTCGCACTGATCTGGTGACTGCCTTTGGCTTGCTCTCCGGTGCTGAGCTTGACTTGAGAGGAAATGTCTTTCATCGATTCAGCAGCCTGAGCCAGTTGATGGATTCCCTCCGACTGTTGTTTTACGGCTGATGATATCTGGTGCAACATATTTGCGACCTGGTTGACCGCCTCGGTGATCTGTCGGCTGCCTCGTGATTGCTCTTGAGTGGCTCGCACAATGCTTTTGACCTGCTCTGCTGAGCGGATGGAACTGTCGGTCAACTTGTTTAG
>CBDUFN010000151.1:0-7154 GCA_965366475.1 uncultured bacterium | reverse complement strand
GGATAGTCCTGATATCGTCATCGAAGCTTTTGCTCCAAATACCGCTCCCGTTCGGTATGCTATCGAAGAAAAAACGCCACAGGCAAAAGACTTTTTTAGACTGGATATGGACGAGTTCTGAAACAGACCGTGCACGAATGAAAAAGGAACCTGGAGTCTTCCGGGTTCCTTTTTTTTACCTCTTGTCTTTTACCTTTATCTGACCATGTAACATCCATCATTTCTATTTTTGTCTTCCAACCCCCACCTGTGGACAACGATCAACAACCGGACAGTTCGAGCACCACGCTGTTTGCGCCCGACAACATTGGCGACCGTGAAAAATCAACACATGTGCTGCTTGTGTCCAGCGATCGGCTGGCAGCAACTAACAGAGTTGCTCCTCAACTCCTTCCGCAGAACGCGCAGTGGCCCACCCCAAACGTCTGGCAATACGCCCGACATGCGTGTCTACAACCATACCCGGAGTGGCAAAAGCATTTCCTAAAATAACATTAGCGGTTTTGCGGCCGACACCAGGCAAAGCAACGAGATTGGACATCTCTTTTGGAACCTCGCCCTGATGCTTTTCTATCAGGTCTCTTGAGCAACCGATCAGGTTTTTTGCTTTGTTTCGAAAAAACCCCGTTGAGCGGATTAGCTCTTCAACTTCAGCCAACGGTGCTTGCGCCAAACTTGCCGCATCAGGAAAACGTTTAAATAAAGGGGGGGTAACAAGGTTGACACGTATATCTGTGCACTGTGCTGACAAGATCGTTGCAACGAGCAACTGCCAGGGATTTTCGTGAATAAGCGCACAGTGAGCATCTGGATATTTTTTTTCCAGACGGATAAGTGTTTCTTTTGCATGTGCTTTGGTTATACGGGGAGTTTTCATAGACTTTTAAGAGGAAACTTCTGTTTTAAATTGAAGTTATCAACCTTATCCACAGAATTTTCCACAGGGAGAAATAGGCTGTCAAGTTAACCTGGAGCGGCTTCCATGCGACCACCGGCCAGCTGTCTTAACTTTACAGAACGACGCGTATCGGTAATCTGCACAGTTAAGGTTAAAGGTAAATGGTTGGAAGCTTGACGAGCCAGAAAGCTATGATTAACGGAAGCATCAAGAACGCGTACGCCACCTCGAAGATAAGCGCGATCACGTCCAAAAATTGGACAACGCGAAGGATAGGTTCCACGCCATAACGGTCGCCGGGTTCGACGTAGGATCGAGGCTAGTTCAAGATTGCCCGCTCCCCAGAAATAATCAGCAAAGTCGCCTAAAATCAACGCTGGACAGGCTAAGGAGCGATTACCAAGGAGGTCTGGCCCGAGCAACTGCGCCACCTGGTGACTACGAAACCTGGGGAAGGTGTCAAATTTTACATTCAACAGGTGCAAACGCTTGCCACCGAGATCTACATCGGCACGTAAGCACTGTCCACCATAACCAAGGTCAAATCTCTGTACAGCTTTCAGGGGGAAAAATGAAAGGTATGCTAGTGGCCCGCCGCTTGCGTCCCTATAAACATCAAGACCAAGGCGGTCTGCCAGGTAGGGAAGAATATCAACGTGATGTGCAGAACCAAACTCCTGCAATACGACTATGTCGGGTGCAGAATCTGCGATCACATTCAAAATTCTGTCAGGATTAACCTGACCATCGCTACCACGGCAACTTTGAATGTTGTAAGTCATTATGCGAGCGGTGCTCATACCTGCCTCGCTTTCAGGAACCGGACAGTCTTGTCAGCTTCCTATCGTAAAGATTTCTTGACCGTTTTAAATTATTTTGCGACCCGTTTGACGCTTTGAATAATAACAGGCTCCACGGGAACATCGCGGAAACGCTTGAACGTTTGGGTTGGGCTGGTACCGATTTTATCTACGATCTCCATACCTTTAATAACTTTGCCAAAAACAGCATAACCATATCCTCTGATCGAGGTGTCCTTATGGTCAAGAAAAGCGTTGTCCTTCAAGTTGATAAAAAACTGGCTGGTCGCGCTATCAACAACACCGGTGCGGGCCATGGCGATCGTTCCGCGCAGATTGAGCAGACCGTTACTCGCTTCATTCTTAATCGCTGCACTGGTTTTTTTCGGTGTCATATCTGCGGTAAAGTTGCCACCCTGTATCATGAAATCCTTAATAACCCGGTGAAAGATTGTTCCGTTGTAATGGTTCTTATCGACGTAGGTGAGAAAGTTAGCAACCGACAAAGGTGCTTTTTCGTTATCAAGTTCAAGAGTTATCTCACCGTAGTTGGTTCCGATGACAACCTGTTCAACAGCAAACGCAGAAGTCGTGATCAACAGAGTTGCAACAAGAATCATGATTATTATTTTGTTCATTAGCTTGATCTCCTTAACTTTTTTCATCTTCAGAAGTTAGCTCACGCGTCATCAAGTCAGAAACAGCCAACTTGGGATCTTTATCCTCATAAAGAACCTTGTACATCTGTTCGGTAATCGGCATGTCGACACCTAACTTGGACGCCAACTGATAGGCTGACAGCGTTGTTTTAACGCCTTCGGCAACCATATTCATGTGGTTGAGAATTTCATCGATTTTTCGTCCTCGACCCAACTCCACACCGACCGAACGATTACGAGAAAGATCGCCTGTGCAGGTGAGTACCAAGTCGCCCATTCCAGCCAGACCGGAAAAGGTCGCTTCCTGCGCTCCTTTCGCTTCACCAAGGCGAGCAATTTCCACAAGGCCTCGGGTTATCAGCGCAGCACGTGCATTATGGTTAAAGCCAAGGCCATCTCCAACACCGGCGGCCAGGGCTATCACGTTCTTCATGGCACCACCTATTTCCACGCCAACCACATCCTGATTGGTATAGACTCGGAAGTAGTCGGTACTGAACAGGTCCTGTACCTGATTTGCTACATCCATATTCTCTGCAGCAACAGCAACAGCTGTTGGTTGTTCAGCAGCCACCTCTTTGGCAAAAGAAGGACCTGAAAGAAATGCGCTTCTTTGTGCAACGTCCTCACCGAGTACTTCCTGAAGGACTTCCGACATCGTCAGCAAGCTATCATTTTCAATCCCTTTGGCAGCAGACACCAACAAACAATCTTCAACCAGGTGTGGCTTAAGCTCTTTGAGGACATGTCGCATAACTTGCGACGGCGAAACCAGGACAAGAACTTTGCTCTCCTTCGCGGCTTCAGCCAGGTCATTGGTATAGGAGAGGTTAGGGGAAAGGCTTGTACCATCGAGATATAGATCGTTAATCTTTGTTTCAGTAAGACGTGTAGCCAGATCCTTCTCAAAAACCCAGAGGGTTACATCGTAACCTTTTTTCGCCAACACATTTGCAAGAGTGGTTCCCCAACTACCAGCACCGATCACTCCGATTTTCATCATAAGAACCCTCAGATTGCTTTCTTTTTCTTTTCAATCCGTTCACGGACCTGCTCTGTTTTCCGGATCAGAATATCTTCTTTAGGATAAACTCCCGCCAGTTCTTCGAGAATTTTCAGTGCTTCAACCAACTCTTCCTGCTCTTCCAAGACAGTTGCCAAACCAAAACTGGCTTCGATGGCATACGGACTTTCCGACCAACGTTCAATAACGACACGATATGCTCCTGCTGCTTCAGGCAGTTTGCCTTCAAGAGCATATGTCATGGCGATACGATACTGCACCTCAGCAAAAAGACTACTATACGAATAGTTTTTTAAAAGGCTTTCAAATTCTATTCTAGCCTGAGAAAAGTTATTCAAGCGGAAATAACAGTCGGCGACCTCGTATTGCAACTGGTCACTATCTCGCTCTGTCCGGTCGAGAACCTTTTGATAGACAGCGATAGCCTGACTACAATCGTTGAGCCGATATTTGTAAAGAACAGCAACCTGTCGCCTGGCCAGAAAAACTTCTGGCGCATCGGGGTAGTCCCGTTCGAGCTTCAAGTAGGTTAATAATGCATCTGAATAACGTCCAAGATACAAGTCTTGAATTTCTGCAGACTGAAAGAGAGCCTGAGGTATTCGCTCAAAAGAAGGATGCTCGTCGTGCAACTTCGTAAACAGCGCAACAGCTTCGCTATAGCTCGCTTGTTGCCTGAGCATAAGACCTTCTTGAAAACGTTCTTCAAGTCTCGTCTGCAAATTCGCGTGGTACCAGTAAGCTCCGGCGGCCACCAACACCACCATTAGCAGACCAAGAAAAATCCAGAGTCGCTGTTTAGGCGCCTTCCCCTGGCGCTTCAGCTCCTCCAGAAGGAGCCGTTTCTTCAATTGCTGGATTTCCTTCGTCATCTTCCTTCTCTGCCAGTTTAGCGACCGCAACAATGCGTTCGTCAGCTTCAAGCACCATCAGGCGAACACCCATGGTATTACGGCCAATAATTGAAAGGGCGCTGACCCGAGTACGCAGCACCTTGCCGCGGTCGGTAATAAACATCAGGTCTGATTCATCGTCTACCAGTTTAACATCGACGACCTGTCCATTACGACCTCCGGTCTTAATTGTGATAATACCTTTACCACCTCGACTCTGGGTACGATATTCAGAAAGACTGGTGCGTTTGCCGTAACCTGTTTCTGTAACGGTAACCAGTGTCGATGCCGTGGCATCGGAAACAACTTCCATACCGATAATTTCATCATCGCCTTCGAGCATCATACCGCGCACACCACGAGCTGTTCGACCCATGGGGCGGGCATCACCTTCGTTAAAGCGAATCGATTTACCATTATGACTGGCAAGCAGTATATCCATGGAACCATCGGTCAAACGAGCCGCAATCAGGCTGTCACCTTCATCGATTGTTAGAGCAATAATGCCGCCCTGACGAGGGTTTGAGTACGCCAGCAGGTCGGTTTTTTTGACCGTACCCTTCTGAGTTGCTGTGATGATGAAACGACCCTCTTCAAACTCCTTGACCGGCAGGATCGTCATAACTTTCTCATCTGCTTCCAGATTCAAGAGATTAACGATCGCCTTTCCGCGTGCGGCTCGGCCGCCCTGAGGAATTTCATGCACTTTAAGCCAATACACTTTGCCTTTGCTGCTAAAGATCAAAATATAACTGTGAGTCGATGCAATAAAGAGGTTTTCTACGAAATCCTCATCCTTTGGTCGCATTCCAGTCGACCCCTTGCCACCGCGCCGCTGGGCTCTGTAGAGAGAGACCGCGTTACGCTTGATGTAACCAGAATGAGAGACGGTGACCACCATATCTTCTTCAACAATCATGTCCTCGATGGAGAGGTCTGCCGCAACCGCGATGATCTCGGTCCGACGTGGATTGCCAAAACGTTCTTTGATATCTAGCAGTTCGACCTTGATGATCTTTAGAATCTCAATCTCACTCGCGAGAATCTCCTTGAGACGCTTGATCACAGCCATGACCTGTGTGTATTCCTCGATAATTTTGTCGCGTTCCAGACCAGTGAGTCGATGTAAACGCATCTCGAGAATCGCCTGAGCCTGAATTTCGCTCAGCTCAAAGCGTGCTATCAAACGTTCCTTTGCTTCCGCGGGGTTGGCACTGGTTTTGATCGTCTGAATGACTTCATCGAGGTTGTCCAGAGCGATCTTGAGACCTTCGAGAATGTGCGCGCGAGCTTCAGCTTTCTTCAGCTCAAACATGGTGCGACGTGTAACAATTTCTTTGCGGTGTTCAATGAAGTAATCTAAAACTTCGCGCAGAGTCAGAATTCGAGGCTGTCCATTAACAATAGCCAACATGATGATACCAAACGACGAATGCATTGGTGTCATCTTGTAAAGTTGATTCAGAACCACTTGGGGGATACTGTCGCGTTTCAATTCAATAACGATACGCATGCCGTCGCGGTCCGACTCATCGCGCAGATCAGAAATTCCTTCGATCTTCTTGTCCCGTACAAGATCGGCAATTTTTTCGATCAGGCGCGCCTTGTTAACCTGGAAAGGTATCTCGGTAACGATGATGCTTTCTCGACTGGTGCGACTGTTTTGCTCGACCATCGCTTTGGCACGCATCGGGATGATACCGCGTCCGGTACGATAAGCTTGATGGATACTGTCGCGACCCATAATGAAGCCGGCAGTTGGAAAATCAGGGCCGGGGATTAGTTCGAGTAATGCTTCAATCTCAAGCTTCGGGTTCTCGATGACTGCAACCAACCCATCAATTATCTCACCCAGGTTGTGTGGCGGAATTTTGGTCGCCATACCAACAGCTATACCCTCTGAACCGTTAACGAGAAGGTTGGGGTATTTGCAAGGTAAGACGAGAGGCTCTTGAAGCGAATCATCGTAGTTCGGTCCAAACTCGACTGTTTCTTTATCAATATCGTTAAGTAGCTCATGGGCCAAACGATCCATACGGACTTCGGTATAACGCATGGCCGCTGCAGAATCGCCATCGACTGAACCGAAGTTACCCTGACCATCCACCAAGGGATGGCGCATAGAGAAATCTTGAGCCATACGAACGATGGTGTCATAAACAGCCGAGTCACCATGGGGATGATACTTACCAATAACGTCACCGACCACACGAGCCGATTTCTTGTATGGCTTGTTATAGTCGTTGTTCAGTTCATTCATAGCGAACAACACCCGCCTATGAACCGGTTTAAGACCATCTCGCACATCCGGTAAAGCCCGGCCCACGATTACACTCATCGCATAATCCATGTAGGACTTGCGCATTTCGTCTTCAATATTGACGCTGACTTTGTTCTGTTCTGAAAGCATCTAGGATTATCCTCCGAAAATCCGGTACAAGGTACGAGGTACGAGGTACACGAATTCGTTTTTTAAGGTTTTCGCATCCCACGACCCGCATCTCGCGTTCCGGGTTTTAAACATCCAAATTCGATACGTTAAGGGCGTTATTCTCGATAAATTCACGGCGCGGCTCAACTTGATCGCCCATGAGCACTGTAAAGATCTGTTCCGCTTCAATGATATCTTCGATCTTGACCTGTAGTAGAACCCGTTTGTCCGGGTCCATTGTGGTCTCCCAAAGCTGATTCGGATTCATTTCCCCCAACCCTTTATAGCGCTGGATATACTGACCCTTCTTTGCTCGGGTGAAAAAATATTCGAGTAAAGCTTGACGATCACTGACCACCATCTCTTCCTGACCTTCTTTACTGATCAATGCATTATCATTCAAACAGATTTCCTCGACTTGCTTGTATGACAGTAGCAGCAACTTGTAC
>CBDUFN010000150.1:0-7175 GCA_965366475.1 uncultured bacterium | reverse complement strand
GTCACTGCTTAGAATCCCCTTGTCCAACTTGAAGTTAGCCGTCAGACGATCGAATGGCATACCCTCGCTATCCATGTCGGGTAATTCCAAAACAAAGATCTGCGAAACATTTAATAGCGAGAAAATTTTGCTTAAAATAGGGAACTCGTGAAGGACACCATCTTTAATCTGCAAACTGAAATTACCGTAAGATGAAGGCAGGTAGTTAGAGCCAGTCTCGCCATTGATGAAAAAGTCACCACGAAGTTTGCCTCGTAAAATGCTCTTCTGGTTAAGTAATTCACTATAGACTTCCAGAGCATCAACATCTTCTGCATGTCCGGAAATTCTCAACATTGTCGGATGGTCGTTCGTTGGAAAGTCAGCAATGACCTGTGCGTTGCATGAGCCTTCACCGACTGAGAAATGAAGAGGGTGAATGGTTAGATGCTCGCTTGACGGTGTAATGACACCTGAAGCATCATGAAAATTCATTCCGTATAGATCTCCGCTTTTTGCCAGAGCGTTTATTGTAACGGTCGTTTGTGACGCTTGCTCTTCGTTAGCGGTGAGTCTCGCTGGCTTTTCGGAGTGATCTGTCCATAAATTGATGACCTCGCCAATATTTGCATAGTCTGACGTTATATCCAGCAGCACATCGTAGGGAGGGTGAAAAGAAATTGTGCCTCGGACCGATGCCGTTGTCCCACCATCAAGTCGAACATCAACGGGTGAGAAGGTGAGTCCATCACGGTCTATTTCCAGATGCCCTTCAATATCGCGTAGCATTGCTTTTTCAGAATAAAAGATTAAATCATTTGCGTGAATGGTCTTTGCTTTTGTGTCCAGCAGAAGACGGGGATTGGAGAAGTCCGTAATTTTTGCTTGTACCACCAAGGGTGATTGCCCCAGTTGTACGCGCAGGTTGTCTGCTTCAAGACCGGTTTCAGTCAACTTGACACGGCCGTTGATATGACTCAGGTCAGCGATAAATCTGGTCGCCTTGAGCCCAGCTTCACGCAGAGTCAGAATCATCTCAGGTGGGTTGTTTTTCGGTAGTCCCCTCTGATTGATGCTCAAATCCGCCTGACCATGAAGTTGCAACTTTTTCAAAAGAGGTAATGCCTCAGTGACGCTGGTCAGATCGTTCACTGACATGAGGGCCTCAAGGATAAGACTGTCAGGATCCTTGCGAAGGTAGCTCCCCGCGATATGCCCTTTGAGCTTTGACCATTTTAAAGAACCGTGGTCGAGGCTGACCTTCTCTGGAGTTATTGTTCCGTGAAGTGCTAGTTTGTCTTCTTGCTCTGGCGCAAACTCAAGACCGGACTGATGGACAACGGTGAAGTGTGACAGGTTTGTCTGCAGATCCAGATTGATCTTTTCCTGCTGGCCTTCAAGGTGCCCCTTTATCCCGATACTTCCTTTTGTCTCAAATGTATTGGATGGGATTTTCCATTCTTCCAGGAATGTGTCGGGTTGAATTTCACCACTAAAATCCACAGTTGTGAAAACTATGCCGTCAGAGTCGTGTGTTCCTGTTCCGGCCAGACTTATTTGTTGAGAACCAACTTGGATCTTGCCATTATGGATCTGCCATTTACTGTCGATGAATTCAACGGGTAAAGATCTGATCTCGGTAGAAGGAAGTTGCTCGGCTGACAATCCGATGTTTATAAACTCTCCTTTGAACCGATCGATTTTCCATTCTCTTGGTCCGTTGGCCTCCTCGTAAAGGGTGAATTGAGCCTTTTCAACCTGAATACTTCCTTGCTTCTGAATGTGTTTGTTTACCTTTTGCAGGGAGTCCAGATGCTTTGGCATCCATTGAATGATTTGGGGGACTTTTAGATCGCTGTTTAATAGCGTGAATGTTGCAACAACCGGTTGTGGTGTTGAATTCCAATCAATTCTTCCTGCTAGATGGGATTCGTCAAGCTGTAAAGAAAGCTCATTGATGCTGTTTTGGTTGGCTTTTCTTGTTAGGCGACCACTGGCCATCAAGTTTTTTAGGGTAATTGGACTTGTATAGAGCTGGCTAGGTTTAAGAGAGATCTTTTCTGACGAAAGGTTAATCTGGAAATCAATGCTTTTGTTCGGCGTCCCTCTCAGGTGAAGTTCAAGGTCGCTTGTTCCCATGATGACGTCTTGAGGGAGCTGTTTTGCAAAAACGGCTCTGAACTTTTCAAGCTGAAGGTTCTCTGCGGTTATCACAACGTCAAAAAAAGGTGCCAACCCTTGTTTGTCATTTATGTGAAAAGCGCCCTCTCCACGGATTTGCCATGGGCTTTTCTCCGCTTGTTGATAAACCTTTAGCTGCCCTTGCATGTCAATCAGGAAGCTTTCGTCCAGATGAAAGTTTGCTATCTCAGCATTGAGGCCGTTGATGTTGAACTGTTGATCATAACGGTCGTTATTGTAGCTTTCAACTTGAACCGTACCATCAGTAATCTTCAGAAAGTCAATTCTTGTTTGGTGTAACAGAGACTGATCAATGAATAAGGGTGTGGGACTTTTTAAGGTCGCTTCAGTAAGCTTCAGATCGTTACTTGCCGTCCTTATCTGGATATGTGGTTGAACCAGATTGACTTTGGCAAATTCGAAGCTACGGCTAAGCAGGCCTCTCCACTTTAAATTGATTACGATACTTCTGGTGTCGATTTGTATCGTCGAATCGTTGTTGCCAATTTGCAGTCCGTCAATCTGTAACGCCAGATGTGCCTCATGCAAATTGTAGCTGATCGCCCCTAAGGTCACGGGGAGTGACAGCACGGAGGAAAGTTTCTCTTCAGTTTCTTTTCGGTAGTTGTTGAGGTCGAAATTAATCAGGAAATAGCTGATCCAGACCGCCGCCAGAATGACGATTGATAGAAGAGTGTAAAGCAACAGACGTTTGCGCTTGGGAAGGTTTTGGGTTTGTTTTGTCATAATGTTGCAGCGTCTTGATGATTTTCTTCGTCTGCTATCCCTGGCAAATGAATAGTGAAGGTACTGCCCTCGCCTGGGGTGCTTTCAACTGTCATCGTGCCACCGTGGAGAAAGATGATCTCTCTTGCCAGGCACAGCCCTAATCCGATTCCACCTGTAGATCGTGTGTCCCCCGTGTCGAGCCTATGAAACGGCGAAAATATTGACTCCAACTCGTGCGAAGGAATACCAATACCTTGGTCCGTGACGCAGATTGTTGCTCTCTCTTCACTGGCTTTCGCTGTGAGGACAATGTTGCCTCCGTGGGGAGAGTAACGGCAAGCGTTCTCGAGAAGTTGAGTCATGACCTGGATCATCTCTTTTCGGTTTCCGTAGATGTTCAAACCTGACTGGCAGTCAATCTGGATAATGTGGTCTTTATTGCAATCGCAGGTGCCGATCTGTGCTTTTTCGAGCAGGTCTTTAACGAGAAGGTGCTCGTAGTCAACGCGGGCTCGATCTATTTTCAGGCGTCGCACATCGAGGAACTTGTTAATCAGATCAGTCAGCCTCTCCGCTTCCTTGTAGATGATGTCGATGTGATGCTTCTGCGCTTCGGGTATGCTTTCGTCATCTATGAGAAGCTCAGCAAAGCCACTGATTGCAGTTAAAGGCGTTCGCATCTCGTGGCTCATCGTTGAAAGGAGATCATCTTTGATCTTTGCCAGCTCCTTGCGTTCAGTTATATCTTGTGCGACTTCCAGTCGTACCAACCGACCATCTGGCCAACGGATTGCTTTGTCGAAACATTCATACCAGCGATTGTTCTTGGTGTTGAGAAACTCCCAGACAACCGGATCTCCAGGCTTATCATTGTTTATGAGCTGTGGGTTTGTGCAGAACTCACAAGGTTGGTCCATGCCCTCTTGTAGATAGTGGTAGCATTTTTGACCTTGCCAATCGCTTCCGAAAAAATCTTTGGAGAACTTATTTACATAAAGGAGTTCGTAAGTTTTCAAGTCGGCTACGTAGACAACAGCGCTCATGGAGTCAAAGAGGGTGTTCAGCTGCCTCACTTGCTCCTGAGCCTCTTGTTGCCCTTTCTCTCGTTCCGATTCAAGCTTTTCTTCACTGTTGCTCAGGGTTTGTAGGCAATGTCGTAGGTAGAGGTAAAGAAGGGTTGCTGTTACTGCGACGAAAAGACTTCCTTTGATCGTTTGAGCCTTAGTCAGTAGGGTTGGGTCTTTGATGAACCATGACAGGAGGCTGTCTGAAAGGTAAATCCACAGGCCTGCAAAAATTGTATAAAAAACGGCTGTCCGCACCGCGGCCTTGTGGTGCAAAACCTTTCTGTCTTGTGTCTCTTTAGATGGCATATCGATGTGACGTTTGTTTGAGTGAATGAACCCAAAAACTTACTATATTTCAAATGAAATTAATTATAGCAAACGTCATTATACCTGTATTTTCAGTCTTATGGCAGATTTTATCGATCTTTTTCTGGAAAGCGACGAGAGAACTTTAGCCCTTCAAAGTTTGAAAGCTTTCTGAGCCGAAGCCCAGGGCTGCTAATAGATTCTTGAGGTCCAAGGGGAGGCCCGCTTTGGTCGTAACCATATTCTCTTGGTCCGGCCGCGGGAAAGCAAGTTCGTGACAGTGCAGGAAAGGTCTGTCGATTCCGTCGAGCAGCTTACCTCGATATCGTGTGTCGCCGACGATCGGGTGTCCGGCGGATGCCAACTGGTATCTTATCTGGTGGTATCTGCCCGTCACCAGTTCCAACTCAAGTAAGGTATATCCGTCGTTTACAGCCAGTGGTTGATATCTTGTCAAAGCCTCTTTGCTCTTGCCCTTTGCCGGGACGTTACCCTCCAGGGCTCCCGGGTTGTTCAGTTGACCACTGACCAACGCCAGATATCGTTTGCTGAGTTGACCAGCCATAACCATTTGGCCGAGTTGGCTGATGGTAGCGCGGCCCTTGCCGAATAACACTGCCCCCGAAGTTCCGATGTCGAGGCGATGAATGGGGGCAACCTGAAAGGTTTCTTTCCGAAAGTATAGAAAGTCCTGAACGCAATGCAGTAAGTTTTTTTCATGGCCTTCAGCGTGATGGATAGCCAGTCCCGCGGGTTTGTTGAGAACCATGCAACCAGAATCTTCATAGAGGATCTGATCTGGCTGAATCGCCAGCTTCTCGAGACATTCTGTCCAGCGTTGTGAGCTTTTTACTATGATTGTCTCGCCGCGCTTTGTAAGTTTCTCAGCACTTGCCGGTGTGCCGTCAATCGCAATGCGTTGCTTCTTGCACAGCTGGCGCAAAAAAGAGGTGGGTGCCGTTGGAACTCTCAATGAAAGTGCTTCAATGAGGGGGAGGGCCTCTTCACGTATGTTGATTTGCCATTCAGTCATAATTATCTTCTTAGCATAGATGGCGCGACTTTACGAGGCAACTATGCGAGGAGGTGAAAAAACCGATTGAATTGGGTATTAAATCTCCTTTACTCTGTTGCCAGAGCTTGCTAACATCGCCGGCTAATTACTGCCCTTGCGTGAGCTTTCTGGAGGCAGATTGAAGTGAACAGTATGATGGAGGTTCTGGGCGGGGCACCTGCTCTTTTGTCACTGAATTCCCGATGAAAATAAAACGTATTGAAATTACAGGTTTTAAGTCATTCGTTGAGCGTACTGTGCTTGACTTTGATGACGGCATTACCTCGATTGTTGGCCCGAACGGTTGCGGCAAGAGTAACGTTGTTGACGCGATTCGCTGGGTTATGGGAGAGCAGAACGCTCGTTACCTTCGCGGTAAGTTGATGGAAGATGTGATTTTCGGCGGAAGCGAAAACCGAAAACCCCTCGGTATGGCTGAAGTCAGCTTGATTATGGATAACTCGTCGGGCCTGGCGCCTGCCGCTTTTAAAGAATATTCCGAAATTCAAATCACTCGACGCCTCTACCGTAACGGCGAGAGTGACTACCTGCTCAATAAAATATCCTGTCGTCTCCTTGATATCACTGAACTCTTTATGGATACCGGGGTTGGTAATCGCGCTTATTCGATTATTGAACAGGGTAAGATTGGCATGATTATCAATGCCAAGCCAGAGGACCGCCGGAGTCTTATCGAAGAAGCCGCGGGCGTGACCAAGTTTAAATCCCGTAAGAAATCCGCTTTACGTAAAATTGATGCGACGCGCCAGAACCTGTTGCGTCTTGGCGATATTGTCAGCGAAGTGCGACGGCAGATGAATAGCCTTAAGCGGCAGGCCCAGCGCGCAAAACGTTTTCGTGAGTTCCGGGAAGAGCTACGTGGTCTGGAATTGCAATTTGGCTTACGGCAGCATGCTGAGTTGAAAGAAAGAGCCGAGCAGGTGGGAAGTTCCGCCGAAGAGCAGACCGGGCAAGTTGACACAGTGACCCGGCAGCTAGAACGGGCAGAGCTGGATTTGGAACAAGCTCGTTTGAACCATCTCGAACGCGACAAAGAGGTGACTCAGGGCCAGACGGGCGTCTTTCATCTAACTGGTGAAATTCAAAGGATTGAAAGCCAGCTTGAGTTTGGGGCCAAAGAAGTTGACTCTCTTGATCGTCAGCAGGAGAGGATCGCTACAGAACTGACCGACAGTGATCGTCGTCTTTTGACCTCAGATCAGGAAGAAGAAACTCTACGCCAGGCCCGCGAAGATCAGGGCCAGATCTATGCCGAGGAGGAAGCTCGTCTGGCAGCAAGCGAAGATGTTTTGCTTGATCTGACTGAACAGGAAGAGGCGCTGAGCTTGCAGCTAGAGCAGGCGAGGCAAAAACTTTATCATCTCCTTGCTGAGCTGACACGTATGAGCAGCCAACAGGAAGAGGCTGATCGACGTTTGGCTGTTCTTTCTGACTTAACGGAACGCAACCGTCAGGAGGCCGTGGCGGTCACCGGACAACTTGAGCATTTGCAGAACAACAGCAACAGTTTGGCTGGCTCTCTTGAAGAGATAGAAAAAGAACGAGAAGCCCTTGTCTTGAAGCGTCAGCAGTTGCAGGAACGTCAGGTTGTTCTTAAAGAACAAGTTGACCAGGTGGAAAACGAGTTGCTTCGAAGTCGAGAAGATCTGAGTCGACAGCGTTCCCGTCTTGAGTCTCTGCAACAGTTGGAGCGTAACCTTGAAGGTTATGCGCGTGGCGTCAAGACGCTTCTCTCAGAGGCTCAGCATAAAGAGCGAATGAAAGGTCTGGTTGCAGATGTTATAGAAGCCCCTGCTCGTTATGAAGCTGCCATCGAAGCGGTTCTTGGAGAACGAGTG
>CBDUFN010000149.1:0-7185 GCA_965366475.1 uncultured bacterium | reverse complement strand
TCGCCACGGAAGATTGGCATGTTGTTAGTGCGGGTGATCAGGGCCTCAGCAAAACCTTGCCGAACTTCCAGAACAATGGCGTCACCGAGGTCAATGTCAGGTAGATTCAACTGCTTGTTTTTATCCACACGCTCTGTCGCTTCACGCTTGCGATAAAGGTCCAGTTCACAACCGACCTGTAAGCCGTCTTCTTTTCCCATGTCGATGAGAATAACTTCCCACTGGCCCATAGCCAATTTGCCGATGTCATCAGAGACGACATAACCCTCGGCGACGGTGTCTGCAAAGATCCTGGGAATTCTGTCCGGAACCTGGTTGAAGGGACGGAGTTTTGACCCCCGTTGAATTTCACGTTGAGCTGTGAGGATTGTTGCAACGGCTACGGACGGCGTTACTTTGGTCACCTCAAGGGTGCCTAACTGAATTGTCTGAAAACCAATCGGTTTGTTGGTAATGGGATGGATGACCTGCGGGCCCATGGTGATCAGTTCGAACACATCCCCGGGATTGGTGTCCGCAAGGTTTGCCATCTCAAGAAAGACGGTATCTCCAACAGTGACCATGACACGATTGTCAACGGTGTCCGCTACACTGCCAAGAGATCCCTCTTCATTGTTGCTGATAAAGCTGTTGGCACCGCCATATGTGGAGATCAACAGTATCTCTTCTGGCGTGACCACGGCCGCTCCGATGTCACCTGTTCCTGTGTCGGTATCTTCTCCGACCGGAATGATTTCGATACGGCCTTTGTAGATGCGCAGTTTCTGCCCCGGATAAATCAGGTGCGGATTGCCAATGTCTGGATTGCTGGACCAGAGGTTTGGCCAGTAATGGGGATCTTTGATGAAGCGTTGTGAGATATCCCACAAGGTGTCACCCTGCACGACCGTATAGATGATCGGCTTTTCTTTTGCGAGGGCTATGCCTGGCAAGATCATGAGCAGTAGACAGGTTGTCAGAATAATACGTCTGAGATTCATGTTTCCCCCTAGTAGTGGCAAACGCTTAAGGTATTGTTAGCTCTTGGGCTTTTTGAACAGCTGTACTTTTTGGATAACGTTGGCCGAGTGTGTCGATGGCCTGTCGGGCTTCGTCTGTTGCTCCCAGTTGTAGCTGCGCAATTGCTATTTTCAAGAGTGCATCCGGGCTTTTCGGTGCATTTTGGTAATCGTTGAGGACACGCTCAAATCCCTGAATCGCAAGAGGGTACTGCTGCTGGTTGAAGTAGCAGTCTCCCAGCCAGAACTGTGCGTTACTGGCGTAGCTGTTGTTAGGAAAACGTTGCAGGAATAAGTCGAAACCACTAATTGCTGATTGATAATGGCCGGAGGCATAATCACCAAACGCTTGAAGATAGACTTCTGTTGGTGAACCTTCACCTTGAACCGGGGCTGAAGCCGTTCTCGCGGTCTGAGGTAGTCGGTCAGACAGATAGCTGCTCTGTGTCTGCTGCGGCCCCTGTCGAAGTTGTTCAATTTCGCTGTTTTGTCGTTGCAGTTGGCGTTCTAATTCTGCAATCTTACCTGACAACTTTTCCACCGTTTGTTCCTGACTGTTCAACGAGGAGGCGAGTCGCCTCATCTCGAGAGTCAGATTACTTGAGGTGGGTATTGTTGCGGGTGGTGCACAGGCCGCTAACAAGGCTGTTGCGATTGCTACGACCAGAATTCTGTAAATAAAGGTTGTCATGTCATTTATTGGTTGCAGTTAGAATTGAAATTCCCTAAAAATTATAGGCTTTTTCGCCCCTTGTCAAGCATCATGGCTAGTAGCCTGATGATCTTGCTTTGCATGAAATATGCCTCGTTATGTTAGAGTGGTCGATGACATAAAACTCTCGGAGGTTCTTTTGATGGTCCCTGAACTCCTGGCTCCGGCCGGAAACCTTGAAAAAATGAAGACTGCTCTGCGTTTCGGCGCTGATGCGGTTTATTGTGGTATAGAACAATTCAGCCTGCGCGCATTGGCCGGGAACCTGTCCATGCAGGAACTGTCTGAGGGCTGTGAATTAGCGCATTCTCTGGGGAAGCGGGTTTATCTGACCCTTAATGCTTTTTTGCGCCCCGCCGAAGAGGATGCCGCTCGTGTTCTCTTGAAAGAGTTGCTGCCCATTCCTGTTGATGCTTATATCCTGGCTGATCCGGGAATGCTTCACCTGGTTCGCGAAATCGACCCGGACAGGGAGGTTCATCTGTCCACTCAAGCGAACACCACCAGTGCCTTGGCTGCGCAATTTTGGCACTCTCAGGGTGTCAAACGGCTGAATCTGGCTCGTGAACTAAGCCTGCAAGAGATCTCTGCCATAGGCAACTCCTCAGATGCTGAGATTGAGGTCTTTGTTCATGGAGCCATGTGTATGGCGTACTCCGGACGCTGCCTTTTGTCGGCAGGGTTGTCGGGACGCAGTGCAAACAGTGGTACCTGCAGCCATCCTTGCCGCTGGCAGTATTCTCTTCAGGAAGAGTCGCGTCCGGGAGAATTCTTTCCCATCGAGGAAGATGATCGAGGCACGTATATCTTTAACAGTCGTGATCTTTGTTTGATTGATCATCTGCCGGAGCTGATTCATGCCGGAGTTGACAGCTTGAAGATTGAAGGGCGCATGAAGAGCTTGTATTACGTTGCTGCTGTGACCAGAGTTTACCGGGCGGCGTTGGATGCCTGGCGTGATGCCAAGGACGATTACAAGAGTGATCCGAGTTGGCGCAGGGAACTCGAAGCGGTCAGTCACAGGCCCTATGGCACCGGTTTTCTCTTTGATCAGGACCATGCTTTCGTTAATGCGCAAGATAGCAATTATCTGCGTGATTGCGATTTTGTCGGTTTGGTTAAAGAATCGGATGAGTCCGGCGGTTGGGTGGTGGAAGGACGCAATCGTTTTCAAGCTGGAGACGCTCTTGAGTTAATCGGGCCCGATATGCACCAGTCTGACTTAATTTTTACCGAAGCGGTCGATGCGAAGGGAGTTGTTGTCACGACAGTACAACCGAATGCCCTTGTGCGAATGATACTCCCTGCAGGAACCCAGTCCGGCGATTTTATAAGGCGCTGGCGGTGAGCTGAGCTTTATGCGTATTAAGTTGATTGCCAATCCGATCAGTGGTGGTGATGCTCGGCCACGAATTGAACTCGCACGAAGCGCCCTGGAGAGGTGTGGAGCCGAAGTAGATCTCTTCTTGACCGGTGCTCGTGGGGACGCCAGAAAGGCAGCCGCAGAAGCCTCGTCTGAAGGTTACGATCGTGTGATTGCTGCAGGCGGAGATGGCACACTTAATGAAGTTGTCAACGGCGTCTCTTCTCCAGATTTACCGATTGCTTTTCTGCCGTTCGGTACCGTGAACGTCTTCGCTCTGGAAACTGGAATCCCGAAGACGCTGGAAGAGGCGTGTGCTCTGGCGGTGAATGGCTCTGCTCGTCCGATTACCCTTGGTCGCATCGATGGAGAATTCTTCTTGCTGATGGTGAGTGCCGGATGGGATGCAGAGGCGGTCGCGCATGTGCGGACTGGAGTTAAAAAACGCATTGGTCGTCTGGCCTATGCCGTCAGTGCTCTTGAAGTCCTCCTGAAGAAATCACCGACCCCGTTGGACCTGGTTACAGAAGATGGCAAGCGTCACACAGGTTTTGGTGTCGTTGTCAGTAACTGTTGTTATTATGGCGGCCGTTACGTGGTGACCCCGAATGCTTCAATGTTTAATGATGATCTTGAAGTGTGTCTGCTTCGTCAAAAAGGCCGTCTGGCCATGGTTAAGTTTGCTGTCAACCTGCTGTTAAAAAGACCTCTAGGTGCACCGCTCGTAGAGTTTTTTACCTGTTCCTCTGTACAGTTGCAGGGGGAGTCTGTGGCAATTCAGGTTGATGGTGACGTCGGGGATGAGCTGCCTGTGTACATTGAGGCCGTGCCGCAAGCCGTCAGTATGGTTCTGCCTGTCACTTTTCAGATGAAAATGTAAAGGATTATCGATGTCGACGCTGATCTCGAGTGAAAAGATATATCAAGGGCGTATTCTGGATGCTGCGGTGGAAAGGCACGCCATGCCAGATGGACGGCAGTCTGATTTTGAAATCATTCGCCACCCTGGTGGCGCTGCTGTTCTGCCGGTTTTGTCCGATGGTCGGGTTCTGTTAATTAAACAATTTCGACCCGCGATCGGTAAGATGATCTACGAAATACCTGCCGGGCGGCTTGAGCCCGAAGAGTCCGCACAGGAATGCGCCGGACGTGAACTGACCGAAGAGGTTGGATATTCCGCTGCGCAGATTATTCCTCTCGGCGGCTTCTGGAGCACCCCTGGCTTTTGTGATGAATATATTCATCTTTTTCTTGGTTGTGATCTTACCGCTACGGAGCAGGCCCTTGAGCCTGACGAGGTGATTGAACTTTGTCCCATGCCTCTTGCCGAAGCACTTGAAAAGATTGATAAAGGTGAAATTCTCGACAGTAAAACTCAGTTGGCGTTGTTACGTTTCTTGCTGAGATGCACGGAGACGGATCAATGAGTGGACTGCCGGAATATTATGCTTCTGCTGTGAACTTACCCTTCAACCGGGAATGCCTCGAAGGGCAGTTGCTTCTACAAGGGCCTACTGTTGATCCCGGTGGGCCTGGCTTTGGTGTCCTGCTGCGTGGCAATAAGATGTTCGCCATAAATGAGTCTGGTCAGCCACATTTGCCCTATGGTGAATGGTCGGATCAACCCTCTGTTTATATGGGGCTCTGGCAAGGCAAGCCTTGTCGCCTGGTCGATTTAAGTCGTTCGGAGACCTTACCTGAGAACCTGGACGTGTTCGGATTGCGGGATGAAAGACAACAGTTGCCAATCGAGCTGCTTTCTCTTGGTGGTATGGGCAGCATGATTCTGCATTGGCAGAATCGTAGTCAGTTCTGTGGCTACTGTGGCCAACCAACGGTTTGGTGTGCTGGGGAATGGGGCCGTTGCTGTAACTCTTGCGGCGAGCATGCTTTTCCTGCTATTCATCCTTGCGCCATTGTGCTTGTGTCCAGGCCGGGAGAAGTCCTGCTGACCCGCCAGTCGAACTGGGTGCCAAATCGATACAGCCTGGTGGCCGGTTTTCAGGAGTTTGGAGAATCTTTGGAAGAAACTGCGATACGCGAAATCTTCGAGGAGACGGGGATTGTCGCCAACAATGTCCGTTATGTCGGTAGCCAGTGTTGGCCTTTCCCGAGCCAGGTGATGGTCGGTTTTGTCGCCGACTACGTGGAGGGTGAGGTTGTCGTCGAGACGAAAGAGCTAGCTGATGCCCGCTGGTTTCCGGTCGACGCTCTGCCCGGATTACCTCCTAATCGCAGTATTGCACGATATATCATTGATACGACTTTGGGGTGTCCGTGATGTCGAACGAATCTTTCAGTAAACGCTACTTCCAGATACCACGTGCCGAGATAGGTCACTTGCTTTTTATCCTGGAGAGTTACGATGGTCTGGCGTTTGCACGAACTTTAGACAAACAGCTTGCCCTGGTGGAAATTGCCTATTCTCCAAGTCGGAGCTGTGACGTCGAGCCATTACTTGAAGCGCTTGCCGGGGAAGTCGGCTTGCAGGAAGTTGCTCCCCCGGAGGTTGTTCCGCCACTCTAAACGGTGATGAGCTCAATCTCTGGTGGATCAATCAAGGCTTTTTTGACTGCACATTGATCTGTTGCACGAATGATGGCGCTACGATATTTTTCCGGGAAGTCGGTTGGTAGATTCATTGTGATTTCAACGCGATCAAGGCGTTTGGTCTCTGGGTTGCGCTCGGTTGTTAATTGCAACCGAAGGCCATTGGTTGATAGCTCTCGTTGTTGACAGAAGCGCAACGCAAAAAATCCGGCGCAAGTGCCAAGTGAAGCAAGAAAGAAGTCGAAAGGTGAAGGCGCTGTGTTCTGCCCGCCGTTTTTCTCTGGTTGATCTGACGCAACTTCAAAGCCGTTGAATTGAGCATTAACCTGAACGCCGCCGGGGAAAGTGATCTCCATCATAGATTGATTCTCCAATGTCTTGTGTTGGCAAGCTGTCGTTGCCGTTGGTCTATGTGTAGTGATAGTATGCTGCCATCTTAATAAAAGTTGACCTGTTTATGAAACCAATTTTTGATTTTTTTAGTTCTGTGAAGCTGACTCTGGCATTGTTGCTGGGCCTTGCGTTTGTAGCTGTTTTCGGCACAATCTGGCCCGTGGAGCAAGATACGATACAGCGTTTTGAGCTGTATTACCAGTCTCTCTGGTTTCGGTTGCTCCTCGGCTTTTTAGCCCTGAACCTGGCGGCCTGTACCTGGCGGACCTTTGTGAGAGTCCTTGGTGAAAAGAAGCGCCTGCTGGCTTTGTTGGAAAGTAAAAAAGCCGCCTCTGAAAAAGCGGATCACGATCTCTCCTGTCAGGATCTCACTGAACTTTCCAATCGCCTGCAAGAGCAAGGTTATAAAGTTGCCGTTGAAGAGGGTCGTATACTTGCCCGAAGAGGCCTGCTGGGGCGCTGGGCCTTGCCGATTCTTCATCTGTCTATCTTGGTCATAATGATCGGAGCCTTAGCTGCGCAGTTGGGCTTTGTTGGCACTATGAACCTTTATGTCAATAATCAAGATGATAAATATTTTGATTGGGATTCTGGTACTGATCTGCCGCTCGGTTTTACTGTGCGTTTGGATCATTTTGAGCCCCAATATTATCCGATAGACCTCCGTTTTGCTACTTACAACAAACAAACGCGTGAGGTGTTGCAAGAGTTTACGACCAGTGAAGGGGAAACAGTTGAAATCTCGCCTGGCTTTAGTGTGCAGATTCTGCGTTTTTATCCTGAAGAACAACATCTGATTCTTGGGGTCATTCGTGACGGTGCTCTGGTTGGTCAATATCATAGTTTGAGTGGTGATCGAAGTTATCCTAACAGCATTGACCTTGGTGTTGAAATCAAGCCGACGGCTTTCCAGGATCCACTGCTTAAGCAATTGCACAGTGAAGTCTCAATTCTGGAGAATGATATGGTTGTGCGGCAGGGAATCATTGAGGTGAATACCCCTTTGGTTCATCGAGGTGTCGCCATTTATCAGACGGCTTATAGCCGAGATGAATCTGGTTTCTGGGCTTGTGGCTTTCAGCTTTCTAAAGATCCTGGCGAGCCGTTGGTTTGGCTGGGAAGTGTTGTGCTGACTCTGGCAATTATTATGGTCTTTTTCATTCGGTTCT
>CBDUFN010000148.1:0-7218 GCA_965366475.1 uncultured bacterium | reverse complement strand
TGACAGCAGAGAGTTGCGGATAACCGACTCCGGTTTTTATCCGGGTGGTACAGACCGAACCAGGCCCGATACCAACCTTGACCATGTCTGCACCGGAAAGCAACAGTTCCTCCACCATCTCGCCAGTCACAACATTGCCTGCAATAATGGTTTTGTCGGGAAAGGATTGTCGAACCTTGATAACAAAGTCAACGAAGGCTTCCGCATAGCCATTAGCTACGTCGATACAGATAAAGAGCAATTCCGGATGTTGCCCAAGAATTTGCGAGAGCTTGTTAAAATCTTCGTCGGCCACCCCGGTACTGACCATAATTCGTTCATAAATATCAGATGAGTCTTGTCGATCAATAAACGCCTGCCACTCTTCTAAACTGTAGTGTTTGTGTACGGCACAGAGCATCCTTTGTTGAGCAAGCACTTCTGCAACCTCAAAGGTGCCAATTGTGTCCATGTTGGCGGCAATAATCGGCACACCACTCCACTGACGCTTGCTATGAAGAAAAGTATAGGATCGATCCAATTCAACCAGTGATCGACTTTTCAGCGTAGACCTTTTCGGCCGGATCAGCACATCTTTAAATCCTAACTTCAAATCGGTTTCGACACGCATAAGATTATCCTTTCGTTACGCACAGTTATAACCGAGAAAAACCTCCCCGGCTCATGCTGTTATTATACTATTGATTCGGCCACTGTCACAGGCAGAGCACATCGTTATAGTCAGTTTAATTTAACAACACTCTAAAGTTTAACAGGGATTTTCTTATCAACCCGGTTCTCTGTCGGTGATACGAGCGTTCTGCAGGCAATCGCCTCAACCCCGCAAGCAACAGCATCTCTCAGCAACCGTCCGTACTCAGCATCAATATCATCTGCAGGGGAAAAAAGTTCCGCTTCACCCCGTTGCACCAGAAAAAAGATCACTGCTCGCCAACCTTCCTGCTTTGCCTTGATCAGTTCACGCAAATGTTTCTGTCCGCGGGTGGTTACGGCATCGGGAAAACAAGCTAAACCCGGCTGGCAGCAGAGAGTAACATTCTTAACCTCAAGCAACACCTTTTCGTTCGCATCTTCCAACATGAAATCGATACGACTGTCGGCAAAAGAAAATTCAGGGCGCACGGTGTAGCCTTGCAAACCGGGAAGAAGGTTCTCACGTAAAGCTTCTTCAACAACCCGGTTTGCGCGATGTGTATTAATATCAACCCAATGCCCGTTAACCTCAACCAGTTCCCACGACCAGGCCAGCTTACGCTTGGGGTTATCACTCTTCGACAACAACACCTTCTGTCCCGGCACGGCACATTGCTGCATACTGCCGGTGTTTGCAGTGTGGGCTGTCACCTGAGAGCCATCTTCAAGCTCAATGTCTGCAAGAAAACGTTTGTAGCGTCGTATCAATCGACCTTCGGTCAACGGTTGTGGCAGTTGCATTTTAACTCCTTTGTGAATTTCAACGTTCATAGTAGCGAGCAAGGTCATCGGATGCAAAGAGGAAAGCATTTGACTATCAATCAGCACTCCCCTAGACTGACGACAATTTTATCGCCAACCTCTTGATTTGTCAGAAGCTTTTTACCCATGATGAACACCACAGACAATTCTAAATCAACTCGCCCATTGCACCCTGAAGCGGTTCGCATCCTGCCTCTTGGAGGTCTTGGTGAAATCGGCCTCAACATGATGGTTGTCGAAGCGGCCGAAGGTCTCCTGATCATCGACTGTGGATTAATGTTTCCAGAAGCCTACATGTTCGGCATTGATCTGGTGATCCCTGACATTTCATCAATCGTAGAACGTAAAGATAAAATCGTCGGACTGGTTTTAACCCATGGCCATGAAGACCATATCGGCGCGATCCCTTTTTTGATTGAAACTTTAGGCTTCCCACCTATCTACTCATCGCCACTGACGCTCGGCTTGCTCGACAATAAACTGGAAGAGCATCAATTAAAAAGCAGAGTGACATGCCAGCGCGTTAACGTTCGCGAAGCAATCAAGATCGGCCCGTTTGAGGTTGAGTTTTTCCGCGCCGCTCATTCTATTGTTGACGGCTGCGGCCTGGCTATACGCACCCCGGCCGGCCTGATCGTGCATACCGGAGACTTCAAACTCGACCCAACCCCGGTGGACAATCAACCCACTGATCTTGGTCGATTGGCGTCATATGGCGAAGAAGGTGTTCTCCTACTCCTCTCCGACTCAACCAATGTCGAGAATACCGGCCAAACACTTTCTGAACGAACCGTAGGAGAAGCCTTCAACGAACTCCTGCCACGCTGTACCGGAAAGATTCTGATCGCAACCTTCTCTTCCAATATTCACCGCATCCAACAGATTGTTAATGCAGCAATTCTAGCCAACCGTAAGGTACTCATATCCGGCCGTAGTATGGTCAGCAACATCGCCATCGCCCGGCAACTCGGCTATCTCCATATACCCGATGAACTATTGATCGATCTTCGACAGATGCGCGATTTGCCCTCAGAGCGCGTTCTGATTTTGACCACAGGCAGCCAGGGTGAACCCTTGAGTTCGCTCTCGCGCATTGCGATGGACGACCACAAACAGATCAGCATTAATCCGGGCGACACGGTCATCCTCTCCTCCAAATTCATCCCCGGGAACGAGCGCGCCATCACGCACGTAATCAATCACCTCTATAGACGTGGCGCTGAGGTTCATTACGAAACAACCAGCGAGATTCACGTTTCCGGGCACGCCAGTCAGAATGAGCTAAAGACGGTCCTCAACCTGGTTAAACCAGAATTTTTCGTACCTGTACATGGAGAATATCGTCACTTGGTCAAACATGCTCAGTTAGCACGTGGTATGGGCTGGGATGAAGACAAAGCCATCGTTATCAGCAACGGCACTCCTTTGATCGTTTCCGCAAACGGTTGTCATATGGAACCGAAAGTCGAAACAGGTCGAGTCTTTATTGACGGCAAGGGGGTCGGTGACGTTGGCGAGATGGAATTACGTGATCGGCGCCATCTTGCAAACCACGGTATGGTCGTTGTTTTCTTGGCTCTCAACCAAAACAGTGGTGAGATCATTTCCGGGCCCGAGATCATGACCCGTGGCTTTATCCCTGAAGAGGAAAGTGAAGAACTCCTTCAGGAAGCCCGTGAACTGGTTTGCCAGATGCTTGAAGAACACAGCGCGACTGCGATGGCTGACTGGGAAGAGTTACGTGTTGAAGTCCGTAAAATTCTACGTCGTCTTTTCAATAAGACAATGGCTCGCAGACCATTGATCTTACCCATCATTATGGAGCTTTAAAAAGACCGGATAGAATCGTAAGTCTGTCAGTCTTCCTTTTCAATTTTCGTACAACATCATTCTTACCCTTTGCAATTGGGATTCGACCCGACTATGAATTTTTTAGATGCAATACTCCTCGGCATTCTACAAGGTGCCACAGAATTTCTACCCGTATCATCAAGCGGACACCTGGTGCTTGCTCAACATCTGTTGGGCGATTTTGAACAAGTCGGCGTCCTGTTCGACGTTCTATTACACGTTGGCACTATCGTGGCTGTTGCCATTTACTTCTGGCGCGATTTAAGTGGATTGATCTCATCTCTCTGGAGACGTGACGAAGGATCAAAACAGCAGCGCTACATGGTCGGACTGTTAATTGCCGGTTCCGTACCAACCGCAATCATCGGCCTTTGCTTTAAAGATTTTTTCATAGGTCTCTTTGAGCGCCCGGCATTCGTATGCATTATGTTATTGGTTACAGGTACTTTGCTTTGGCTGGCAGAACGATTACGCAACCGTGAGCAATCGCGGACCGAGATGAACTTCGTTGACGCAATTATTGTCGGCACCGTTCAGGGCTGTGCCATTATCCCCGGCATTTCCCGCTCCGGATCAACTATTGCCGCTCTGTTGATGCGTGGTGTTGATGGCGAAACAGCGGCTCGGTTTTCTTTTTTACTGGCGCTGCCGGCAGTTTTCGGTGCAGCCCTGCTGTCCATCAAAGATCTTGATTCCGTTGGAACCGGTGCATTCTTTCCCTACCTTGCCGGAACAATCGCTTCGATGCTCACCGGCCTGCTCTGCATTCATCTTCTCATGGGTGTTATCAGGCGCAGGCGCTTACACTGGTTTGCCATCTACTGCTGGCTTGCCGGCGGTCTGGGACTATTCTTTTTACTGTAAGCAGTCTTTGACCTTTTCCCTATAATTGCGCTAACATGGCCCGAATTAATAACGGGGCGGCATAATGAGCGAAAAACCAAAAAAAACTTTTCTGCGCGAGCACATCAAAAAAGAGATCTCTGGCCTTATCTGGATGGCAGCAGGTCTCTTTCTTCTTCTGAGCCTGGTTTCGTTCAACAATAGCGATCCCTCTTTCAACAACAATCTGGATCCGGCTCAGATCAATAACTTCTGTGGCAAAGTCGGTGCCTATGTCTCCGACCTGTTTTACCAGGTTATCGGACTGCCGGCCATGATGATCCCCTTCGCCTGCCTGCTCTTTGCCTGGCGATTATTGAAATTCCGAGATTTACACCCTCGCACCTACAAAATTGTCGCCTTCATCGTGTTGATTATCTCGATTTCCGGCCTGATATCACTCAAGATTGAAAAAGTCGCCCTCTTTGGTCAGACGTTGCCCCAAGCCGGTGGTTTCCTAGGTTACTTTCTGGCAAGCACCCTTAAAAGCTGGTTCAATATGACTGGAGCGGCGATCTTTCTGATCGTTTTTCTTTCAGTCTCGGCAATGCTGGTGGCCCGCTTTTCCATGGTGCTTTTTTTAGAGGGCCTTTTGGGGAGTCTTGGCGATTCCATAGAAAAACGTAGGGAAGCCCGTAAAGCGCGACGTGCCTTAAAAGATGCAGACAAACCGAAGAAGGACAAAGCTCCTGTGATTCGGTCACCAGAACCACCACCGCAACCTGTGGTCAAAGAAACAAAGAAGAGCCGTAAAAAAGCGTTGGCCAGCCAGGAAGCCTTTGATTTTCTGGAACCCTCCGGAACCTACCATCAGCCATCATTGACTTTACTTGATCATGAAGGCGAAGCTGCAAAACCGGTGGACAAAGAAGCATTGATGATGAATGCCCGCCTTCTGGAGAAGAAGTTGCTCGACTTCAATGTTGAGGGTGATGTCTCCGAAGTCAAACCAGGCCCGGTCGTTACCATGTACGAATTTGCTCCGGCGCCAGGCGTTAAGGTCAACAAAATTGCAGGCCTCTCTGACGATCTGAGCATGGCGCTCAAGGCGCTATCGATCCGCATCGTAGCACCAATCCCTGGCCGTGGCGTGGTAGGCATAGAGATTCCGAATCGTGACCGCGAGATGGTTTATCTCAAGGAAATTTTCGCCACCGACGAATTTCAAAAAACCGGCGGGCGACTTCCTCTGGCTCTTGGTAAAGATATTTTTGGTCACACGGTCGTTTCCGACCTGGCGAAAATGCCCCACCTTCTGGTAGCAGGCTCCACAGGAACAGGTAAATCTGTCTCGATCAACGCCATGATCCTCTCTCTGCTCTACCGTGCTGACCCGCGCGATGTCCGTGTCATCATGGTCGACCCGAAGATGCTCGA
The DNA here is from genome assembly GCA_965366475.1 of uncultured bacterium. GTDB lineage: Bacteria > Desulfobacterota > Desulfuromonadia > Desulfuromonadales > BM103 > M0040. The sequence continues at coordinate 1,653 of CBDUFN010000148.1, read as the reverse complement.
GCTTTCGATGTACGAAGGAATTCCACATCTTCTGTTGCCGGTTGTGACCAACCCGAAAAAAGCGTCTCTCGCCCTCAACTGGGCGGTTCGTGAGATGGAGCGCCGTTACAAACTGATGTCCGATAAGGGCGTACGCAATATCGACGGCTACAACCGCAAACTGGCTAAAGAGGAAAAGGATAAAAACTCCAAACGGCAGCAACAGATCGACAATGATGATGTTGTTGATCTCATGGAAGAGGATCTTCCGGAGATTGAAATTGCCGAGGGGGAAGTGCTTGATCATGGACATCTACCCTACCTCGTCGTCATCGTCGATGAGCTCGCCGACCTGATGATGGTCGCCGGCCGTGAGATTGAAGAGTCGATCGCCCGTCTCGCTCAGATGGCTCGTGCTGCGGGTATCCACCTGATTCTTGCTACCCAGCGCCCAAGCGTTGACGTTATTACCGGACTGATCAAGGCTAACTTCCCGACCCGTATTTCATTCAAGGTGTTCTCACGGACCGACTCACGGACCATTCTCGACCAGATGGGCGCCGAAGCCCTGCTCGGCAATGGTGACATGCTCTTCCTGCCACCCGGCACAGGCGCGGTACAGCGTGTCCACGGCGCGTTCGTCTCTGAAATCGAGGTACAACGCGTTGTCGACTTCCTCAAGAAACAAGGTCAACCTGATTACGATAAAACCATTCTTGAGACTCCTGCATCAACCGGGACTGGAGGGAGTGCCGATGAAGAATACGATGAAAAGTGGGATGAAGCACTCTCCGTCATCGCTGACTCCGGCCAGGCATCCATCTCCATGCTCCAGCGCCGTCTTCGCCTCGGTTATAACCGCGCAGCTCGGATGATCGAAAAGATGGAATCAGAAGGGATCGTTGGTCCTTCAGATGGTACCAGTCGACCTCGTGAGGTTTTTATAAACAAAATTGGTGGTGATGAATAGGTCGCATCTCTGAAGATCGCCCCCCTGTTATTCCTAAAGCAAGCCCCCGAGCAAACAATAGGCTAAAGATTCAAAGAAAAAGGGTCGGCAATTTGCCGACCCTTTAATCAATTCGGGACATCTTCTCCCCTTGCAGAAACAACCTACTGAATACCAGAATTATCTTGAGTTCCCTCTACTGTCCACGGTGAAACAAGATTCCAACCACTCCCCGTTGCATTTGAGAAATTAGCCGTATCCGCCAGACGATGGCAGTTCTGCGCCGACGTCGCCATAGCGAAAGTGACGCCACGGTTTTCAGGAGCATAGGTTGTTGTTGTACCAAGTGTACTGACAGAGGCCTGATCATCCCAATCATTGTGTTTGGTATCAAGACAATTGGTAATCAGTAATCTCGGCAAACGAGAGGCATGAGGGGTATGACACTTTGAACAGGAGAATTTGTGATACTTGTTATCCAACGTATTATCAACACTGGCCCCCCAATTATAATCATTGTAAGCACGTGGGAATGCTGCGTTAACAGTCATTGGCGAAAGCTGGAAACCTCCTGCATTCTGACTACGGAAGCCATAGCCCCAATTATCTGACGTATTGTCTCCGAGAGGTGTGTTATCAACAAAGCTGCCAGCATTACCATATGCTTGGCGAGGATAGCCACGATGGGAGCCCTTTCCAGTATAGAGAGGGGCCCCACTTGGGTT
>CBDUFN010000147.1:0-7221 GCA_965366475.1 uncultured bacterium | reverse complement strand
CCAGGAAACAGACAATCAGCGCTAAAGGAAAAAAAGTTATCGTTATCGGTGGCGGCGATACGGGGTCAGACTGTATCGGCACATCAATGCGACAGGGAGCAACCAGCGTCGTCAACTTTGAGTTGCTAGACCGCCCCCCCAAAGAACGCGCGGGAGACAATCCATGGCCGCAGTGGTCGAGGATCATGCGCGTCAGCACCTCGGTTGAAGAGATGCAAGTCATGGGGGGTGATGTCTCCTACGAAATCATGACCACCCGCTTTATTGGTCGCGACAGAAAAGTGTCCGGACTTGAAACAGTCAAAGTCAAATGGGTTGATGGGCGTCCTGAAACGATCGCGGGAAGTGAACAGATATGGAAGTGTGATCTTGTTCTTCTGGCTATGGGCTACCTCGGTCCACGCTCGGAGTTGATAAAACAGTGTGGATGCGAAACTGATTTGCGCTCAAACATCAAGACAGATCCAAAGACACGCATGAGTTCGGTTGATGGTGTTTTTGCTGCTGGAGACTGTCGTCGAGGCCAGAGTCTGGTGGTCTGGGCGATCAGCGAAGGGCGCGAAGTCGCCCGTTGCGTCGATGAGTATCTAACTGGCTCACAGAGCCTGCTGCCAAAGGTGCGCTTAGAGCCTTTCTCATACTGAACATATCAGCGGATAAACGGTCTTAATGGAGTCAAGCATTGAGATCTGATAATCGGGCTTAATCCTATTGATTCAGCTACTCGAACAGCAAGGGATGCTTCCACATGCGCATATTAGTCATTGAGGATCAACCTGAGATTCTCCAGAACATTGCTGACTACCTTGAATTGAAGGGCTATCTTGTTGACTGTGCTTATGATGGCCTAGGCGGCATGCACCTCGCAGTGACTCAGACTTTCGACCTGATCATTCTCGACATCATGCTCCCCGGTATGGATGGCATCACTCTCTGCCAGAGGCTCCGTCAAGATGCGCGAATCAACACACCGATCATTATGCTTACAGCCAGAGACAGTGTTGATGACAAGCTGACCGGGTTTCAAGCTGGAGCCGATGATTATCTGGTCAAGCCATTTTCACTGCCGGAATTACATGCAAGAGTCGAAGCCGTCCTACGCCGAGGACAAGCGAACCAGGAAAACATACTCCAACTTGGCGACCTCACCTATGACATGAACAGTCTGGAAGTTTCTCGTCAGGGAACGAGTCTCAAGCTCAGCCCGATCGGGCTCAAGCTACTCGAAACATTAATGAAGAAAAGTCCTCACGTGGTGAGAAGAGACGTTCTCGAAGAGCTTCTGTGGGGGGAAGACCTGCCTGGTAGCGACAGCTTGCGCAGTCATGTCCATACTTTGCGCCAGACAATTGACAAACCCTTTGACGTCCACCTGTTGCACACGGTGCATGGCATCGGTTATTGCTTGAAAGTTCCGACTGATGGAATTTAAGTCCCCTCTATCGCAAAGAATTCTGATTTCTTTCGTGCTCCTGACAACGGTCGTTAGTGGCCTTTTCAGCTTTGGGATCATGGCGGCTATCAAGATCGTTGAAAAGGATCTGGTCACTGCCGAGTTCAACCGGAAGTTCCCCGAGATTATAGGGAAGTATGAACAAGGGCAGACTCCACAACTGGCCTTGGGAACCCAATTCTACAGTGGAACAGAGGGCCTTCCTTACTACCTGCAAGACTTGGAACCAGGATTTAATGAGGTAGAAAGCGAGCAAACGTCTTTTCACGTCATGATGAAAAAAGAGAAAGAAAGACCCTTCTACCTCGTCCAGGAACAAACAACCTTAGAACATCACGAAAGTTTACTAAGGATTACGGTCATTGCCGGATTCTTTCTCTGTGTCGCAACATCGCTTATTCTCGGTATCATGATGGTCAGGCGAATTATTGCGCCGGTTCAGAGACTGACAGATCAGGTTCATAATCGCGAAAAGCTCTTGCTTGATGCACCTCCCATCGCATCTGATTACACGCATGACGAAGTCGGCCAACTGGCACAAGCCTTCGATCGAACCATCGGCATGTTGCAAGAATCCCTGCTACGTGAAACTCTCTTTACCAGTGATGTCAGCCATGAATTGCGAACGCCACTGATGGTTATTAAAAGCTCATGTGACCTGCTCATCGAAATGAATAAGCTTGATGAATACTCACGACAGAGGATCTATACCATCAGTAAGGCAGCAGGAGAGATACAGGAGTTAGTCGATGCTTTTCTGACTCTTGCTCGAGGCAAGGAGACCGAAAACGAATGTGCCTCTCTTTCAACAATTATTCAGAACTCAATCAGTGAATGGCAGCAACAATCTGAAGCTAAAGGGATTTCATTCACCCTCGATCAAAATTCTTCGACTGAGAACCAACCTGAAGACTTTTTCCCTGTGCCGATGTTAAGAACCGTCCTCAACAATTTGATCAGAAATGCCATCCATCATACAAATGAAGGTGGGATCACACTCTCGACTAATGGCAATGGATTTTCTGTAAGCGATACAGGCCCAGGGATTTCAGAGATCGAAAAAAAATCTGTCTTCAAGCCCTTTTACCGCGGAGAATCCCATCATAGGCAAGGGCTCGGACTCGGTCTTTCTCTGGTTCAACGCATTTGCCAACGAGAACAGTGGGACATCAAAGTAAGTGACTGTCAACCTACGGGTTGCTGTTTCAGCGTTCTTCTCAAAAAATAATCCTTCACATTTTTTTCATCTTTTCACGACACTCTAGTCACACAGCCTTCTCTATACTCTACCAGTTCAATCAAGTTTGAGAGACATGGACAAGTCACTCCTGTCCTCTCAGAACAACAACCGTATAGAAAGAAATAAACATGCAAGAACAGGATCGCGCCAGAGTTCTCAATCACTTCTTTTTTATCATCTACCTCGTCATGCTCGCTCTCGGCACAAGTTACTGGCCAACAGGCGGCTTCAATCAAAGTACCGTCACCCTGTTTACCCTGGTCGTCCACTTGACCTACACATTCATCTATCTTCTTCCATCGCTGTTGATGACAAAGTTTGTGCATCGCATCGCACTCTCTTTTTCCAGCAAGGGGAAAACCAGAGTCAGAGCAACGTATATAACAGCGGTCCTGACCGCCGGACTGACTTTATTGCTCCTTTTTGCCGACAGTCAAATCTATGAAATCTACAACTTTCACATCAACGGCTTCGTCATCAATCTGATCACGACACCGGGTGGAATCGAATCGATGGGGATGAGCAACAGCAGCGCCAGGATCTTTGCTTTGCTCATATGCGGCCTGTTTCTTGGTGCGGCGATGCTCCTGTGGCTGATTAATTTCCTGGTCCGACGAAGAACCGGTCGGCCCTTGCTCTGGAAATATCGTTATCTGATCATTGTCTTTGCTCTCATGACAACAGGAGAGCGGGTCGCTTACGGATTGAGCAACTATTCCGGATACACACCGGTTCTGGTCGCCTCCAATCGCTTCCCTCTCTATCTCCCCATGAGATTCAACGCCGTGGCGAAGAAGCTCGGCTTCAATCCGATTTCGGAAGAAGATCGCCTCATCACATCCGAAGTTTCAAACGTAAATTATCCGCTGGCCCCTCTGGCCGTTACCCCACCAAAAAAACCAATGAATATCGTGTGGATGGTCTCAGAATCTCTGAGAGCAGATATGCTGGAACCGGAAATTATGCCGGCAACCTGGGCCTTTGCGGCCAAAGCTCACCGATTTTCGAATCATTACAGTGGCAGCAACAGCACCCGTATGGGCGTATTCTCCATGTTTTACGGACTTTACGGCAACTTCTGGTTCCCCTTTCTTGAAAGCAGGCGAGGCCCAGTCATCTTCGACGTCCTGAAGGACCAGAATTACCAGTGGCGTTTCTTCTCAAGCCAGAAGCTTAGTTATCCCGAGTTCGACAAAACCGTTTTCTCCGACATCCCCGCAGAGAACATGCAGTCATACATTCAGGGAAAAGGATGGCAACGCGACCGTAAAAACGTCACAGACATGATTGAATTTCTAAGTCATCGGGATCCCGCTCGTCCATTCATGAGCTACATGTTTTTCGAATCTCCGCATGCACGCTATTATTTCCCAAAAGAAAGTGTCATTCGCGAGCCGTACCTTGAAGATTTCAATTACGCAACCATGGACCTGAAGAATGACATGCCGTTGATCAAAAACCGCTACATCAATTCGGTTCATCACCTTGATAGCCAACTGGCACGGGTGCTTAAGTATCTCGAAGAGGAACAATTACTCGACAACACGATCGTTATAATCACCGGTGATCATGGTGAAGAGTTCAATGAGTTTGGCCACTGGGGACATGGCTCATCGTTAAACGACTCCCAAACCCGAGTGCCTGCAGTGATATGGATTCCGGAAACAGGCAGCAGCGTGGTGAACCAGTTGACCTCACATCTGGATATCATCCCCACCCTTCTGCCACGCCTCGGAGTAGAAAACCCGGCGTCCGACTACTCTCTGGGTTATGACATGCTCGGAACCACACAGCGAAGCTATACCGTCACTGGCCACTGGCGAACCATGGGCTATATCGACAATGAGTACAAAGCAGTCATTGCCATGGACAATTCACATCTTGGCGACAACAAGGTGACCAACGCGGACGACAGCCCTTGCGACACCCCGGACCAGTTCTATACTTCACATCAGGCTGAGCTTGTACAGATCATGCGCGAGGTGACCCTCTTCAGCAAGAAATGATTTTCGCGACGTTTCTTACAATTTCACAACGCTCCTGTCATGCAGAAACAGAGAGTCTATAAGCAAACAAATCACGGAGAATTCAGATGGAACACATAACGAAAAACATTATTGAGCTGCCCTTTTCACTTAAATACGACAAGCAACATGCACAGTACTACCAGAAGAAACACCATCAAGGTCTTTCTCGCAAGATTTCCAATTGGCGAGAGATTCAGGTGGCACGCAAAGCCCTCATTTTGGCAGGACAACCTGAACTCGTCTTGGATCTTCCTTGCGGTGCCGGTCGATTCTGGCCCATGCTTAAGGAGAAACAGAGCCGCACCGTCATAGCCGCCGATAACTCTGCCGCAATGATCACTGTCGCAGAGGAGGCAAATCCATGGCACAGGGCACAGAAGATTAGTTGCATCCAGACGTCAGTATTCGATATCGACCTGCCAGACGCTTCAGTTGACAGTATTTTATGTATGCGACTGATTCATCACATCGGCAAGAAAAAGGATAGACGCGCAATGTTGAAGGAGCTTCATCGTGTCACAAAGGACACAGTGATCATCTCAATGTGGGTCGATGGTAATTACAAAGCTTGGCGTAGAAGACAACAGCAAAAAGAGAGAAGGCGAGAAGATAACAAAGAGCAAAATCGCTATATTATCCGCAGAGCAACCATCGAAAAAGAATTTCATGAATGTGGATTCGAAATCGTTTCACATCTTGACCTCCTCCCTATCTATCAAATGTGGCGAACCTATGTAATACGAAAGCTTTGAACTCGATTCTTACCTCAACAAACAGATTTCCTACCCTTGTCTCCGGGGCTTTGATTACACATGAAGCCCCTTTTTTTATAAAGGCTCTGCCTCAAGACGATTCGGACCAAAAAACTCTCAATGATTACCAAAAAAAACGTTATTATTTTAGGAGTTTAACCGGAGGATCTGGCTGTTTAAAATTTGACTTTAATGTCACCTTGCGATAAAAATATCGCACTAATCATTTCGTCATAATTTTCGTTGTGAGGGGGGGCCTCAGGTGCAAAGAGCTTATATCTCTCTCGCCATAAATTGACAGCGAAAACCCAACAATGGAGTCTTTAAAAATGAAACATCTGTCATTATTGCTCATCGGTGTCCTTCTATGCTTTGCATCCACAACTTTTGCTGGCGAAACAACCAGAGCACAACAGAACCTGTTCGAGTTGGAACCGGTTTACACACTAAATGCTCGTAACGCACAGAAGATCACAGTCAACCTGACTTACGACAACTTCACGAATGTCACCTTGGAAGAAGCCGATGAGTTTGATGGTTTCACCACCACGGCAGAACTCATTATCCCCTTTGGCAAAGACAACGGTTGGGAGCTTCGCTTCGAATACCCCTTCCGCACCGAAGGTGATGCGCGGCTCATCGCCACGGGAGAGACAATCGATATCGAAGGGAATGCGGGCGTTTTTGACTTTGCCAATCTGGTTATTCAAAAAGAGCTTAGTACCGCAGATAAATGCCCCGTCAATACGTCAATCTACGCTGGATATGGACATAGAACCGAATACTTGGAAACAAGTATTGACGACGTCTACAACCACACCGGAGATATGTTTCGTTTCGGCTTTAACATCGACAATGCAAGAGAAGAAAGAGATCTTCGCATTCAAGCGAGTATTGAAGGTCGCTCCTACTCAGACACTGACGACCTGAACCCCAGCAGTGAGGATGTTCAGTTCTACCTGATGAACTTAAGTGGCGCAGCCGTCTATAACGCTAAAGGAATGTTTAAGCCGGCCTTCGAAATTCTTTATAGCACCGACTTCGAAGACCGTCAGATTATCCAGGCCATTCCAGAGGTCATTATTCCTTTGGGCGACATGCTCGAAATCAAGGGCGCCTATGCCATTGGCGAAGGCCAAGATGAAGGAACCACACAAACGGCAACAATTCGCACAACCTTCAAGTTCTAACGAACAGTCTGCCCTATAAAAAAACAAGAAATGGCCCGGGAAAAACCCGGGCCATTTCTTGTTCTAAAACTTTGTAAAAAGAATGACAGCAATAAGCCTCCCGGCACTTTATTGCTCCATCTTCTCCTTAATGACCTTTGACACAATTTCCACAGTCAAATTCGTCATACACTCCCATTGGTACTCTTTGCAGGGCGTACGTGCATAGCAGGGAGAGCACTCCAGGCCAAGACTGACAATCGTATGAATATCACCGTAAGGCCCTGTTCGCAACGGATTAGCCGGCCCGAAGATTGCGAAAACCGGAATCTGGCAAGCGGCAGCAATGTGCGAAGGTCCAGTGTCATTGGCAACCATATAACGAGCTTGTTTGATCACAGGCACGAGTTCTTTTAAACCGGTTTTCCCCGCCAGAGAGATCGCCTTTCCATTAGCATGCCGCACGACTTCATCCAAGACAGGCTTATCCGCAGGACTACCGAGGAGGACTGTCGGCAAGGGTAATGTAGCGGCGAGCTGACCAAACCGTTCTGCTGGCCATCGATTCGCCGACTTTCCC
>CBDUFN010000146.1:0-7310 GCA_965366475.1 uncultured bacterium | reverse complement strand
CATGTAGAAGGTCTCGACCAGTCCGGCATCGTGTACAAGATTAGTCAGTTCCTTGCTGACAGGTCGCTGAATATAGTCGATCTCAAATCTACCGTTAAATCAACGCCTGAAAGTGGCACTGCACTCTACTTGATGGATATCCACATTCATTTGCCTGCGTCCTCCACGATCAAAGAGATCGAAGTGGCTCTAAACGATGTTGCTGAAGAACTTAATGTAGAAATTTCGGTCTCTTAATAACAACCCCCTCACCAGAGGGACATGAACTAAAGAACTTACCCCAGCATTTCTGCACCGATGCGGGTAAAAGCTCATTTCTTTGATAAAATGCATTTATCTTCTCTTCCTCGGCAAAGTAACCCCAAAGATGAGGTGACGCATGCATAAAGACAATGTGCTAAATGTGCTGCAACAGTCCGATGAAAAACGAGCTCGTTTTCTGGAGGCATGGAAACATGGGATCGACTTTCTGGGCTCTCATTTCTTTGGCCCAGCCAGCCCAGAAACCGCCAAGTCCAAAGAAGAATTGAAACCTTTGGTAGAGGTTGTGGAAGCCGCATTTGAAACCGAAAGTGAAGGTGAAGAACAATTTCTGGCAGCGATGGTAAGTTTCTATGACCCTGCCTGGGGAGAAGAACTTTCAAACCGGATGGAATGCCATAAATCGCTTTGCGGATTGACCTTTGACCTTGACCATGAATGTACGGAAATCGTCTGTGAACTATTGATCAATTACGAAGGTTGGTAAGTTAATCGTACAGGATGGTGGCAATAGATAAAAACGCTTCCGAAAGGTGTAATTAATCAAATAGCAGTTATACTTTATTTGAAGCAACGTTGCTTAAAACGTCAACCCCTCACAAGGAGGTTCGCCTATCGATAATAAGCCTGATCATTGTAATAGTTTCAAAATAACCGGCGGGAAGCGACGCCGGAAATGCCCGTGATTAGGGAAATAAGGATAGGTTAAATCAAAGGTCTGCGCGTCAAGTGGCAGACCTTTCACGTTGTAAATTGTATCAATCACAACGTCATCTGACAGACAGTAGATGATTTCCCAAACGCCCCTTCATACTCAACAACTCCAGGTCATGTAAAAATAAATTACAGTGGGATTTATAGAAAACCAGGCTGCGGACTAATCAATCTTCCTAAAAGGCGTGATTCATAAAACGGTAACGAGTCGTTACTATTCGAATATTTCAATTGTTGTTTTATGTCTGGGTGTCTTTCTGTCCTTATTGTGACCATTATGGTAATATATAGATGTCAATTGATGACAGCTTAAACCTTCACATTAAATCCATGGTGGCGTTTGTCATGTTTTTTATGTTTAAGCTCTTTCCAATGTAGCAATACGAAGGAATACTCGCTTTCTAGCTAAGGATAAATGCCATGAAGTCAAGTTATCTAATTCGCTCACTAATCCTGGTTTTATGCCTACTACTATTCGGGATTACAGCGCAAGCAGCCACAACCCTGACGAGCGTTAAAACCGATAAACCGGTTCTACTCTCAGGTACGGTAGACAAGGTCTGGAACAAGGCTACCCCACTGATGGTCAAGCTCGACAACCTCCCCTACGAGCCAAACAATGGCTATGACGGCATGAAAGAGACGACTGTAACCATGAAGTCGCTCTATGACGATGACTACATTTACTTCTTGGTTCAATACGACGACCCCACGGAGAGTCTGGCACGGTTTCCCTGGGTCAAGCAGCAAGATGGCACTTGGAAACAGATGGTGAATAAGGACTCTACAGGCCATGACAATACCTACTACGAAGACAAGGTCGGTATCTTCTGGAACATCAACACCGATGGCTTCGCAAATGAGGGTTGTATGATCTCCTGCCACATGGATATCGAAGGTGACACCTCGGCAGGTCGCAAGTTCACCAACAAAGAGGGTGAAACTATCGACATGTGGCACGTCAAAAATGTCAGAACCAGCCCACTGGGACAAGTTGACGATCAATTTGTCGACAGCACCAGTGATGGCAAAACCAATAAAGGCTGGGGTCGTAAAGGCGATGTCAAAACCGGCGGCGGTTACGTAAACAACGTCAACAAAGACAAGACCGCTCCGGCCTACATGAATTACCCACCCAGCGCGGAAGCTGAGTACGATATTTTACCGAGCCTGAAGACTCCTTTCGTCGACATCTTCAGTGCTGGTGATGTAGTTCCCGGAATCATAATCGATGCCTTCCAGGGTCCCCGTGGAGATATCGAGATGCGCGGTAAATGGGACAACGGCGTATGGACTGTGGAAATTCGCAGAAAGCTCGTTACCACTGGGGATAAAGCCGATGTTCAGGACGTTCAGTTTGACGACTTGAGCAAACTCTACCATTTTGGCATCTCAGTTTTTGACAACAGTCAGATCAACCACCTATACCACGACGACACTTTAATTCTAAATTTCAAGTAAGCCTCAAATAAACATGATGCAACAAAGCCCGCCAGAGAGTGATTCTCTGGTGGGCATCTTTTAGAAAAATCTGCGGTACAATCGAAAAAGAAGGGTTTTACGGCAAATATTCTGGACAGAGGCTTTTGGAGCAGAGAGCTGATCGTTTTAGTCCTGCCATCCTCTTTAATGTTTATCCACTCGGTTTGCAGATAAGGCTAAAAACTCCCTAATGCAGAAAATTCTTATTGCTCCTGCAATCTAGTAACTATTAAAGCCTCCTGACAGTCGTGATTTGCCAGAAATCTCATACTTCTGCACACTCATAAACTCAGAAAAACTCCCGCAAACTTTCATCGATTCCCATCAGGGTTTCATACCAAAACTCTTTGGCAGCCTCAAGCTTTTCAGATTCAAACTTCAGCAGCCATTCTTCAAGACGGGGGTCTGGGTCATTTACCTCAGCTTTTTTACGCTTCAGAAAGCTCATCAAATAATCGATATTGCGTTCGGACTCCCAGAAGATAGGACTGTTACGACTATTAATCCGACTTGCCAGGACATCAATGGAGCGTAAGAACTCGTCCTTACAGTCATACAGTGAGCCCATAATTTCCGGGAGCATCTCTTCTGCCCAACCGCGGTGAAAGCGGCAAGTCCCTAGGTTGTCTATGATTAGTTCTTTCTTGAACCGTTCCGCACACATTCGGCCCAGAGTTCGTGGGGGAATGAAGTCATAGCTGTAGATCATGTAATACTTGCCCATAATGGCCATCGGCGTGATAACACCGGCGACCCAGTACTGATTGGGAACCATCCAGCCTCGCCGGTTGTGGGCAGTGTAGACGAACAGATCATGCAGTGCCCTCCCCTTTTCCCGTGAATGAATACGGCTCCATTTTCTGACCCCTTCTCTAAAATCGAGGAGATTTCGACGTTCCAATATGGCGTCGATCAGTTCACAGCCAAGTGTGGCGTTATGCATTGAATCTTCAACAACGTCGAAGGCTGACATGTCCCAGCGTGGCAAGTTGGTGACGCCTAACTCCTCTGGCAACAAAAGCTTGCAGTCGAGTAAATCCATAAGCCAGGCCAAGACGCCACCACAAGAGATGGCGTCAAAACCCATTGCGTCACAGTGATGGTTAAGTTTCTCTGCCGCACGTTGGTCGAAAATTCCACACAAGGGGCCCATCGTCTGGTAAGGCTCAAAATCTTTCTTGTACTTGCCGTTCATTTTCTTGCAAACAGCAACACAGGGTTCACCGCAGGTTGCCTGCTGCTTGTTTTTGATCGTCTCGTCGTTGAACTGTTTCAGGTAATGATCGACAATAAAGTTCTGATGCAAGGCCAAGCGTTCCTCTTCGCTCCAGAGGTTCGTGCGGTAATTAAACGCCATAACCCGACCCCCGACGCTGGCGTAGTTAACCCCCAAAGTTCCACCGGTGTTGAACTTTTCATCGAAGCGGTACTTGCCGGTTACTTCCAGATCCTTCTTCATCAAACGCATACTGTACTTGTTCTCAAACCATTTATCAGCCACCTTACGGTCACGGAAATCCTCATCGACGAGGGTGCCACCATAGATAATCGAGACAATGCCGTAATTCTGGACCATCGCGCTACCAAAGCCGCCACGACCGGCCCAGGTATCAACATAGCTGATATTGTCATTTTTGATCGGAACCGACATGATTCCACCCATGTCCGTCTCAAGCGCCGCCGGCCCCGTGGCCAGAATACGCGGATCGTTTTCATAGCGGTCACCAAACATCTCAAAAACCCGGTCGGTAAGTGAGTAAACGCCGGTTCTTCCCGATCGCCAGATTTCCTGCGCATCAACAGGAACGATCTCGACCTCAATTTCTTCGCCGTGGTTACGATTCAGGCAAAGAACCGAGAGGACCGGAGATTTTCCGACCAGACTCAGCATATTGATGCCGAGATTATTAAACACCAGCCCTGCGCCGCCCATGGAACTAATGAAGTTCCCTTGCCAGCAAAGTGAAAACCCCGTCACAAGCAGTCTATTCGAACCCGGCAAAACAGAACCGGCAAAGAGACCAACGCCAAAGTTAAGGCTGCGGTACTTTTCCGCCATATGCATACCAAGATCGACCGGCCCGAAATAGCGATCAAAACCGTATCTCTTTGTCTTGGAATAACCAGTTTCGGAGTCAACCAGGAGCACTCTCTGGAACATATCCATGGCTTACCTCAATATCATTTTGATGAGTTAGTGCACCTGCCATCTATTAAAAATTCGGATCTTCACTCATCACCTGCGCCAACTGTCGGCAAAGCTTCAGAACCTCAGACTGGTGTTCCTGTTCCTTTTGGTGAAGTTGTTGCTCCATTTCATTGAGCTGACGTTCCATCGTCTTGACTCGCTCGCGGTAGCGCAGCACGAAATCTATGGCCTCCAAGGCCAACCCCATATCTTCGTAAAGGTAGCGGATGAGTTTAAGTTTACTGACATCGGCGGCACTCAAGCCCTTTGCACCATGCAGCATGGTATGCGAAGTAACCAACTCTTCATGCTCACATTGGAGGATGAATTCCTCTGATAACCTTGTCATGCGGGCTACAATCCGATATTCGAAGTGAGCTTCAGGATCATTGCAGACAAGTGCAATTGGGTATTTCTTCATAGCCTTCTCCTCACCAGTTGGCTGGAATTGCACAACTGGTCTCCAACGAATCATCTAGTGGATAGACTTCCATTGCTCAATCAATTCCTTTTCTTTAGCTGTCAACTTTTGCGGCAGTAAGGTTTCGACGGTGACATACAAATCGCCGCGTTGATCAGGATGATTGATTTTGGGCATCCCTAACCCACGCAGCCGGAAAACCCGTCCATTACTTGTTTCTGGCGGGATAGGCAAGCTCACCGTGCGCTCGATACCGGGAACCGAGAGCTTGCCACCTAACAGCATAGTGAACAGATCTGCTGAAACCGTGGTCTTCAGATCATCGTTGTCGCGCAAAAAACGTTTGTCGGGTAAAACTTCGATGGTCAGATACAGATTCCCTGCCGCCCCACCACCAGTACCAGTTCCTCCCTTTCCCTTGAGCCTTACCCGGGAGCCGGTTTTGACCCCACGAGGAATTTTGACTTCAACTTTGCGACCGTCCTCCCATTCCAACACCCGTTTTGCACTGTGGTAGGCGTCATGGAGGTTCACCTGAATCGAATGTTCGAGGTCTCCGCCGGGTCTCGGTCGCACCTGATGATAAAATTGCTGGCTGCCCCTGTCTCCACTGTTTTGATTGCGGTCGCCACCGCCAAACAGATTAGTGAAAAAATCCGAGAACCCGCCGCCAGAGCCAAACAGCTCTTCAAATTCCTCAGGATTAACGGTTCGATAACTGTAGTTCTGGTTGCCTGCTGTCGCCCTCTCACCCCAGTTAAAGTCTTCTGGCTTTCCGCCGCTTTGCTGGTACTGCTGCCATTGAGAGCCAAGGCGGTCATACTGCTCACGCTTTGCGGGATCGGACAGCACTTCATTGGCTTCGTTGATATCTTGAAATTTGTTAGCTGCAACACTGTCTGAGGAATTGACGTCAGGATGATATTTTCGAGCAAGCTTGCGGTAAGCTTTTTTTATCTCCTTCTCGTCAGCTTTACGATCTACCCCCAGAATACTGTAGTAATCTTTATACTCCATGCAGCCTCCATTTCGTCGCATCCGGAAGGGCTCACCTGCCATATTCAACGATCGATCTTTGTTCCCGATCCAGATATATGAATCAACCAGATGCGATCAGGACCTGCGCCGGACGCAACAGCTTGCCACTGAGTAGGTAACCCTTTTTCTCGACTCTCACTATGGTGTTGGGGGAGACGCCGGGATACCGGATCATCCCTATACTTTCGTGCAAACTGGGATCAAATATTTGACCAATAGTTTCCATTTCTTCAACATCATATTTAGCAAAGAATTTCCCCAGAATGCTCCGAATCATTTCGATCCCCTGCAAAATGTTCCGGCTATCTTCTTCGGGGGAAGTATGTAGCAAGGCGAGGTCAAGGCCATCAGCAACGGGTAAAATGTCCCTCAGCAACGTTTCCTTTTGTGATTCAACTTCCTGTGCAGAGGAGCGTGACAGACGTTTTTTGGTGTTTTCCAGATCAGCAAAATGGCGTAGATATCTCTCTTTCCAGGCCGCCACCTCATCCAGTAATTGTTTATCGGTTTCCGTACCCCAATCCCCATGCATACCGGTATTTATATGAATATCATCGGCCATGATTACACCTCCTCACGCCAGTAGCCGCATAGTGCAAACCATGAGTCTCAATTAAACTTTCGCAGGGTCTTCTGATAAGTCAATCCTTGAACTTGGGAAACATCTATTCATGTCCAAGGGTGAAAGAAGTATGATTTGATAATCGTCACGTCAAAACAGATCTAAGTGCCCATCATTATATGGATTAGTCCTATGTGTGTTCTTGGATTGTTGAGAGTTCCTCTTCTTGGCTCAAGGTGAGATTCTGGTTTTCACTGATATTTAAAAACTGACATGTGGAAGAGATCGCGTTCGATAGTAAGGTGGGAATCTTCACTATTACTCTTCCCGGTAGGTGTCAACATAGTTGCGTATTTGCCTTCTTTACTTGAAACCCTGCAAGGCAAGAAAATACGCACAGGTTAATCCTGAAGGACCAGCACCAATTATAGCAACTTTTACATCTTTTTTATCTGTTTGATTTAATCTCACTTCATCTTGCTCAGAAATAAACCGTTTTACTTCGCGAATTAGAAGTGAGTTATCATAATTTACTCTTGTGCACTTATTCTGACATAAATGATCGCAAACCATACCTGTAATGGATGGAAATGGATTTGTTTTCAGGATTACTTCATAAGCTTTATCAAATTGACCTAAGGATG
>CBDUFN010000145.1:0-7316 GCA_965366475.1 uncultured bacterium | reverse complement strand
CACCTTTATTAACCTGATCACCGACACGAACCGGTACCCTATCGATGTAACCGTCATGAGCAGCAGGCATATATTTGACGTCATCGGTTCGCAGAATAAATGGAGCCTCTACTCTGTAAGGAAGTCGACCAAACAACATGAAAGCCAGAAGGAGTGAGAGTATGACGCCAAGAACTTTGGCAAAGGTATGTTCAGCACTCTTTAGTTTCGGAATTCTTTTACGCAAATCTGCTGCGATACGGGCACCGAACCAGCGATCGTTCTCCTTCAGGTCACCCAGTCTCCGCGCCGCCTGATCACACAAAACGCGCAAGCCTTTCAAATCTGAAGCAGTAAATGCTTCGCTGGCACGCTCACAACAAAGCACGGCAACGGGATCTCCTTCCAGTCGCAGGGGAAGAGTCGCCATATACGCAACACTCTGATCTCGAACATAACTCTCATGATCTCTAGTTACTGCAGTACTCTCATCGGAGAGAGGCCAGACGATTTCTTCGTCCTGATCAAACGCCTCTTCCATAACCGTTTCGAGATCTTGGACCACTTCCATCTTCTTCTCAAAACGTTCCATATGACTGATGGCCTGCAGACGCACATAACCATTTTCCAGCCACCCCAAACTGACTCTGCTGCAGAGATAACGAGAGGCGATTTCGTTGCAGAAGGTCATTGCTGAAGCAAGGAAACGCTCTTCTTCGTTGAGAAGCAGCATGAGATCCAACGCTTCGGAGAATTGGTTGACGTCGTCCTTAGCCTGACGAGCCATGCGTCCTAGCTGATAAATAGAGGGGGTATCGGCAATCAATTTGAGGTTTGTTGAGACACCGTTAAGAACGTCTTCTGAGCTGCTTCCAAGGAGGAATACGGCCACACTTTCGCAATTTTCTTCCAGAAGTTCCAGACGGACGCCGAGGATCGCAGAATGGTCCCCCCTGCTGCCACCGGGGAGGTTGGTTGTCCATGAACACTTATCATCAACGGAAGCATCAGCAACAGTTTCTATCTTTTTTATCAAATCTGCAGACTGTACCAGGCTACGTTCTCGAGGGGGCCAGAGACAAACGGTTTTCCAAGGGCTATCAGCCCCTTCTTGCACCAGGATCAGGCCAAATCGAGCGTCTGCCAGACGAGCAGAGTTTTCCAGGAGCATTGGCCAGAAATTTCTCGGATGGCCTTCATATTTGCGCAGTTGCTCCAGATTGTCAATCACCTGGTCTCTGGATACATCCTGTTTTTCCTGTGCGTATGGCATAGTCCGCACCTCCCCCCTCTAATCAGCCTGAAATCTGAGCAACAAGATCTTTTAATCGTACGTTAACAAAGAAGCTACTGGGTGCTGGTAAGACTGTTTTCAACAACAAACATCGTCCCGGCAACGCCGGGGTGAATCTCGCCTTCTTTGTTCTGGAAGAGGACCTTCACTTTTTGCAGACCACTGGCAGGGTCAACGACAGGGTCAACATAGGTTATTTTCCCCTTAATCTTAAGTGGCTCTCCGCCTACCTGTATTTCCAAATCGACCTCAGGCCCACTGGAGAGGTTTCGGCCAACCTGTTCTTCGACAGTACAGACAAACAAGCCACGACTTATATCGACAAGATGAACCAAAGGAACATCAAGTTCACTGGTTTCACCTATATCAACAAGAAGTTCCGTAATCACGCCGGAGAAGGGTGCACGAAGGCTTCTTTTATTCAACTGTTCGGAAGCAATTTTGTACTCGATGTGTTCTCGAGCCTCGGCATTTTCCAGGCGCTGTTGTTCAGCGACAGCCAGTTCATATTCGAGCTGTTGTTTATCCACCTCTTCCTGGCTGACAGAACCGGTCGCTTTAAACAATTCACGGGTAGATTTAAGCTGTGAACCTATAGTGGCTACACGTGCAATTGCAGAATTCAGTTCGGCCTTGCTCTTCCAGATTAGCTTGCGACGCTCAACTTCCAAGGATTCCAGTTGCTTGTCGAGGCTAAGAATAATCGTTCCCTTTTTTACAAAATCACCTTCACTATAGAAGATCTTTGCAACCGTTCCTGTGGTGGGAAGGCTCAAGATGACATCATGAATGGGCTCAGTAATCCCCGAAACACCAACAACCCCCTGTGCCGTTGCAATTGAAAAGGGACAGCCGACCAGAATGCAGACACAGACGACATTTCGTAAAAATCTTCCTGTAAGCAAACACGGCAACGCCAGTGATCTTCTCAAGACTCTTCTCATAACCCCTCCTGCACAACTTCTTTATGGTAGCGAGCAAGTAAACTGCCCTCGGCCATTTCAAGTTCAAGAAGCGCTTTTTTCTGACTGACCAGCGCTTCCAGTTCAGCTTCCTTTGCGCTCCGGAAATCTTCTTCCTTTTCCAGAACCATACGACTGTTACTCTTTCCTGCTTTCAAACGTACCAGCTCAATTTCCAACAAACGGCGATTAAACTCGGCCACCTGAGCTGAGTAGGTCGCTTGTTCAGTTGCACTGCGAATATTACGAATAGTTGTGTTGACAGCATTAGCCAAAGCCACTTCAATCGCCTTCATTTCCAGTAGAGCTTTGCGCTTTCTCTGTTTGACCTGAGCCATTTCACTTGAACTTTTTTGGTCACCAAAGAGTGGCACACGGAACTCTAAACCAACCGACCAGGAATAATAGTCGTCATCTTCCATTTTGTCCCAGGCCCCTTCCCAGTCGGTATCCAATCCGTTAAGGCCATAACTTGCCTTCAAATCGAGTTCCGGCCAACGCTGGTTCTTCGCATAGGCCAGTCGAATATTTTCCTGTGACAGCTTCAGATGAGTCGCTAAATATTCAGGGCGAAGCTTGAACGCTTTACCAATCGAATTTTGGTAGTTATGGGCCCCCTTTTCAAGTTCCAGAGGCTGATTTGCGGTAATATTGGCGTCGTAAGCTGCGGCATGCTCGGCAAAGAGCGTAAGTGCATCGTTCATTGCTTCGACATATTTCTTGCGCGCTTCGACTTCGAGAGCTTTACGTAGAGCCACACCTGCCTCTGCCTCAAGCACTTCGATCTCAGCCATTTTTCCAGTTTTGAATCGAGCTCGATTGTCTTCAAGGATCTGATTAGCGACCTGTACCGATTCAGCCCGCATGGCTAACTTCTCCTGAGAAAGGGATAAATCCCAGTAGACGACCGTTGCCCGTCCGACAATATTGAGCAACTCTTGACGATAGCTTTGCACAGCTAAGTCAGCATCACCCTTGGCAATACGAATTTGAGTTGTTGTTGTATTGATTCCGAAATTTTTAAGAAGAGGCTGTTGCAAGTTGATGTAGGCGAGCTGTCGATATTGTTCCTGATTATTGGATAGATCCGTTTCTGATTCCTTCAGAACGGCACCAAAAGTCACTTGCCCGCCGGTAGGGACCAGACCTTCTATCTCAAGTTTGTAGCTGTCAGCTTTCTCTTCATAGGTTTCAGTAAAGCCTCGACTGGCAAACTGTGCTGCATCATTCTGTTCATTGTTATAGTAACGACTATAGCTACCAACGAGAGCAGGTTCAAAAATAGAATAAGCCCCTCTCACGCCTTCTTGTTTAATCTTTAAATCGGCGTCTCGCGACTGTAACTGCTGGTTTTTTTCTACAACCAAGTCAATAAACTGAGACAGCGAAAGGGGGAACTCGTCTGCAGAATCTGATTTTGCAAGAGCGAGTTGATAAGGCGTTTTTGCAAGAAGTTCTGCAGGAATCGCAATGGTGAGAAAGACGGCCAGAAGAATTGCTAATTTAGAGACAAAATAAGCACGATTAAGAAGAAAAGGTCCAACAGAAAGAAACCCCAATCGAGACATGACAACATACCCCCTCTTTAAAAACAAAAAAACCTGGCAAACCAAAGCATCTACACTCTGGCAGCCAGGCCATCTTTTACCCAAAAAGGAAAAGACCCCACGCTTTCCGTCCTCTCCTCACGGAGAGTTTGGCTTTTTCATTTAGATGATATTACTAATCACTAACTCTTAAAGGAGTAAATACGTTAACAAAAAACCTTCGCTTGTCAATAAAACTGACGTACTTCTAACCATTTAGGTCATATTAATTGTCTTGATTACTGGATCTATTTTCCTAATTTAAGCGGAAATATACAGAGACCCACATTCCCGGCTTTGGAAAACGACTTATTTTTTCTAGTCATAGTTTATTTTTTACGCTGAATTACCCGGATAACCGCTACGTGATTAAAGAGTTATTGATGATGCTCAAACATCTTATTGAGATGCAGGAGGAGATGTTTTGATGAGACTTTGTTAGACATGAACTGGTCGCCAAATTGCGCGGCCAATTTTTTATGCGGTGAAGACAACTTATTCGCCGGAAGGCGAAACACGATTTATTTTCTAGGCTGATTATTCGTAACGCTACGCGAGCAGGACAAATAGAGGTACGATTCCTCGAGTATCACCATAAATTGACTTTTTGGGGGAAACCCCACCCAATTAAGCGTTCTGAAATCAGTCGCATCGCTAGCCACAAAACAGCAACTATGATCTGCTCCGAATCGACTTCTATCTACCGGGAAGCCCACCCCATCGGTACACCGCTTTGAATAGTTTTCTTCGGTTTCTCAGTCAATGCTGAAAAGGACAGAACGACACAATTTTTTAATCAAAAAATGAATTTGAATAAGAAGGTCACAAATTCAACAAAACTGCGACTTCGAGGACTTTAAAGAAAACAAGGGGCTAACCCATTGTGAGCTAACCCCTTGTTTTTCTTATGGTACCCGGGACGAGAATCGAACTCGTACAGGATTACTCCCGAGGGATTTTAAGTCCCTTGCGTCTACCAGTTCCGCCACCCGGGCATTTTTTAAAAAGTTGGGCTATTATTAATGCAATAATGATCCATCTGTCAACCGGAGGTTACATATGCAAGACACTTTTATTTGCCCTCATTGTGGAAAACAGAATAAACGCTATCGAAACCCCTTTCCAACGGTTGATATTATCATAATAGTTGAAGAACAAATTGTTCTTATTGAACGCCGCAACAAACCTTTCGGCTGGGCTCTTCCAGGGGGATTCGTAGACTACGGAGAGTCTCTGGAAGAAGCGGCTATACGTGAAGCAGAGGAAGAAACAGGACTTGCTCTGAGAAACTTAAAACAATTTCGCGCTTACTCAGATCCGAATCGTGACCCACGGCAGCACAACATCTCCATGGTGTTTACAGCAGAGGCTGTTAAACAACCTGTCGCCGGCGACGATGCTATAAATGCTCAACTCTTCCCTCTAGACAAACTACCAACCCCGCTTTGCTTTGATCATGCTGAAATATTGAGAGACTACACTTCTGGAAAGAAGTGAAACTCAGGAACTTTTTCTAAAAGTGCATGTTTATGGCACAAGGTAAAATAAAGACGTAAGCCCTCAATATGCCCATCGCTTAAGTCGTAAGACATTCCTTGCCAATAGGCTTCTAATTGGTCAGCAGAGAAGGCTGTCGTTGCAGACAACTCTTTAGCCATTTCAGGTAAATTATTGAAGGCCGCCTCTCGTGATCGCTGCAGACAGAGAGACAACTCATTGATTTGGTCAGGATGCTTTATCACAGCCTCACGCCTTAGAATCCACAGAGCAAAAACGAAAGGCAAACCCGTAAAATGATACCAAAGAGCACCAAGGTCAGTCACTTGAAAACCCTCGGGGCAATCCTTTGCGGCCTTCAATGCTCGATCACCTATCAGGAGAGCACTCTGTCCTTCATAAAGAAGGGGTTCAACCTCTCCGACCGGCACCCTAAAAGTGACTTCGGGTATGCCGCAAAATTCCTTGAGAAGGATTTTCAACAAATTAATGGACGTAGCCGATTCACCTGTTATGGCAACTTCTGTCCCCGCTAAGGATGCAAGCGGACCAGGAGTAAACAAGAGCACGCTATGGACAGGGCCGACGCTGCTTATGGAGTGGCCAGGAAGCAAATAATAATCATCGGCGTGCAGGCCATATTCGTATGATGATGAGGGACAAGCGTCGAGGGACCCTGTGGACAACAAAGAGTTCAGCTCAGAGGGGACACCGGAGATGACATCACCGGCAAAGCCTTCGGTTTGCAGGTGATGGAAATAAGGAGCAACATTCAGGTAGGCAATTCGCCCGATTCGTAAAGTCATGTCGTTATAAAATCGTAGTGGCTACAAACAAAATGCGGGGATAACTCCCCGCATCGAAAAAACTGGTAGTTCCCGACAAATCAAGGGAAGTCTATAAGAGCGACATCTCGCGACTTGATCTGGAAAGCACCAAAACCTGTCGAACCGTAAAATTGTGAACGCGACCGAATCGTGAGTGTCATAACGTTACCAGATTTAAGCTTGGTCTCGACAGTTACATCCGACCCTTTGATGTCACCAAAAGTAATTGTATCAATGTGCTGAAAAGGAATGGTCAACTTGCCTTGACCTCGCCATGCATCAAGATAAGTTTTACCATCCATAGAGAACTGATTGAGACTGGTTGTGATACCGCTACGGTCTTTAACATCTGCCTGAATTCGGACATCTGTTTCAGGGACAGTTCCTTCAGGTTGTCCACCGAGGCCACCCATTCCCATACAAAACAATGCAACAGTTATCAGGAGAAAAATAGTCAATCCACGCTTCATGCCAACCTCCATATACGGCTAAATGATGGCGCATGTTAGCATGCTCCATCAGTGTGTTCAATGGTCAAACCACTCACTAACGTTTATGGTTCCAACTCAAGCAGGAAAATTTTTCAGCGCTAAGTCTTTCGGCTTCAGAAAGTTCATTCAGAGTTGGTTGGGAGTGCTCCAAACTAACCTGAAGTAATTCTGAGAATTGTTCAACCAGAGCGTTTTCCACCTCATCAACAGTAAGTTTTATTTCGCGATCTCGATTCAACCAGCCAACACTTTCCATAGGACCTGCCGTATCCAAATTTACAGCAACCTTGAGGGCACGTCCTAATAAATCGAGGTCTAACTCAATGGGGATGGAACCGTGTTGCAAAAAAGCCTGTCCATGACGTTTTTGAGCACTACCAGCAACTTTTCTGCCATTTAAAACCAGTTCATACTGTGACGGCGCAGAAAAGCAAATAGCTTTAGTGGAATTCTGATGTCCACCACGTGGCTTTCCCGGCACCAACTGAGCAGGTAAATCGAAGTGAAGCAAGGTTTTCAGCAAGACTTCTGAGATGACGCGGTAGCAATCAAGAACAGAGCTACCAAAGAGATCTGTATTGAGAGGAGCAATCACAGAATAAGTGACTTCATGATCGTGTAATACGGCCCGTCCCCCTGTTGATCGACGCACAACGTCCAGACCCTCAAGACGGCAAACG
>CBDUFN010000144.1:0-7324 GCA_965366475.1 uncultured bacterium | reverse complement strand
GCGGATGGTGGGCGATCCATTAACCAAACATCTACTATAGGCTTCAGTGCAAACCTTGCTTACTCAACACGACGTAGTGAAACTTTCTTTGCCTACTTACGCGGCAAACGAGAATTACTGAACGATAATTTCTCAGGAGATAAAGGCTTTTACGTGTACGAAGAAATTCCATATTCCGGCAAGAAGGGTGGTTTTCTTACGCGGGGCTTAGAAGGTGTGACAGATTCGCTGCTAAAAGTATTCGGGGTCTGATTGTTTCGCTAGTCATAATTTAACCCCAACCCTTTGCAAAAGACCTGTTAGATACTTATATATTTTTCTCATAAGTCACTATTACCAGTAAAACGAAGCCCCAGCCTGTTTCTACGGTCGGGGCTTTCCTATAAATCATACTGCAACTCTTTTTTACATTACCTAGGGATATTTATTATGCGGTTATTTACGACAGAAAGGTACACTCCCTGTCTCTTCAGGTCTCGATTACTACGCTAAACAGGAGAGTTAAAGGCACATTATTTTTCGAATTTTCATCATCTGGCTACGGGTTCTGTGCTGTGTAGACAAGTACAAAATTCAATGACGCCCCCCTCTGGTTCTCTTTTGTTATTCTGCTTCTATCCAACCCAACAGTAAATGTGAAGTTCAGAAGCTTCAGTCACTGGATCGATCGTGTTCTTGGTGGAGCAATGGTGGCCATCGGGATAAAAGTACTGACAACCGCCAATTAACTGGCCGGCGGCCCTTTGTTAGATGAACAACTTTTGTTTACTTTGTGAAGGGAGGAACCTGCCATATAGACCAGCCCATTTAAAAAAGCCTTTTCAAGGAACGATCTTTCTTTTTGCTTTACGATCTTCGTTCGCGATTCTACATTTGTGTATCGAACCACTCGTTGTTGTACAACCGCTTCATTTCCCTTCAACCCCCTTCTCGATTGCAACTTCTGACCTTGTAGATCCATTAATGATCATGCTTTTCTTCAAGTTGCTAAAACTTTCTAACCTGTTAGCATTTTACATTGTTGACTAAATTACGGGAAAAAGGAGATGGAGTTATGTGGAGAAATGGATTGTTACTTATTATCGGGCTTCTGTTGGTACCCACTTTAACCCTTGCAGATAATGGCAAATGCATGAGCTGTCATGAAGGGATCGAAAAGATCTCTGAAGTCGACGGCATGAACCATCTCACCTGCGTTGACTGCCACAAAGGTGATGCTGCAGCGGAAACAGCAGATGCTGCCCACAAAAACATGTACGCCAACCCAAGTGACTTCAGAGTCATAGAAGAAACTTGCGGCACATGTCATCCTGAAGAAGTTGACAACAACATGAAATCCTTACACTCGACCAGTGCGGGGATAATCAGCGGCACACGTTACGACTTCGGGGCACAAGGACGTGAGGCAATTTATGCTAATTACGCTGTAAAAGATGACAACCCTGAGGGCGAGTTTGCGTTATCTGAACTGAAAGAAATGCCTTTCTACGATCCGACTAAACCGGAAAGTTCCAAGAACTCAACAGGTGACGATTATTTGCGCAATCAATGTTTACGTTGTCACTTATGGAGCGATGGGCATCAACGTGATGGAGATTACCGCGCCAGCGGTTGTGCTGCGTGTCATGTCATCTATTCTGATGCGGGCCTGTATGAGGGTGGTGACAAAGCCATCGACAAAACCCAAAAAGATCGCCCCATGTTCCATCGCATTACAAGCAAGATCGCTGAAACTCAATGCATTCACTGCCACAACCGAGGTGGACGCACAGGAGTCAGCTTCATAGGCACCATGGAGAGCGATGCTTACGGAACGCCATGGACAGAGAGTGGCGGGAAACAAGGCAAGCTACACGGCAAGAACTACAATCACCTGCAAGCCGACGTGCACTATGACCAAGGCATGACCTGCATTGATTGCCACACCAAACAGGATCTTCACGGCGACGGCAATGTCTACGCGAAGAAGTGGCAGGGGGTTGAGATCGAATGTGAGGATTGTCACGGCACGATGGAGGCAAAATCGAATTTGAAAACCTCTTGGGGTAATCCTTACACAAACCTAAAAATGAAAGACGGCAAGATTATCCTTACTCGCAAAATGGATGGCGTAGAAGTCGTCGTGCCACAAGTTTCTGAAGCATCGTATTCAGAAGAAGGTCAAACGGCACACATTGCCGTGCCATCTCATATGGACAAGTTGGAATGTTACACGTGTCACGCGACCTGGGCACCACAATGCTACGGCTGTCACGCCAAACAGGATATCGCGAAGCCAAATGGTGACTGGCTCAATTCCAAAGAAGGCGGCGACATCAGCATGACCAGCCATAAGGACAACAGAGACAAAACCGCATTCTCCTGGAGCGAATCGCGGTCCTATCTACGCTGGGAAACACCGATCATCGGCTGGAATACAGAAGGGAAGATCAGCACCTTCATTCCGGGGTGTCAGGTTTTCTTCTCCCAGATGGATGGCGAGAAAAGCATTGTCAACAACAAGACCTATACAACGGTTGATGGCACCAGCGGCATCGCCACCAACCCGATTCAACCACATACCGTGACCAAAAAAGCTCGCAGCTGCAATGATTGTCACATGTCGAGAAAGGCTCTCGGCCTGGGCGGAGGCTTTTACAAGATCGGCAAGAACTTCCCCGATGGAGCGCCGATCGACTTTGAAC
This sequence comes from uncultured bacterium, assembly GCA_965366475.1. Lineage (GTDB taxonomy): Bacteria > Desulfobacterota > Desulfuromonadia > Desulfuromonadales > BM103 > M0040. Next base: position 4,640 of record CBDUFN010000144.1, on the reverse strand, counting down.
TTGAGAGAATCGTTGATGAAGAAGGCAAGCAGCTTCAGGCGACGAATCACGTTGGCGCTAGACCCTTGAATAAGGCTGAGCAGCAGAGGATCATGCGTTCCGGGACCTGTGTTGCCTGCCATGGGGCAGACTCGAAGGTCTTTGAAAAAGCCAAAACCAAAGCGGGGAAGATACAAGCACCAACGGACACGCTGCATAGTGAAGGGATTAAAAAACTGCTTGAAAAAGCAGGTGGTTGATTCTAAGGATTGTTAATCTTTACAAAGGGGCTGCTTTTAGTAGCCCCTTAAATCTGTTTGATCTCGAAATTTTATTGTGCCAGTTAGCACCAAAACAGCTATAACTTTTCCCATAATGCCGGGAGGAATCGTTGGAAGCCATGCCTCCCGATCAGTCTTTACAGGAGAGTTGCCTTGTTGTGGTCGCTCTTGTCTTGCCTGTGAAAGAACACCGCAGATTACCTTGCAGTGACCGTCATCCTCGCAGAATGGCTGAGCTGATGACAACACGTTGCACTTCACTTGTGCCTTCGTAGATTTCAGTAATCTTGGCATCGCGCATCATTCGTTCCACCGGAAAGTCGCGAGTGTAGCCATAACCACCAAAGACCTGAACCGCTTTTGTGGTCACCCACATGGCCGTTTCTGAAGCACTCAACTTTGCCATCGCCGACTCAGTACCGTACGACAATCCGGCGCTCGCTCTCCAGGCAGACTGATAGACCAATAAACGCGAGGCTTCAATGCGCAAGGCCATGTCTGCTAAAATGAACTGAACTCCCTGAAAATTTGCGATGGGCTGATCAAATTGCTTCCGTTCCTGTGCGTACTTAAGTGCTTCGGTGTAGGCTCCCTGAGCAATCCCCAGGGCTTGAGCTGCGATCCCGATACGACCGCCATCCAAGGTTTTCATAGCAACCTTAAAACCCTCCCCTTCCTGACCAAGAAGATTCTCCGGTGCGATTCTGCAATTTTCAAAAACCAACTCACAGGTTGATGAAGAACGAATACCCAGCTTCTTCTCTTTCTTTCCAAAGCTAAATCCGGGAGTATCCTTTTCAACGATGAAAGCACTGATACCGTGATGCTTCTGAGCCTCTTTGTCGCTTCGCGCAAAGACAATGTAAATATCGGCGTCACCACCGTTTGTTGTGAATATTTTAGTGCCGTTAAGCACCCACCCATCACGATCCCGCGTAGCAACCGTTTTAGTTCCACCCGCATCAGAGCCAGCGCCAGATTCTGTCAAGGCAAACGCGCCAAGTTTGCGGCCTTCTGCCATCGGCTTAAGAAACAGATTCTTCTGTTCTTCACGACCAAAAAGCCAAACAGGATTTGCACCTAAGGAGAGATGCGCCGACAACGTAACTCCTGTCGAAGCACAGACTCTGGAGAGTTCTTCTATAGCGATTGCATAGCTGATGTAATCAGCACCGGCACCACCATATTCTTCCGGAAAAACAATGCCAGCCAGACCAAGTGCTGCCACCTTGTCAAACATCAACTCTCGATCAAAACGCTCATTCTCGTCACGCTCAGCCGCTGATGGGGCCAGTTCGTTCTCTGCAAAGTTACGAACGGTTTCACGAATCAGTTTCTGTTCATCGGTTAACTCAAAATTCATAACAGCACCTCCTTAAAGTGGGTCAACTGCAACACTGAACTCCGAAATAAATGTTTAACCGGACAATAGATCCTTATAGACATCTAATGACGACCTTCTTTGAGGTCGGTCGACAATATGATGTTTATAAGTTTACATTGGATTTTGCAGATTACTTGGTTGTTATTAGCAACGTGAAGGTGAATCAACCAAACAACTTACACCTACACCCAGCACTTGTCCTCCAGAGAGCCGTCGACGACAATCGAAGGTTCTTTCCAGATGTATCGGATCACATCAATCGCCGCTTTAACTTTTGGTTCCTGACGATTTCTAGCCAACCAGCCAAGAGAGAGAGGGATATCGCCCCAACCTCTGCTCCATATCGACACAAGACCTTTTTCGACCAAGGGCCGAGCCTCGTCTTCACGCATAATTGCAACGCCTTGACCTGCAATCACCAGTTCACGAACGATCTGCTCATCAACGGCTGTGACAGCCTGATTTGGAATGGTTGTGAAATCATCGAGCGTCTTCTGCAGAACCCTGAAAAAAGGGAAATCATTATCGACCCACACCCATGGAAGAGCTGAAATTTCACCCCAGCTCATTTCCTTGCCAGAAAGAGTGAGTTGAGTCGGAACGACCACGCAGAGACGCACCTGACTGATCACACAATGATCGATGTCTGGTTGTTGGGTTTCTCCGTAAAGAAAACCAATATCGACCTGCCCATGTCGGAGTTTCTGAGCCGTATCGATCGAATGACAGGTTTGAAAGATAACGTTGGTACCAGCATGCAAAAGATTGAAACGCTGATTGATAGCGCTGACTCGAAGAAAAGTCGCGTCGGTATTGAGGCCAATTGAAATCGATCCGGAGGCACCGTGACTGAGAGTAGCCGCTTGCTGCGTCATCTGTTCGGCAGCCCGAAGGACCTCTTGCGCCCGAACGAGCAAGGCTCTTCCTTCTTCGGTCAAATGCATGCCGCGCGATGTTCGCTTGAACAGACTGAGGCATAATTCCTCTTCGAGCAGCTTAATCTGACTGGATAGCGCCGATTGACTCAGATTTAGAACTTCTGAAGCACGCGTCAGGTTCAGGGTACGAGCAATGGTGGCAAAGGATTTAAGTTGGTAGAGTTCCATAGATTCCTCAGCGTTCGACAATATTGAACACATACTCCTAAAAACAATCAAATTTAACGCATAGTATCGTGCAAAACAGTTCAAAGGCAAGATTTCAAAGCATAAGAAAAGTGCAGCTCTATTCTGTAATATAGCCATTCCACCGCAGATAAACCCTTTCTTTTCCTTAGAACACGGTCTGTCATCAAGAGACCACCCCTTCCAGAGGGTTCGACTATATCGAACGCTGCCCACAAAAACTTCAATTGGAATTTATTGCTTTTTTTCTGTAAAACCCTGACAGCACACAGGCTCTGCAAACAATTGCACTGCTACATCTTACCGGCCAAGAGTCGCGACAACTCACAGGAGGAAAAATCTTGAAAGCCCTGACAACAATCTGCACAACAATCCTGACCGTCTTCACTCTGGTTCTCGGCACTACCGGCCTCGCAAGTGCCAACGACGTGCTTTCAGCCTGGAAACCAAAATTTGATCCTTCCGGTGCAAAGTACACCTACATTCTTTCAAATATTGCGCACCCGGGCATTGCAGGGATAGGCGTTGGCTATAAGATTCGTGACAAGATCTGGGAGAGGAGTAACGGTCGGATTTTCGTCGATTTTCGCCCTCTGGCTCAACTAGGCGGAGAGAAAGACGTCATCAGCAAGCTTAAAATCGGCGCCGTACAAGGGATGCTCTGCTCTTCAGTCGCCGCCGCAAACGTCTCACACAAGCTAGGCCTGGTAAACCTGCCATTCGTGGTTGACACCTTCGACAAACTCGACACTTTTCGCAACACACCGGAAATCTGGGACGAATACCATAACTCTGCTCAACGTCAGGGCCTTATGGTTCTCGACATCACAGGTTACGGTACCTATGGCTGGGCAACCACCAAAGAGGTCAAGAGCCTGGCCGATGCCAACGATATCAATTTCCGAATTGCACAGGCACCTGTCAATACTGATATCTACAAGAACTGGGGCCTTAAATTCACAGTTATGCCTTGGCCAGACGTTCCTCAAGCCCTACAAACAGGCGTCATCACAGGACTCGACCACACCCCGATCGTTTGCAACATCACCAAAAAATTCACAATTGCCAAACACTTTACTCGCGTCGACTACGCTCAAGGTCTCTTTGTCCATTTGGTGAACAAACGTTGGTTCAACAAACTACCTGAGGATCTCCAAAAAATCATGACCGAAGTCATCACAGAGGAAAGTGCCAAGGCCAGAGTCGCAACCCGCAAACAGCAACAAGAACAGATCGTCGCCGCTGAAGCAAACGGGGTTCGCTTCTACGAACTGCCTGAAGAAGAGAAGCAGCAGCTCAGAACAAGCTCTGAAACCGTCTACAAGCAATGGGAAGAGAAGATTGGTGGCAACTATCTCCAGCGTGTACGCACAATCCTTCACAATTAAGCGCTAACTAAAGCAAGCTCAACCGACAACAGCAGAACGACGGGCTGGTCAGCTTATAAGAAGCCAGTCCGTTTTCAATGGCAAGAGTCAGGACGAGAGGCCCAGATTAACGACAACGTCAGTCTTCGATTAAATCGAACGAAGCGTCCTAAAGGTTCCATTGGATTAAACTGCAAAATTAGCATAAAACCTGTATCCATAAAGGTTTCGCAAGGTTTCTATTTTTTTAATCGTTCAATATTATCAATTGCGAAAAGAATTTTTACAAACAGGTCTCAGCATATGAAAGCGATAGCTCAGGTGAGAAAATGGCAGGGTAAGCACGAAGAGAACGTGTTATGTCTTGTGGGAAGTCTTTCTCTAGCTCTTGGTATTACGCTTTTCATCCAACCCAACCAGATAGCTTCGGGAGGAACGCCCGGCATGGCTATCCTGCTCAGCCACCTCAGTAGCTTGACCGTTGGCAGCCTAATGCTTGCGATCA
>CBDUFN010000143.1:0-7365 GCA_965366475.1 uncultured bacterium | reverse complement strand
CTCCTGAGAAGCTCGATGAGTTTTCAACCTTGGCAGAAGAGATGGGTGTCGAAATTACCGACCTTGGTCAGTTTACAGACTCAGGTTATTTCCATTGTCTTTACGAAGGCGAGACAGCTTCTTATCTGCCTATGGATTTCATTCATGACGGTGTGCCACAAATGGTACTGCCGGCACGTTGGACGCCACCGACGTTGCAGGAGCCTGATTTCTCTCAACCACTCGATATGGACGCCTCATTGCGTTCCATGCTGGGTCGTCTGGATATTTGCTCTAAAGAAGCAGTTGTTCGTCGCTATGATCACGAAGTTCAGGCAGGAACTGTCATTAAACCTCTGGTCGGAGTTGCCAATGATGGGCCCTCTGATGCGGCTGTTGTGAAACCGCTCTTTGATTCTTTCGAAGGTGTGGTTATTGCGCACGGTATCTGCCCCAGTTACAGCGATATCGATACCTATCATATGATGGCCAATGCGGTTGACGAAGGCTTGCGTAATTACGTGTCTGTTGGCGGCAACATTGAACACGTGGCCGGTCTCGACAACTTCTGCTGGTGTGATCCAGTTGTCAGCGAGAAAACACCTGACGGAGAATATAAAGCCGCGCAGCTGGTACGTGCGAATCAGGCTCTCTACGATTACTGTCTTGCTTTTGGTGTACCGTTAATTTCCGGTAAAGATTCGATGAAGAACGACTACATGATCGGTGATACTAAAATATCGATCCCGCCAACCGTTCTCTTTTCGGTGATTGGCAAGATGGAAGATTTGCGCAAAGCCGTCACTATGGACGCCAAGGCCCCTGGCGACTTGGTTTACCTCCTCGGGCAGACTCGTGACGAGCTCGGTGGTTCAGAATATTACGCCCTGCACGACAAGGTCGGCAAGAATGTGCCAACGGTTGATGCGGAAAGCGCCATGCAACGCTATCGTACCCTCAATGCAGCTCAGGAAGAGGGTTTGATCGCTTCCTGCCATGACCTCTCAGATGGCGGACTTGCTGTCGCGCTAGCTGAAACCGCCTTTTCAGGTGGCTTCGGTATTTCTGTTGATCTGCATGATGTTCCTATCGATGCCGCCATGCGCGAAGATAAGCTGCTCTATAGTGAATCGGCCAGTCGTCTTTTGGTGACGGTTAAAGAAGAAAACAGTGAGCAATTTGAAAAGCTCTTTGCCGGGCAGATTTTCGCATGTATCGGTGAAGTCTCTTCTGATGAATACCTCCAGGTCACAGGCCTGCAGGGCGAAGTTCTGATTAGAAGTACTATTGAAGATCTCAAGGAAGCGTGGCAGAGCCCGCTGCGGGAGATGTAACTATGTCTAAACAAGTACGGGCTGTTGTTATCTCCGGTAACGGCACTAACTGTGAACGTGAAGTGGCGAATGCCTGTCGAGTGGCCGGCGCCGAAGTCGCTGATATTGTCCATGTCTCTGAGCTTATATCAGGTCGTGTGCGGCTGGATGATTATCACTTTCTTAATCTTGCCGGTGGCTTCCTTGATGGTGATGATCTGGGAAGCGCCAAAGCTGGTGCGAACAGGCTGATCCACGCTGCAGTTAAAGACAGTGAGGAGACATTGAGCGACCAACTACAGCGTTTTATTGCCGATGGTAAACTGGTGATGGGTGTCTGTAATGGCTTTCAGTTGATGACGAAGATGGGCTTGCTTCCCGCTATCGGTGGTGACTATCAGAAGCAATCTGCAACCTTGACCTTTAATGATGGTGGTCGTTTCGAGGACCGCTGGTGTTATCTTAAGGTCGATCAGGAGTCTCCTTGTGTTTTCACGAGAGGGCTCGATGGTGTTTATCTGCCAGTTCGTCATGGTGAGGGTAAGTTTGTCGTCGAGAGCGATGCGCTGTTGCAGGACATTGAGTCCAAACACCTTGCTGCAATAAAATACTGTGACGCTGAATACGTAGCTCCGGTTATGGATTATCCGCTGAACCCGAATGGATCTGTCGCTGCTATAGCGGGTGTCTGTGATGAGTCTGGAAGACTCTTCGGGTTGATGCCACATCCTGAGGCGTATATTCATAGAACGCATCATCCACGGTGGACCCGCGAGCCTGAACTTCCGGAAGAGGGGATGGGATTGTGGATGTATATCAACGCAGTTAAGTACATTCGTGAGGAATTACTTTAAGCCCCGGGACGCGGTACGTCGGACGCGGTACGTGGTAAAACCAAAAGCAACAAACAACGCTGTTTTTCAGCGTCGGAGATTTTTAACTCATGTTTGATAAGTTTCATGATGAATGCGGTGTCTTTGGTATCTTCGGTCACCCGGAGGCTTCCAATCTGACCTACCTTGGTCTTTATGCTTTGCAGCACCGTGGCCAGGAAAGCTGTGGAATCGTTTCTGGTGATGGTAAGAGATTACACTCTTACAAAGGCATGGGGCTTGTTTCTGACCGCTTCAAGCGTGATTCGATCTTTGATGAACTGCCTGGACGTAACGCGATTGGTCATGTCCGTTACTCTACCGCCGGTAGCAGCGACTTTAAAAATGTACAGCCAATCATGGTTGATTATGCGCGTGGCAGTATTGCTGTTGCTCATAATGGTAACTTGGTTGATGCTCAGGACGTACGTAACAATCTAGAGCATACGGGATCTATTTTCTCCACCACGTCGGATACGGAAGTTCTGATTCACCTCTTGGCAAAGTCACAGAGTGATTCGTTGGCAGAGCGTGTTGCTGAAGCGCTGATGTCAGTTAAAGGCGCCTATAGTATCGTCTTTTTGACCGAGACTCGTATGGTTGCTGTTCGCGACCCGAACGGGTTCCGCCCTCTGGCGTTAGGTCGACTCAATGGCGCTTACGTGGTCGCTTCTGAAACCTGTGCGTTTGATTTGATTGAAGCGGAATTTATTCGTGAGATTGAACCTGGCGAAATGATCGTTATCGATAAGGATGGCATGAAGTCGTACAAGCCATTTAAAGAGACGCAGCCGTCTCCTTGTATCTTTGAATTTGTCTATTTTGCCCGTCCTGACAGCACCATCTTTGGTGAGCAGGTTTATAAGGTCCGTAAGGAATTCGGACGTCAACTGGCCAAGGAACATCCTGTTGATGCGGATGTTGTTCTGGCTGTTCCCGATTCAGGTGTTCCGGCAACGATGGGCTATGCCGAAGAGTCTGGTCTCCCCTTTGAACTGGGTTTGATCAGAAATCATTACGTTGGCAGAACCTTTATTGAACCACAGCAGTCGATTCGTCACTTCGGTGTTAAACTCAAGCTCAATCCTGTTCGAGAAGTGATTGAAGGTAAAAGAGTGGTTGTGGTTGATGATTCGCTGGTGCGTGGCACGACTGCACGTAAGATCGTCAAGATGATCCGTAACGCCGGGGCGCGTGAGGTGCATATGCGTCTTTCCAGCCCTCCGACCAGCTTTCCTTGCTATTACGGTATCGATACACCGTCGCGTAAAGAGTTGATTTCCTCCTCGCATACGATCGATGAAATCGCTCGTTATATTACAGCAGATTCCATTGGTTACTTAAGCCGTGAGGGGATGTTGCAAGCCGCCGGTGTACCTAAAGACGCCGATAAACGCTGCTTCTGCGATGCCTGCTTCAGTGGCGATTATCCGGTTAAATTTCCAAGATTAAAGTCTGATAGTCAACTTGGCTTATTTTAAGCCAGACCGGAAGATGAAAAGAGCTAACGCATCTGTAAGTATAAATTTGTCTGATTAATTATTAGGAGAGAGAGATGACTGAACAGGAACGCAATGAATTGATGCAGATTGTGCGGGAGTTGTCTTACGAAGAGCGTGAAGTGACTTTGGCTTCCGGTCGTAAGAGTAACTTTTATTTTGATGGCAAGCAAACAGCGCTACATGCCAAGGGTGGTTTGCTGGTTGGAAAAGCTTTCTGGGAAATCGTTAAAACCTTTGAGGGCCCAATTCATGGAGTTGGCGGCTTGACGATGGGTGCTGATCCTATTGCGACCGCGACATCGATTGCGGCAACCCTCGACAATCAACCTGTTCACGCATTTATTATCCGTAAAGAGCCTAAGGGTCACGGTACTGGTCAGTGGCTTGAAGGTCGTAAAAACCTGCCGGCAGGGTCACGTGTTGTCATTGTTGAAGATGTCACCACAACGGGTGATTCTTCATTGAAAGCCGTTGATCGTGCTCAACAGGAAGGTCTGACTGTTCTTGGCATTATTACCTTGGTTGACCGCGAAGAGGGCGCACGCGAGAATATAGAGGGGCAGGGCCAAGTTCTAAAGTCTGTCTTTACCAGAACCGAGGTTGTTGGTTAGCTTTTCCTGATTACAGATTGATTTAAAACAGGGGTGCGTTATCGCATCCCTGTTTTAGGTTATACTGAGAAGAAATGGAAAGGAGTCCATGAAGATGAATGTAAAATTCCGAGCAGTCTGGTTTTGCCTTGTCTCTCTGTTATTGCTTTCTCAAGCAGCCTGTGTCCCAACATCTGAATTGTATCATGGTAAGCAGATCCCTTCCGGTCAGAATGAAACTGTTTTACAAGAAGGTTCCTATCAAGGAACTTTTGAGACGTTTGATATATCGATGACTTACGAATATTTGCTTAATGGTGAGGTTTTGGAATTGTCTGGAAATTTGGCCCTTGGTAGACATTATCAACGACTCTATACCCGCCTTCAGAATCTTCGTGTCTATCTCTTCATTCTGGATCACGATTCGCTAGTCTCTAAAACGGTACCTCTTTTAGACATTGCCTCAGCGGCGACTGAAGAGGCTTTTGAGTTTAAGCAATTAATCAAAGTGCCTGCAGGTTCAAAAGCGTTGGCTTTTGGTTATCTAGGCAAAGTCTCCGAACTTGAAGGGACAGCTAATTTTTACCAGCTTCCAAGGCCATAAATGCACAAATTAAATTGTTTGTAGTCTAAAGCTTAAAAGCAAAACCGGCGGTTTGCGAAGCGCCAGACCTCATACTTATTGCCCGGCAGTAAAAGTTTGCAAAAACTCGTTCTCCTTGCTGAGAGTCTTTTCTTTGCCGAAACGCCGTAACCGTTGTCGCTTTAAGTTAGCCTTTGAAATGACAGTCTGTTTTTCAGAACTCTGCCCTCTTTTGAGGCCCTTTCCGTATTCTCCGTGATATATAACTTCGATGGTCCCTTGCGCTTAAGGTGTTTCGATCCTCACAAATCGACCCTCTTTTACTTGATTGAGGAAAGGCGGTCGTTCAATGTCTCCATAGCGGTCAAGTTTGTAAGTTCCTTGTAGGCCATTTACCACTCCCAGGCTGTTTAATGCCTCAGGTATCTTCACGGGGTCTGCTTCTATACGTAGGGCTTCAAAAAGAAGCTGTGTTGCTTCGTAGGCAAAGACTGAGGGGAAGTTAGGCTCTTTGTCAAATCGTTTTATAAACGCCATCTTGTAGTCTTTAAACTGCTGAGAGGAATCCTCCATGTCAACGTTTGTTGTAAATGTGAAACCCTCCACGCCTTTGCCACCATATTGAACCAGTTCACCGCTGAAGGTCCAGTCACTGCCGTAAAGATCAATCTCTGAGGTCATTTTACGTACTTGTTGGCTGAAAATACCCGCATCAATACTGTTGGTTAGAATCAGGATTCCATCAGGCCTGGTTGCGACTATTTCTTCTGCCAAATCGAGAAAGGAACTCTTCTTGTTAGTGGAATTGAATATGATCGTCGTGGTAATTTCACTGCCAAATTCATGTGCGTACTTTGTAAAAGCATTCTTCCATGCTTCTGTAAATGAAGTATTTGATTCATTGGCAAGGATGGCAATCCTTTTGTTTTTGGCAACGGTAACGGCATAGTTGGCTAGCGTGCGCGCGTTCCCTTCAGAAGTGGGATAGACACGAAAAAAGAAATCATTCAGGCCAGACAAGTCAACCGTCGAGACTGTTGGACTGATTAAAACAATCTTGCGAGCATTCGCTTCCGGAGTTGCATCGAAGGCCATCTGGCTAGTTGTTGGTCCAATAATAGCAACGACGCCACTGTCTGCCAGAACGTGAACGCCTTTACGAACCATCTCTTTCTCGTTAGCGTGATCAAAGAGTATCAGTTCAGTGAGCCTTCCGTTAATACCTCCTTGTTCATTGACTCTCTCGATGGCAAGTTGAGCTCCTTCACGAGCTGATAGGCACAGCTCAGAAGATCGGCCAGAAATGCTGCCTAAAAAGCCAATTTTTATAGGCTCTTGTTCGCCGCAACCAGAGAGCCCCAAGCTTGATAAAACCAATAGGATCGAAAAGATGGTTTTTACAAGAGTCATTTTTCTTCCGGTATTTTAAAGATGACATGTACGCCGCTTTGTTGTTCAAGATCCACTCGATTGACAATGTCGGTATTGCCAATGACTCCGATAATTGTACGATTGGCACCGGTCGATTGGTGGAAATCAAAGTCGTGATCAACCAGGTATTGTTTAACATCCTGTAACTGCCCTTCGCTGGCACCCTTTTTCATTACAATTAACATCTCTATATACCTTTCGTACGAATGCGTTCAAGACGACGCGACTCGTCAATAACTCGTTCAAAGAGTCTGGTGATAGCTTCATTCTCAAGAGGCCCCGGGTTGGCTTTTGACATCGCATCGAAGATAAGCTTTTCTCGGGCCGGGTCGTAGACTGGAATGTTGCTTTCTTTCTTGATTTCGCCGATTTTTAGAGCAAGTGAAGCACGCTGGTTGAAGATGCGCAGCAGTTCACTGTCGAGTCGGTTGATCTCTTTTCGATAATCATCAATTGTCACAATGTTCTCCTGATTGGCAGGTTTGAATATGTCCTGTCACCTAGAAGGTTTTACGGATCAGGTTGTATTTTTTCCAGTGGATATCGTCTTTTTCTAGATAATCAATATTGTAATGTAACCCTCGGCTTTCTTTGCGGCGTAATGCACAGCGGATAATAAGCTCTGCCACTGTTGCTATGTTACGTAACTCAATCAAGTCTGGAGTAATGAGAAAGTCCCAGTAGTAATCAGTAATCTCTTCCTGAACCATTTGTATTCGTCGTAGGGCTCTTATCAGTCGTTTGTCGGAGCGAACGATACCTACGTAGTTCCACATGCAAAGTCTTATTTCGTCCCAGTTGTGTGCAACGACAACCTCTTCGTCGCTGTCTTTCGCGCTACCGGTGTCCCACAAGTCAATAGTCGGGCAGGGGGGGGGCGTCTCTTTTATCAGCTCTAAGGATCTTTCCGCTGCTCTTTTGGCAAAGACCACACCTTCCAACAGGCTGTTACTAGCAAGCCTGTTGGCTCCGTGTAGGCCACTGCAAGAAACTTCGCCGATCGCAAAAAGGTTGGTAATATCTGTTTCTCCCCACGAGTCGGTTTTGATTCCGCCGCAAAGGTAGTGGGCCGCGGGAACAACAGGTATAGGCTCA
>CBDUFN010000142.1:0-7370 GCA_965366475.1 uncultured bacterium | reverse complement strand
CTATCGTCTGAGGGTTGTACAGATTCCGATGCCTTCGTTGAGAGACAGACGTGAGGATATCCCGTTGCTTATCGAACATTTTATCAATATGTACAATCAGCGCTTCAATCGTCAAATTACAGGCATGAATGATGCCGCAGCAAAACAGATGACCAGCTTTTCCTGGCCAGGGAATATTCGCGAGTTACAACATGCTGTTGAACATGCGTTTGTGCTCTGCCGCGAGAACTTGATAGAGATCGATCATTTACCTCCTGAATTACAAGATCCTTTTATATCGACAACCTGTTTTGTTGCTAGCAAGACAGCAAGCGTTAATTCCGGAGAAGAAGTCGATGATATTGTTGCTGCTTTAGAGAAAGCAGGCTGGAACAAGAGCCGCGCAGCCCGATTGCTCGGTATAAGTCGCCGGACGATTTATCGAAAAATGGAAGAGCTTGGAATTCAAGACACAAGCGAACCCAGCTGAATAAATTGATTTCCTTTCTCCTTCATTTATTTGTCACAGTCCTGTGTCACGGTGCACACGTAAATTTTGTATAAGCTTTTTTTGCTGTCATTTTTGAAGGCTGTTTTGCTGCACTTTGTATTTTAAGTTACTTATTTTACAACGTTAAAATACATTCCCCTTCGAAAGTTCTCGTCCCCTCAATAGTTGGCATGGATATTGGTCTTTTACTTCATTTAGTGTTTCAGAAATGAATGGAGATGAATTATGCCAAAAGTAGTTTGTATCGTTGATGACCAACCAGCTTTACGTCAGATGTTACGTTTTGCCCTGAACTTCGGTGGTGTGGAAGTTATCGAAGCAGAGAATGGACTTGATGCCCTTGATAAACTGTCTACACACCATGTTGATATGTTGATTGCCGATTGGCAGATGCCTGTAATGGATGGACTTGAGCTTGTTAATAACCTTCGTAAAATAGATTGTTATGCAGATCTTCCCATCGTTATGGTCAGCTGTAGAGATGACATTGACGCACGAAAGGAGGCACGCTCTTTAGGTGTGATGATATGGTTGAAAAAACCCTTTCGAATTTCAGAAATTCAGGTAGTGGTCGAAAATGGATTGGCCCTTTCTGCGGAAACGACTGTACCGAAGGTGACCACAGGATTTAATTGATGCAGATAGCCGTTCGACAATCTACAGAGATCATCCCTTTGCACGACCACTCTGAGTGGCACTGGGTTCCGGGGAGTCTGGATGCTTTGCTTCTCGATCTGGCCAGTATCGACCACGTGACTGAACAGAGTTTTTTGGCTTTAGGTCAAAAGATTCATGTTTTTCAAGGAAAAGCTTGTGATATATCCAAACTTTCCGGAGAGGTTCTTCAACTTCTAAATGGTGATGGTGCTGAAAACACGCTACGACAACTACAATTGTTGGTTGAACGTTGTAGCTTCTGGCTCTCTGAAACACAGACAAAATCTGTAGATATTTGCAATTTATTGAATGGCGTAATCCTACAGCTTTCTGGATTAGCCACTCCTGTCGCCGGACTGAAGAAAGTTATTAAAACTCTACATGCCTTGCGTGTCTCAACCAGAATCGAGGCGGCAAAAGGATTTGCGTCAGGTGCAGCTGTGTTGGCACGGTCTCTTGATGAACTCGGCAGTCAGGCTCAGGCTAAAGTCACTGAAATCTTTGAGCGGACAGAAGCTCTTATTCCTATAATCAATAGGTCGCTGGACATGGAGGAGTCGACCCAGGCGAGCTCTATTAAGATTGCTGTGCGAGAGGTCGATAGTGCGCGTAAACTTCTGTCTGAGTTTATGTCAACTCAGGTTGAAACGGGTCAGTGGACCGACCAACTCAAAAGCCGTTCCGATCAAGTCAACCTTCATTTTGGGGAAATCGTTGCGGCTCTGCAATTTCAGGATATAACCCGACAACGTTTGGAGCATGTTCGAAAGGCTCTGGACAGTCTTGGTCGTCATCTGGAGAGATTCAGTCAGCGGACTGATTTCAGTAAAGATAGAGAAGCCGCAGGTCTCTTTTGTTGTATTTGTCAATTGCAGCATGATCAGCTTGCTTTAGCGGAGAATGAATTTCTAACTGCTGTCGACAGCTTATCTGAAAACATGCAGGCCATGGGAGCAAACGTGGTCTTGATGGCAGAAGATACAAAGTTGCTGTTCAGGGCAACCGATGCCTGCAGTGACAATCGATACAGTTCAGTGCTTGAGGCTCTTCAATCGATCGCTGATTGTCTTCATGAGGCACAACGTGTTCATCAAGAAGCCACTTCACTTCTTGCTGAAGTCAGCCTTGGAGTACAAGATGTTGCGGGGTTGGTTGAGGAGGTTGAATTTGTCAGTGAAGAAATGCAGCTTTTGGCAATGAATGCTGCGATCAGTGCCGCCCATGCAAGAAAGCAGGGCGCTGGTCTTGATGTTATTGCCCAGAACATCCAGTTGGTTGCTGAAGAAGCGACTCACCATGCACTGATACTGGCTGATGAATGCGGCACAATTACTGAACATGCCAGGCAGTTGGAGATCTTTGAAAAGGACACGAAGTCTGGCTTCTCCAGTTTCGAATCATTATTGCATGATGCTAACGCGCATATGGAAGTCCTTGATGATAGCACCAGGCGTCTTCTAAATGTTGTTGGTCACGTTGATCAGAACGCAAAGACCCTAAGCCAAGACGTTACGAGTGTTGTTAACACAGTTGATCTTAAAACGCCTTTCCAAGAAAAGTTGAAGCCAGCTTTGACATATCTTGCTTCTCTGGGAGAGAACACAAGTTCCGTCGTAGAATCCTCCGGCGGTGAAAGTCTTGAACACCTTTTTGATGAGCTGGAACTTTGCTACACCATGGCTAGTGAAAGACATATTCATGAACGCTTTATGGAAAAGAAAAGCACAGAATCTTCGGTATCAGACATTCTGGAAAAGGATTTGTTCGACAGCTGCGGTCATGATCTTGGAGACAATGTAGACCTTTTCTGATCGATTTGATTAATCTTTAAATGGAGCCCTCTTTACTATGACAAACTGGTCCTATAATCCTGACAATAATACTGGAAAGCTTCTTGTTGAAGGTGCCTTGACGATTAACAATATCGGTGATCTAAAAGACCGATTCGTTGAAGCTTTTGAGCAAGCAGAGCAGGTGCTCATTGATGTTTCCGTCACAACGGCTGTTGATGTGGCAGGTGTTCAACTTCTCTACGCGTGTAAGCGCTTCTCTAGCGGCCGAGGTAAGAAAATGTGTTTGCGTGTCGGTGAAAATGACGTGTTTAAGAACTTCCTTGATGAGGTTGGTTTTGAACAGAATTTTATCTGTACGCAAGACGAAGAAAATGAATGCCTTTTTGAAAACCATTGATGCTTGTTTAAAGCCTCTTGATGGACGCGCTTTAGATTATCAGTTTAAGGAGATGTACTTATGAGCAAACGGGTAATGACCGTTGACGATTCGGCAACTGTAAGGCAGGTCTTGCAAATGACCTTGGAAGGGGCTGGTTATGAAGTTTTGCAGGCAGTCGATGGCGTTGATGCACTGAAAAAGCTAATGGTTGAATCGGTCGATATGCTGGTGACAGATCTGAATATGCCCAACATGGATGGCATTACGTTGATTAAAGAGGTACGTCAGAATCCTGGTAATCGTTTCATGCCGATCATTATGTTGACCACGGAGTCCCAGCCAGAAAAGAAACAAGAAGGTAAATCCGCAGGAGCCTCAGGTTGGATTGTAAAGCCGTTCAAACCTGAACAATTGCTCGCTGTTGTACGAATGGTCTGCCCCACATGAATACCCTCATCGAAACTTTTAAAGATGAAGCTCTTGAGCTGATTCAGGAACTTGAAGCGGCCCTTCTGGAGTTGGAAGAGTCTCCGGACGATTCCACCCAGGTTGATCGGGTTTTTAGAGCTCTCCATACCCTCAAAGGTTCAGGCGGCCTTGCCGGTTTTGATAAAGTTGCCGGTTTCTGCCATGAAGCCGAAACAGTTTTTGAACAAGTTCGTTCTGGGGAGCGTAAGGTCGATGAGACCTTGGTCTCTTTAACCTTGTCGGCTCAGGACCATCTTAAAGGAATGATTCTCTCTGAGTTTGGCGCAGAGGCTGTTGATGATGAACTGACCGCGGAACTTGTCGCTTCGTTTCAGGCCCTCTTACCTTTCCATCATAAAGATAGAGCTGCAGATGTGAAAATTGTGACGACTCACCCGAACGATAAGATCACATTCCGCATCCGCTTTAAACCCAATCCAAATCTTTTCCTCCAGGGAGTGCAACCACAGTTTCTGTTGGGAGAGTTGATGCGACTTGGTGAAGCGATTGTCGTTGCGCAATTGGATGCAGTTCCCTCACTTGAAGTTATTAATCCAGAGGAATGTTTGGTTTACTGGGATGTTTTGTTGACCACCGGTCAAGATGAGGATGCTATTCGTGATGTCTTTATCTTTGTTGAAGATGATTGCGATTTGCTTATTCAACAGATTGATGATGGCAGCCAACTTGATCAACCTGAAGATTATAAGCGGCTTGGTGAAATCCTTGTAGAGCGCGGAGACCTTACTGAAGAGGACCTTAGAAAATATCTTAAGGAGAAGAAACGCATCGGCGAGACGCTTGTCGAGGAAGGCGTGGTCGACGGTCCCAAAATTCAATCGGCCATCGCTGAACAGGAGCGTGTACAAAACCTGAGACGTGAACGTAAAGCACACGACGCCATGGAAAGTATTCGTGTGAAATCTGATCGATTGGACAAATTGGTAAATCTTGTCGGTGAGATGGTCACCGTGCAGGCAAGACTCTCCCAGTTTGCCAATAGCCGTATAGATGCAGAGCTCTTAAGTGTTGCCGAAGAGGTTGAGCGTTTAACCTGGGATTTACGTGATCAGGTTCTTACGATACGTATGCTTCCAATCGGTGGTACCTTCACTCGCTTCAAAAGGCTGGTACGTGATCTTGGAACAGAACTAGGCAAAGAAGTCATCCTTGTTTCCGAGGGTGGCGAAACTGAACTGGATAAAACTGTTATAGATCAACTGAATGATCCTTTGATTCACCTCGTGCGCAACAGCATTGGTCATGGTATCGAGTCGCCCTCAGTGCGACAAGCGATTGGCAAGCCCGGAAAGGGATGTATTACCCTTTCCGCAACACATTCAGGTGCCAACGTTGTTTTAACTGTTGCTGATGATGGTGCCGGTCTTGATGTAGATAGAATTCGGGCTAAAGCTATTGAGAAAGGCTTGATAAGCGAGCATGCTGATTTAACTGAACGCGAAATCCATCATTTAATTTTTGAGCCTGGATTTTCTACTGCACAGGAAGTTTCCAGCGTCAGTGGTCGAGGCGTTGGTATGGATGTTGTCCGCCAAGCGATAGATGCATTGCGTGGAAGCATTGAAGTGAAAAGTGAATTCGGGAGGGGGACAAGTTTTTCTCTTAAGCTTCCCCTTACTCTGGCGATTATCGACGGGTTGTTAATAGATATTGACTCAGATCATTATGTCCTGCCGCTTTCGGCCGTTGAAGAATGTGTGGAACTGACCCGCGATGAGGCGATACAAGCTCATGGTCGTAATCTTGTAAAGATTCGCGGTGAAATTGTTCCTTATGTTCGTCTTCGTGACGAATTCAAAATTAATGGTGATAGCCCGGAGATTGAACAGATTGTCATCGTTAATTTAGAGGGTTTGAGAGTTGGTTTTGTCGTAGATCATGTGATTGGTGAGCATCAGACTGTTATCAAGAACCTGGGGCGAATGTATCAGGATGTTGATGGTGTGTCTGGTGCAACGATTCTGGGCGATGGTCGTGTTGCTTTGATCCTTGATTTGCCACAATTGGCGAATAGAGCGGAACAGTATGAGAAAAGCTCTTTGCATTAGCTTGACACGTTTGTAAGAAATAGAAGTTTTAGCGAGTTAATTATGAATATTTCTTTTTTTAAGCAAAGAGGCTCTTTCTATGAAGTTCGGAGATAAGGTCAGAATACACGATGGCTCTCAACTCGAGGGTGTTGACGGTATTGTCTATAAGATTGAAGATGACAAAGCTGTTGTTCTTCTCGACCGCGAAGTTTTATGGCCTGTGCTTGTAAAAGACTTAGCACTTCTTGAATAAGCATTAGAAAAACATAAATCCGTGGATTATATGATTTCTAACAATGGAGCCAGACAGATTTTCTGTCTGGCTCCATTGTGTGTCAGGTGCATTATGGTTTGATACAAATGTGAGTCACCCTACATGAGGCTAGCTCATGATGAATCGCTAACATTAATGTGTGCAACTTGTTTATAAGTTAAATGTTAAACAAAATCGTATGTTTATGTCGTTAATAAAAAAATCCGTTGTTTGCGTTGGTTAAGTCCACATTGGCATGAACCTTGATTTATTTACTTTTGTAAGGTTAACAAAGCAAGTTACTCAAAAGTAAAAAGAGGGAGTAAACCAATGTCTGTTAGAGATTTAAAAGTAGGCACACGAATGAGCCTTGGATTTGGCCTGATTCTTCTGTTGATGGTTAGTACCATGGTTGTTACCTTCTGGTCTCTTGGTAAGGTCGAGTCCAATACAAATTATTTAAGCGATGAAAGCCTGCCGTTTACACTTTTGGCTGATCGGATGGTTGTTAATGCACTACAGGTTCAACAGTTTGCAACCGACGCCTCAGCCACAAAAGATTTTACTGTCCTAGATGAAGCCAAGAGTCATTATCAAGAATTTAATGCTGGGCTCGATAAATTCAGGACAATGTTTAACGCAGAAAGTGATGCCAGTTCTTTACGAAAAATTGATCAACTCTCTGCAGCGATGGATGAGATGTTTGATACTGCTAAAAGGATGACCAGCGCTTATATTAACGAAGGTCAGGCCGCTGGTAATGCCGTTATGGAAGACTTTGATGCTGATGCTCAAGAGTTGACTGGTATGGTGGGCGCTTTACGTGATCTACAACTCAAAGAGATCAATGGACAGGTTGGCAGTATTCTGCAAGCCTCTCAGCAAGTAAAAACGTTGCAATTGATTATAGGTCTGTCGGCTTTGATTCTCGGAGTTCTGGTAACTGTTTTCATTACACGCAGCATTGTTCGTCCTCTCAACCTTGCCGTTGAAGCCGCTCGCGCACTCGCTGTAGGCGATTTAACTGTAAAAATTGACCAGATCAGTAAAGATGAGACAGGTCAATTGCTTGGTGCGATGCAAGAGATGGTCTCATCAAGTCAAGAAGTTGCTGCCATGGCAGAAAACATTGCTGATGGCAATCTGCAGGTCCAATTGAAAGCAAGGTCTGATAAAGATGTTTTGATTCACTCGCTTGAAAATATGGTGAATAAACTCAAGGACGTTATCAATAATGTTAAACTTTCTATTGAAAATGTTGCTTCTGGTGCACAGGCTA
>CBDUFN010000141.1:0-7407 GCA_965366475.1 uncultured bacterium | reverse complement strand
TCACCCGACCATCAACATTTCGTGCAGCGCGGCCACAAGTCTGGATCAAGGAACGGGTACTTCTTAAAAAGCCCTCTTTGTCGGCGTCAAGGATCGCAACCAGAGAGACCTCCGGAATATCGAGGCCCTCACGCAAGAGGTTTATACCAACCAGCACATCAAAAACTCCCTGCCGTAAATCACGCAAGATCCGAATGCGTTCAACCGTATCGATATCCGAATGCAGATAACGGCAGCGGATACCGACCTCATCCAGATAACCGGTCAAATCTTCGGCCATACGCTTGGTCAAGGTGGTGACAAGAGCACGCCCTTTCTCGGCCACAACGTTGCGGAGTTGATGAATCAGATCATCAACCTGACTGATCGCAGGGCGAATCTCGACAGGAGGGTCCACCAGCCCTGTCGGCCGAACAATCTGCTCGACAACCACGCCCTCGGCCTGGGTTAATTCATAGTCGCCAGGAGTCGCCGAAGCATAAACAGTCTGAAGTTTTTTGTTTTTAAATTCATCGAACATCAAGGGGCGATTATCAAGAGCCGAAGGCATGCGAAAGCCGTATTCGACAAGGGTTTCTTTTCGGCTTCGATCGCCACGATACATGCCACCGAGCTGAGACACAGTGACATGGCTTTCATCGATAAATATTAAAGCATCTTCCGGGAAATAATCAAATAAGGTTGCCGGTGGGGAACCTGCCTCCCGTCCATCCAAGTACCTCGAATAGTTTTCGATCCCTTGACAGAAGCCCATTTCCTCCATCATTTCAATATCAAAGAGCGTCCTTTGCTCGATTCGCTGAGCTTCCACCAAACGGTTCTGACCTCGCAAGAGCTGGATGCGTTCTCGCAATTCTTCCTGAATTTCACGAATGGCACGATCAAGGGTCGGTCTGGTTGCAACGTAATGACTGGCTGGAAAGATGGCGGTCGCCGGCAGACGATCGATCACCTTACCGCGTAAAGGATCAATCTCACTGATCGTTTCGACTTCATCGCCAAAAAACTCGATGCGGAGAGCTCGCTCCTCTTCGTAGGCGGGAAAAATCTCAACAGTATCGCCGCGAACCCGAAACGTCCCACGATGGAAATCGATGTCATTACGACTGTACTGGATATCGATCAAACGTCGTAACAACTGGTTACGATCAAGCTCCATTCCTTGCTCAAGTCGAACCAATAAACCGTTATAGGCTTCCGGTGAACCAAGGCCATAGATACAGGAGACGGAAGCGACAATCAGAACGTCACGGCGAGTCAGCAGACTACGCGTAGCACTATGCCGTAGCTTGTCTATCTCCTCATTAACAGAGGAATCTTTCTCAATAAAGGTATCAGTGGTAGGAACGTAGGCTTCAGGTTGGTAGTAATCGTAATAAGAGACGAAATATTCGACAGCGTTATCAGGGAAGAGTTCTTTAAATTCGCCGTAGAGTTGGGCCGCCAATGTCTTGTTCGGAGCCAGAACCAACGTAGGACGCTGCACCTCCATGACAACATTGGCCATGGTGAAGGTTTTCCCGGATCCTGTAACACCGAGCAGCACTTGATGCTGATCACCACGGCGAACGCCGGCAACCAGCTCGGCAATGGCTTGCGGCTGGTCACCTTGCGGCTTGAAATCGGTCTTTAGAACAAATTTGGCCATCTACCAGACCGAAAACGTTCTGCGCGTGATTAATCAGGAACCGAGGACGACCTGAAGAATAGTCTTCAACTGAACGGCTTTAACCGGCTTACGCAGAAACGTGGAAATGCCAACTTGCTTAGCAGCAGCAATCTTGCTTTCGTCCTCTTCCGAGGAGAGCATAACAATCGGCACAAATTTACAATTAGGCATCTTCTTGGCAGTTTGCACAAAGACGATACCGTCCATAACGGGCATACTTAAATCTGTAATGATCAGATCATAACGGTTGGTTTCGAGCAACTCACACGCCAGCTTGCCATTATCGGCAGTCTCCACCTCATAACCTAGCTCATCCAGCATGTCCTCAAGAACAGCCAAAACCGAGGGGGAATCATCAACAATCAGTATCTTCTTCGCCATAGAACGCTCCAATCCATAGAATCAAATATTATTTCATTTTCCAAGTCGTTCCTTCTGGGCCATCAAGCAGCAGAACACCTTTAGCCGCCAAATCATCACGAATCTGGTCAGAGCGAGCAAAGTCACGGTTTGCTCGAGCTTCGCGCCTCTCTATGATTAAGGCTTCAATATCTTCAGTATTCAGGCCGGAGTCAGACAACCCTTCCTCTGCACTGTGCGAAAGCCAGGCCGCAGGGTCAGACGCAAACAGACCGAGCACATCTCCCAACTGCAACAAATCGCTGCGCCCTTTACTGAGAATCGCCTGTAATTGTCCTTCCAAATTACTTTCTTCTGCCAAAATTCTGTTAATTGCGCGAACGGCATCAAACATATGACCGATAGCCAGCGCCGTATTGAAATCATCATCCATAGCGGAACGAAAACGTTCTTCAAGTTTGACCAGACGCTCAACAGTTTCAACCAGAGCCTCGGGAACACTGCCCGCTTCAGCGTTTTTATCCGCTTTTGCAAGAGCTTTGTCGAGCTGGGCCAACGCCTCATAAAAACGGGTCAAGCCAACTCGCGCCTCTTCAAGATTCTGATCAGAAAAATCGATCGGAGAACGATAATGTGCGGTTAAGTTGAAGAATCTGACCACCTCTGGATCGAAGCTTTTCAGAATGTCTCGGATCGTAAAAAAGTTACCGAGCGACTTACTCATCTTCTCCTGATTGACATTAACAAAGCCATTGTGCAGCCAGTATTTAACAAAAGGCTTGCCAGAGGCTCCCTCTGACTGAGCGATTTCATTTTCGTGATGCGGGAAAATCAGGTCGCGACCACCGCCATGAATGTCAAAGGTTTCACCCAAGAGGGTTGAACTCATGGCTGAGCACTCAATATGCCAACCAGGGCGACCTGCCCCCCAGGGTGACTCCCAGCTGGGTTCACCGGGCTTGGCTGTTTTCCAAAGAGCAAAATCCATCGGGTTACGTTTTAACTCGCCGGGAGCGATTCGCGCACCAGCCTGCATCTCTTCCATATTGCGTTTAGACAGTTTCAGGTACGAAGAAAATTTATCAACGCTGTAATAAACGTCACCAGCTGATTCATAGGCCATGCCCTTGGAGATCAAACCCTCAACCAGCGAAATAATCTGGCCTATATGTTCGGTCGCTTTAGGTTCATGTGTCGGCTTACGCAATCCCAAAGCCGCCATATCTTCATCAAAAGCGTCTATAAATTCTTCCGACAAGGCCTTGCTGGTAATACCGCGTTCATTAGCACGAGCAATGATCTTGTCATCTACATCAGTATAATTTCGGACGTAGGTCACATCGTAACTACTGTATTGCAGATAACGATAGACGATATCGAAAACAATATTGGCTCGGGCGTGGCCGATATGACAGTAATCATAAACAGTCACTCCACACACATACATGCCGACCTTGCCTGGCACAAGTGGCTGGAACTCTTCTTTTTTACCTGACAGTGTATTGTAAACGCGTAAGGCCATAATCTCTTCTCCGGAAAGCTTTGTCACTATTTCTGATTGCAGTGCCCGCTTTTCATATCACAGAATTGGCGAGAGGAAAAGGACTCTGCTAGCGTGCAAACAAACGAGTGACAACTTCCGCAATATGTTCCAACGGCAACACCTGGGTTACGACACCACGAGCAATGGCTGCCCGAGGCATTCCAAAGACTGCACACGTTGTTTCATCCTGAGCAATGGTGTAAGCACCCTGTCTATACACGGAAGCCATACCGGTAGCACCATCAGCCCCCATCCCGGTCAACAAAACGGCAACAGTCTCAGCGGCTAAGCCCTCTTCTTCGAGCGACAGAAAGAGTGCGTCAACAGCCGGACGACAGTTGTTTAATGGTAGAGAATCGAGCAAAACAATTCGATTGGACCGGACAGCCAGATGAACTCGGTTAGGAGCTACAAAAACAGTTCCGGGAGACAGTTCACTTCCGGTCTCTGCCAAACGGACCGGCAAAGAAGTTTCACGATCCAACCACTCAGCAAAGCCAGGAGCAAAACCATCGGCAATGTGCTGGACAACCAGAACCGTAGCATCTAGATTTTCAGGAAGTTCCTGCAACAGGTGCAGAACCGCCTTAGGTCCACCGGTAGAGGCCCCTATTGCTAGAATACGCCGAGGAGATGTCGCTACAACCTGCTTAGGTTCTTCAACCTTTGGTCTTTGAGCACGATAGTGGTGGATAACCCGGATACGACTCAGGCTCTTAACTCTGACGATAAGATGCTTGGCAATCTGTGAGAATGCTTCCGTGACAATACCGGTGGGCTTCTCCATAACATCGAGGGCACCTAGCTTGATCGCAGCAAAAGCGCTACAACTGTCAAGGGGGTCGGTGTTGGCAGAAAGCATCAGAATGGGCGTCGGTGTTTCCGCCATAATTTCCGCTACGGCATCCAGCCCATTCATGATAGGCATCATCACATCCATGATGACAAGATCAGGCTTAAGCTTCGCTGTTTCCTTTACCGCTGCGCGCCCGTCACTGACCTCGGCGACAACCTCAACATCAGGGTCTTGTGACAGGAGGTCGCGAAGCACCACTCTGACTAACTCGGAATCATCCGCTAATAGAATTCGAATCATGAGTTTCTCATGAGATCAGGGTTTCAACTGTATCCAGCAAGACACCCTGCTGGAAGTTGCCTTTAACTATATACGCTTGAGCTCCGGCGTCCATCCCTTGCCTGCGGTGCTCATCAGAAGCAAGCGAGGAGACAATAATCACTGGCAATTCGCGAGTATCTTCACGCTGACGAACATGTTTAGTCAGCTCAAAACCCGTCATCCCTGGCATTTCAACGTCGCTGACCATAAGATCGAAGCTCCCGGCATCGAGCTTATCCAGAGCATCAAAACCGGAGACGGCAACAACGACTTCATAATTATTGGTTTCCAGAATATTCTTTTCCATTGTTCGCGTCGTGATTGAATCATCAACAACCAGGACACGACCACGAATAACTTTTTTCTGGTCTTGTTCATAGGACTGACGTAATTGCAGTTGCTGCCGCCCCTGGTTGGCCGCGAAAAGATCCGCGACAGAAAGGATCAAAGCAGGATTACCGTCACCAAGAATCGTCGAACCAGAGAAATAATTCAGACTCTTTAGCTGGCAGCCAAGATCTTTTACAACAACCTCCTGTAAACCTATCGTGCGATCTACCAACAACCCCATGGTTTGTTCCCGAAAGCTCAGAACCAGAACAGTAAGCCGTTTGTCAATGTTACCAAAAGATTCCAATTCCAGAAAATGCGACAGACTGTTTAGAGGAACAGAGGTTTCCCTGAGGCGAATAACTTCACTACCCATCTCTTCAAGAAGATCCTTGGGAGAAACACGTAAAACTTCTGTAACATAGTGCTGTGGGAAAACATATGTCTCTCCGCAACACTCAACCAAAAGCCCGGTAAAGATGGCCATACTGAGAGGCAATCTCAGCACCATTTCTGTACCGCAACCTACTTCAGAATGCAGGGAGAGATTTCCCTTAATCTGGTCCAGGTTCGACTTAACGACATCAAGACCAACGCCGCGCCCAGAAACATCGGTAATAAATTCACGGGTAGAGAAACCCGGCTCAAACACCAGATAAATCACGGCTTCATCTGACATCGAAGCGGCCGCATCAGCAGTCAAGACACCTCGTTTAACCGCCGTTTCGCGAATTTTCTCCGGATCCAGACCACGACCATCATCACGCACGGCAATCTGAATAAAACTGCCTTCGTAGCGAGCATGCAAACTGATCTGTCCTGCCTTTGGCTTCCCCAGACGAACCCTGGTTTCTGGCTCCTCAATTCCATGATCGATTGCATTGTTCAGTACATGCAGAAGAATGGGTTTAACAGCATCCAGCATATTGCGATCTAGCTCAACATCTTGCCCTTGAACGACAAAATTCACTTCTTTCTTGAGATTTCTTGCCAGGTTGCGCAGTGAGCGTTCAAAATCATCGGTAATAGTTGCCAGAGGCAACAGTCTCAGTTCCATGGTCCGCTGGTAAACATCTTCCGCCTGATAACCAAGTTGCATACGGTCACGCTCGAAATCGTTTATCAAGTTCACCATGTTACTACGTAGAGATCGTAAAGACTGAACGCCTTCGCTCGTTTGCTGGCCCCCCATGGAATCATCCAGCTCATGCAACAAAGAAGTCATTTGTTGCTGACGTGCAGTCATTGCCTTCTGACTGAGCAGGATCTCTCCCATCCGGTTGACCAATTGATCCAGCCGCTCCACACTCGCCCGAACCGAGGTTCGTCGTTCAACGGCAGGAGCATCGGGCGCAGGGTCTGTTTCTTCCGACTCTTCTGAAAGGGAACCGGTTTCCAGTGCCTTGACGACGGTATCGACATTAACACTGATACCACCACTTGATTGCGCCTGGGACATCAACGCTTCAATAGCATCGGTGGCAACCAGAAGCACATCAACCAAATCAGAACTAAGCTCCTGATCGCCACTTTGCAAACCTTTCAGAAGGTCTTCCAAGCGATGAGCAACACCTGCGAGCTCAACCAAATCAACCATATTGGCTGAACCTTTAAGCGTGTGGGTACTGCGCAACAGTTCATTCAGTTGCGCCTCACTCAAGCCCTCCTTTTCCAGGACGAGAATGCCCTTCCGCAAGGCAGCAAGGTGTTCTTCCGCCTCGCGGATAAATATTTCAACGTACTTACTTTTTTTCATACGACTCGTATGTCTGAGAATCGATCAAAACGCCGACGAGCAATCAATCCATCTGGTAACCGACCCTGAAGGCTCCCCAATGTTTGCCCTTTACGAAAACCGGAGCGCTGATGTCGAGCATCTTCTCGCCAGTGTCTCGTTCGTAAGGTTGCGTTAAAAGGCCCTTCTGATTACGCGCCGCCTTGATGCCCACGTCATGGTCAAAGATACGTTTGGTGCGGTTGCCAACCAGATCACTTTTATAATCACCGGTCAGTGGTTGAGTATATTTTGTATTATGGGTCGGCAAGTAACCGTTACGATCGACCAGAACCGCGAAAGCGACCATTTCATTTTGCAAGAAACCATCCTGATAAGCCTTGATCTTCTCGTCCAGGAAGCTGTCATAGCAGGTATGGTATTTCTTTGGGTCAGTATTGGGGATCAATTGGTAATTTTCATCAAACATCTCTTCTACGGTAAAGGTTCCACTCTCTATCGCCCCGGTTAGGACACGCTCCATCTCTCTGGCTCCGCTAATAGCGATTGACTCGCCCTTTGACTGCAAATTCTCATCTACAAGATCTTGCAGCCTTTCAGCTAAGGATGTCAGCTCTGAAATGGATTGCGTTGTCTCTTGCGAACTCGTTGCC
>CBDUFN010000140.1:0-7414 GCA_965366475.1 uncultured bacterium | reverse complement strand
GCAAGCGACTCATCCATCACATCCAGATCGGTTGTGTGATCATATCCAAGCACATGACCGACTTCATGGGTCAACACAGTGAGCAGATCAAAACGACCAAGAGCATCAGTTTCAACATTTGCGATCAGGTGAGTATCGGTGACTGAAACAAATTCGTTGTTGTCACCAGAAGTGGCGTCAACGAACCAGCCGTATCCGGACGCATCAGAATCGATAAGAATGACATCACCGCGTGCCTCACCCAAAATGCCATCAGGCAGGTCGGCGATTTCTACAGAAAGGTTGTCGAGACGATCAAGTTGTTCAGCGGAGAGTGATTGGCCAGCCCAAGATTGAATCGCTTCGTTGAGAAGACTGTTGAGTTGAGAATCGTTGGGTTGAGTTGCAAGTGCTGTGGAACTATCAATAGAAGGAGTCGCGTAACTGACTGTGAGATAATTTCCGGTGTCTGAGGTTTCGGCATCGCTGTCGTCAGAAGAAGTGTCTGTGAACTCCGCAGGAGGATCCAATCCATCAAAGACCTGCTCATCTCTGGAATCAAAATCAAAAGAGTCGAACAAACGAACATCATCAGAAACTATGGCAGCATCATTTTGCTCTGCTAGCGGAGCAATATTTTCATTGACCGAAGATCCTCCAGGATCACCCTCACCGTCCAAGGATGAATTGCTCACATTCCTATCATCAGTTGCGTCGTTCTGGTTAAGGATGTTTTCCTCACGAGTCTTCTCTTCTGATCGTATCCTGTTTAAACTCGGAAGAAGAGGAACACCCAAGAAAAGAACCCAATCAGGAATTGCTTCGATATCCTGCTCAGACACCTCTAGAGCATCAATGATTTCTTGAAGTGCCTTGGAAAGATTTTCCTGTCCATCATCTGCTGGATCGTTTTTATTTTCACCGTCCGGAATCATTTTGAGTTCATCATCAGTAGCGGCGTCTTGATTCTCACCTTGTGAGAGATCTTTACTTTCCACTGAGCTGTCCGGCACAGAGTCAATCTCTTCAGCCACAGGAGCAACGGCTGAATCTTGAGATTGTATTTCCGGAGACAAACCATCAACGATGCCATCACCAACAGAATCAGAATCTTCGGCAACACCCGCATCCATATCGTCACTTGAAATGTCACCGTCCATTTCAGGTGCTGAAGATTTTACTTTGACGAGATCTTTGAGAATGTTCAGCAACGAATTTTCCAACAGGCCGGAAAATTCAGCAAGAGACGTTTGGAAAGAAAATGCTTTAAACAAATCGACATCATCAATCTGGATAAAGATGATTGATTGAGTTTCAGATCCAGACGGCGCATCTGCAAAAAGAGCGACAGGAAGTTCTACGAGCAAACTTCCATGCAGAGTCAGGTTGACAAAGTCATTAATTTTTTCAGGTGAATTTTCGAAAGCGGTAATTTGAGTGCCGGTCAATTCTTCTTCAATTTGAATATTGACCTCTGTTACAAATTGAATTTTACCATCAACAACATCAACAGACTCAGGAGTCTCATCAACGGTCAAGGTACCATTAATATCATCGGCTAAGAGAGAGAGACTTGAATCGAGTTGGAGCGAGTTGATGAAAAACTCATCTTGCTCAGCTGTTGTTTTTGCGAGGGCTACGCCAAAGCTGTAGTCAAGGTCGAATGTTGCAGTGTAATCAACTGTGACTTCTTCTGAGAGGGTTATTCCAGCCTGGGAGAGAGATTCTGAATCCAAACGTAAGGACGCGCTACTGGTCATATTCGCCATAATGTTAATGCGAATTTCCCCGTCAACCGCGCTATAGGTGCCTTTGAGCGAATTCAGTGAAAAAGAAGATAGTGCGTTTTCAGACGGATTCTGCTCAATTATAAGTTTAGGTCCTGACTCAGAAGGAGGGTCTACACCATCATTGAAATAGTCAAATATAGGCGTTTTTAAACGTGTATCTATTGTTTCGTAAAGACCTGCCATCGATCCAATACTGGCATTATCAATAAAGAGAACAGGTAAATCAAACTCTTCGTTGGCGGATTGAATCAGTGCAACAACCCTCGCCAACTGTTGCAACCCTTGGGTAATCACAGCCTCTTTATCGGCCGCAAGAGATCTATTATTTGATTGATTTTCAGAGGCAATGAAGAGGTCTGAATCAGTACTAGCGCCGTTGTCAGATGCATCAACAACCGGGGCGTCAGGGACAAACTCTTCCACATCCATACCGGCAAAAAGATCGTCAATTCTGTTAGCAGGATCGTACGAATCATCATCCTGAGAAGAAAAATCACGTAGTGATTCTTCAAGGGGGATCAGGATTTCTTCGGTTTGTGAGGATGAATCAAAGAGGTTTTCAGAAGGGCTGTAAGGAGCATCAGAATCACTTAAAGAAGTAGCCTCAATCAGGCCTTCTCCTGAAAGCAAAATTCTTGGTTCCAAGCTTTCTAGCTCGAAACTTTTGTGAGGTTTTGAAGACTTCAAAGCTCACAACTCCCATAAAAATCATCTAAACAAACTAAACATCCGGCCTGACGACCGCTCCTGGTAAAGTGAATTACCAGAGAGGAAAGTAAGTCTACAACGCGAAAAAAGTTTTGCAAGTTATTGATAAATAATATTTTTTTGTATAACTAAGGATATATAACGGGCTTGTAACTAAGGATATATTTCATGCCGATATTTTTTAAAAATCTACGTTTGAACCGGTAAAAGAAAGTGCATCTGCAAGCCAGGTATCCATCTTTAAGACACCGCTACGCTGTCTAAATGCAAGCCGTTCAGCATTGTGCTGGGCGTGTGAAATGGACTTTTCAGCAATCTTTTGAGTCCCGGGAGGTTGGCTAAAGATTACCGAAGAAATCAATTTTCGGACTGGTGTCGAGGCAAATCTTTGTATCAATTCATCGCTAATACTCACGAAAGCTTGGGTGCTACCTGGGTCTCCCTGGCGGGCACAGCGGCCAAAAAGTTGCCGATCAATCCGGCCAGACTCATGTCTTTCTGTAGCAATAACATGCAAACCGCCTTGCTCTGCAACCCCTCTTCCCAGCTTAATATCTGTGCCCCGACCGGCCATATTTGTCGCAATTGTGATAGCACCAGGGGCTCCGGCAGCTGCAACAATTCGAGCTTCTTCTTGATGGCGAACTGCATTTAAAATGTCATAATTGAGACCTTTTCCCGTCAACATAAGCGCTAATTTTTCACTCATTTTAACACTTCTAGTACCGACCAAAACCGGTCGACCTGTTGCATGGCAAGCCTCTATTTCATCTGCAATCGCTTGCCATTTTTGATCTTCCTCGGCAAAAACCCGGTCAGCCTTTAGCTGTCTTTGACATGGCCTGTGATTGGGGATAGTCATCACTGGTAAACGGTAGATTTGCCAGAATTCTCCTGCGGCTTCACTGGCAGTTCCGGTCATACCACTCAAGCTTTTAAAGAAGCGGAAAAACCTCTGAAAGCTCAGGCGCGCCAGTGTCTCGCTGGGGTCACTCATTTCAAGATTTTCGCTTGCTTCAACCGCTTGATGCATCCCTTGTCGCCAGGTTCTGTTCGGCATAAGACGGCCGGTAAACTCATCAACAATGACAATTTTATCGTCCTGAATGACATACTGTTTATCGAGTTTATAGAATTCGCGTGCCGTTAAAGCCTGAACGATTAGCTCTTCACAGCGACTGGGACCACTCCATATTCCGGGCAATGAAGAAGAGATTGTGTCGATTTTTGCTTTGCCCTTATCAGTCAGTTTAACTTCCTTGTATTTAAGAAGAGCCTTGTAATCCTCTTCAAAATTAAAGTTTCGCGAGAGCGCTTCAGCACGACGACACGCCTCCATCAAGGCCTGATTTTCTTGAGCTTGAGAAATAATCAGTGGAGTCACAGCCTCGTCAATTAAGACACTGTCGGCTTCATCGACAAGGGCTGTGTCGAGACCACGCATTACTAATCCATCATGTCTTGCAGTTTGTGCCTGTCTTAACTGACGCAGGAGTCGACGTGAAGACTGATGACAGAGTCCCACCTTCAAACGATCTCTTAGGAAATCTGCGAGGATTTCTTTACTCGTGGTATAGACGATGTCCTGCTCATAATTCTCTCGCCGTTGTGCCGGTTCCATTTCACTGGTCACCGCTCCGGTGGTCACTCCACAGTAGGTGTACAAGGCTTTCATTTCAGCGGCATCGCGGCCAGCCAAATAGTCATTAACGGTAATTACGTGAGTTGGTCGACCGGTCCATCCTGCAATAATTGAAGGCAAGCAGGCAGTCAACGTTTTGCCTTCACCGGTGGACATTTCTGCCAGATAGCCATTGTGCATCGCCATGCCACCAAGGATTTGAACAGGGTATGGGCGCAAACCCAAAGTACGATATGCAGCCTCTGTGATGATAGCGAAGGCTTCTGGAAGAACCTCTTCGCGTCCTTTCTTTTGTCGGCGATAAAGCTCTTTGAACTCACTCAGGCGATCACGCAGTCTCCGATCGGAGACATGCTTGAGAGCGAGGGATTGCTCAGCAATCTGCTCGGCTTCCTGTTGCATTTTTCGCAGAAGGACAGAACGCCTCCGAGAGTGTCCAAGGAGAGAATGCGTGATCCGGTCCAGACCCTCATGATGCTTCTCTGGAACCGTAATCCGGGTTGACCAGTAGTCGCGTGAAAGCGAACTCAAATCTGATACCTCTTTTGCAGGAGTTGTCGAAAACTACGGCCCCATTGCATCAACAAAGGCTCTGGATTCATACTGAAACGAATCTTACCAGACCGACCATGCAAGAAGGCAACATCCGGTTCTGATTCCAGGTCAGCATATATCTGGAAGAATGGTTCAGCGGCCTCTAATCCTGACTCATCATTAACTGACACCGCAACTTCACCTCCAGAACGCCAACCGAGTGCCGCTGAAGGGAGTCTTTCATGCTGAAATGGAATAATTTCATACGATTTAACGCGAAGGTTTGTCGCTTCCTGTCCATACAGACGCACTTCGGCATTTTGTAATTGATCAGCGAAAAGATTCGAAGCCTCGTCCTGTGAAACCACAGCAGAGAAACGGAAACTATCGTGGTTAACGACTGAACCAACATTGGTTCCGCGAGGGATCCAGGTCCCAACCATTTCGGTGCTGTGTGGCGCAACCCATGTTCCTTTCTGACGTGTTTTCACAAGTAAGGATTCTTTGCGATACTGAAGATTGGCGAGTTTTTCTTCGATCGTTTCCAGCCGTTTATTGATCGGCTCAAGGTCGGCTGTATTACGGAATCTGGCAAGTTTCTGCAAGGCTAACGTCTCTGCCTTTTGAGCCTTCGCAGCGTTAATTTCAAGCTCCAGTTCCTGATCAACCAACTTCAGCAACCCTCTCCCAGAGTCAACGTCCTGGCCTGTAGGGACAAGGACCGCATCCACGTAGCCAGAGGCATGCGTAACAACCTGAATATGATCAACGGCTTCAAGAACACCAGGAGCTCTGAACCTATTAGGGAAGGGACAAATGGCGAGAAAGAACACAACCGCGAAGATGGTTCCCAAACTGATCGCTGTGGCGCGAATTCGAGACCTCGCCAAACGTGGACTGGTTGCCAGATATTTGGCAAATTTAAAGATGGGGACAATACCCCAGGAGATGATGCAGATCAGAGCCATTATCATCCCTGCAAGCAAGAACTGATCAGCGACAAAAAGAATGATCCCGGTAAAGACAACAATTCGGTAGATGCCGCTTAAAATGCCAAAGATTGTCAACCAGGTGGCTTCTCTTCTGGTTTGAATAGGATTCACTGAATCTTGATAATCGAAGATGTAGTATTCAACAAGATGACGCAAATACAAACGTGACCGCGTATGCAGGTTCGGGATATCGAGGAGATCAGAGAGGATGTAATAACCGTCAAAGCGTAACAGTGGATTGGCATTAAAGAGCACCGTTGAAATCGATGCGATAAACATCATGTTGTATGCCACGCTGTGGACAATTCCTGGTCCGGTATAGGCCCAGACGAAAGTGGCCAAACTTGCGGCAAAGACCTCAACAATCATCCCTGCCCCGCCGACAAAAGCTCTACGCCAACGGCTGCGGAATGCCCAACTGGAGGTTGCATCCATGTACGGGATCGGAGTAAAAATCAAGAACATGATCCCCATGGTGTGAACTTCACCACCATAGTGTCTGCAGACGATAGAATGACCAAACTCGTGCAATGTCTTGATCAGGACCATGCCCAGATAGAGAAAGAAAAGATTGTCAGGTGAAAGCAGGCCTTGAGCCTGTGAAGACACCTCGTCAAAACGATCAAAGACCAACTTTAGGGCAAAGCCGACCACACCGAACCAGAGAAGAGCGGCCCAATAATTGATAAACAGTTTGGTGACCGGCATACAACGTTTCAGGAGTCGATCCGGATCAAAAAGTGGCAGACGAAAGAACATGATGCCGAGGAGCTTAGACTTCAGTTCACGCTGTTTACGACGTTTGTATCGATCAAAGAGGTTTGCACTATCAGAGGGGCGTTCATAGTAGAGAAGATTGGCAAAGTGAAGTTGAGAAAGGAGCTGTATTACTTCTTCCTGACCAGGCACACCATCGGGATCCCGCTCGATGCATTCGTCCCATATCTCTCCAACAGTTCGATCCTGGCATAAACGAATGACGAATTCGTGGGCCCCCGGGCGAATCCGGAAGAACTGGTTATTGAATGAATCCTGAAGGACGTACCACATTTCGCCGCGGAAGTACTGTTTGCGTACTTTCACATTGGCGCGCAGGCTGATTTTCTGATCAACAATACGATGCCACGATTCGCTGAAGGTTTTATTGTTTTGAGCCATATCACCACCACAGCAACATACGGAAGAAGTCGACAGTGCGGTGAGTCAAAATCCACATGACGTTACGACTGCCAACATCGATTTTAGCCACGCCACTCATCCCCGGACGCCACCAGTCAGCCCTGTCCTCGGGGAGAGACCCGCGGCCAAGGAAAGTGTTGCCTTCCTCTTTGGCTTGAGAAACAGGATCCACCCTTTCCAGTTCAACCGGGAACTTTAATTTTGGCTGACTGACAAAAGCGATCTCGCCCACCAAACCGACTGAAACTTCGTGTACATCCCGCTCGTTGATTTCGAACTCGGCGTACATCTTTTCCAGATGTGCAACTTTGAAAAGCACATCACCTTTATTAACCGGAGCCCCTTGCATTTCATCAAGGTCACCCTCAACCACGATCCCCTGAAAAGGCGCGCGCACTTCAGAATGATCCAGTTTGTATCGGATCAAATCAAGTTGCGCCTGAGCCTGTGCTGCCAGCGCTGAAGAGATTTTCATTTCGGCAAGAGCGTTTTCCGCCCGAGCTTTTTCCGCCTCTCTTGAGTAACGGTTAAGATTTGCGATGGCAGCCGACTCTTCCAACAGGAGTTCTCGTGTGTCGAGAGTTAAAAGG
>CBDUFN010000139.1:0-7421 GCA_965366475.1 uncultured bacterium | reverse complement strand
GTCTTGTATGAAGACCCCGATGGTGCAGGACCTTTACTCGCAGGAGAAGCAGTTAATCCAGATGCAAACCAGATTGCAAAGGACTCTGGCGAGTGGAATAATAGTGATAATTTTCAAGTTGAAATCAATTATACAAGTGGGACGAATGCTGGTGATGCACAACGTGGGCACTGGTCCTTTGCAACCAGGACTTTTACTCCTTTAGATTCATTAGCACCAACGGCAATTTGGGGGGTTCCAGATGACGACTTGGACCTTATGGACGGAACGTATGAATATCCACCGGGGTCGGGAAACACTCCTGAATTTGTAAATGCCGTTAAGGTTGTTGCTCATAGAAGCGATATCGAGGCAGACTCTTTCTTTGCACAAATATATGGTTATTTTGGTTTTAAAATGCGAGCAGAAGCCGTTGCCTATTTGGGTTTTACTGGATCGTTAGGCCCATTAGATGCCGATATGCCGATAGTCCTTTGTGATGACAGCCTACAGCATGGAGACTGCAATATTGGCAGGATGATCAATAGTGGTAGTACAACAGAGACTTTTAATACTGCTGCGTGGGCTGAGATGGATCCATACACTCAATCAGAAGTTGATGACGGGCAATGTAATAGTGGAACCAATAGTAACGTTGTCAAAGGACTTGTGGAAGATGGTTGTGATGGGTCTGGAATCAATGACGATGAGATTGAGGGTGGCAATTGGCTTGATGCAAACAATGGTGATATTGCTGTTGCATTCAATAAAATGAAAACTTGTTGGGAAACTGAAACTGCCGGTGAACGCCCTTGGGAAATGACTTTGCCCGTTGTAGATTGTGATGGCCACGGCATTGACAATTGTGTGCGAGTTGTCGGAGCGGTTACTGTGAACATGTTACTCATGACTCCACCCAGCGTTGACCCGGATACAACGACTCCTCTGATTATGTACGACCCTACCAATGTGGATTTTCCTGCCTGGGATTCTGCTGTTGATTGCTCTTACTTCAGTGAATTGGCAAACGGAGTTTATAACGGAGCTCTTCTTCCTTCGGGATATAATGTTGCTACCTTGCCAGATAATTACCAAAGCACCGTACTACCATTGCTTCCTGGGGAAGATTATGATGCAGGGATTGATCCGTGGTTGATCGATGATCGTTGGGCTGGGGTTGGGTCCTCTGATAAGGAATACACAGAAGGAATGGCTCGATGGGACTGTTTTGTCGATCATTTTCAGTTGAAAAACAATGACGACACGATGGCGCCATTAGCTTTTAAGTCAATGTATTTTATGCCAAACTGTGAATATCATGAACCAGCAGGCCATACAGGTGGGCCGAATTTTGGGGTTTTGGCAAAATATCCTGTTCTTGTTGATTAAACTTATGTTTTGATGACATTTCTAACTCTTTAAATGAAAGGCCCTTGTGGTTTTCTGGTAATCCTCTTCTATGAAAATAGTCTCTTTCAACGTTAATAGCATTCGCAGCCGACTCCATCAATTGGCTGCTGTCATTGATAAACATCAACCAGATATCATCGCACTACAGGAAACCAAGGTTCAAGATGTCGATTTCCCTAAAAATGACATTGAGGAACTTGGCTACCAGTCTGTCTGGTTTGGACAGAAAACCCACTATGGTGTCGCGATTTTGAGTCGTAATAAACCCGATGATGTTCAGTATGGTTTTGTCAATGATAGTGAAGAGGCGCAAAAGAGGTTTGTCTCTGCAAGATACTCTTTGGCTGATAACAAAAGCATCTCTGTGATCAATGGTTACTTCCCGCAAGGCGAAAGTCGTGCACATCCAACCAAATTCCCTGCAAAAAAAAGTTTTTATGAAGACTTACATACGTATCTCGTCGAAAATCAGAGCCCTGACGATTTAGTTTTGGTTGTTGGTGACGTGAATGTTGCGTTGAATGATTCAGACATCGGAATTGGTGTCGACAATGCTAAGCGCTGGCTGCGTACAGGTAAGTGTAGTTTCCTTCCAGAGGAGCGGGAGTGGTTAGCTCGTTTGTTGGATTGGGGATTGGTCGATACCTTCCGTCAGTGCAACGCAAAGGTGAGAGATGCGTTCAGCTGGTTTGATTACCGTAGTCGAGGTTTTGATGCAACTCCTCCCCGTGGTCTGCGGATTGATTTAATTCTGGCCAGTGCTCCTCTTGCTGCCAGTTGTGTCAGCGCTGGTATCGATTACGATATTCGATCCATGGAAAAGCCTTCCGATCACGCACCTGTCTGGGCAGAATTCAAAATCGAATGATTTTTACCTTCGATTAGTTTCCAAGCTCATAGCTTTGCATATTCCCCCATTAAAATGTGACAAAAGGCTCACTTCCGGGAGCCTATGCTTGAACCTGTTCCTCGGGCGTTGTAAAGTGTTTAACTTATGGATACTTCACTGACAAATACAGCCTGGAACAAGCTGACCGCATTGTTGGAGATGATCAAGTTCTCCCACACGGTTTTTGCTTTTCCTTTTGCTCTGATGGGTGTGGTGCTGGCTTCTCTGGCGAATGGCAGTGCTCCTTCCCTTGGGCAAATCCTGTGGGTTTGTATCGCCATGATTGGTGCACGAACCGGAGCAATGGGGCTGAATCGCATTATAGATGCTCGCATTGATGCTGAAAACCCACGCACCGCCGAGCGTCATCTGCCCGCTGGTCGGGTTTCTTCTGCAGAAGCTTGGCTGATGGTAACGGGTGCGTTTGCACTGTTACTTCTGGCGGCCTGGATGTTGAATCCTCTTTGCCTTAAGTTGTCGCCAGTCGCGATCTCGTTTCTGGTGCTCTACAGTTACTGTAAGCGCTTCACATCGATGGCTCACATTGTTTTGGGGATCTGCTTGGCAGCGGCTCCTGTCGGGGCGTGGATTGCTTTACGTGGAGACGTTGGCTGGCCGGTTATGGTGCTTGGTGTCGCCGTTCTCTTCTGGGTGGCAGGGTTTGATATCTTCTACGCTCTTCAGGATTATGAGTTTGATCGAGATAATGGATTGTTTTCAATACCCTCTCGTTTTGGTGTTGAACGAGCCTTTCAGATCACTCGTCTGTTTCATGTCGTTATGATCTTGTTGTTGCTCATGTTGTTTTTTAGTAAGGGTTTGGGACTTATTTATCTCCTTGGCGTTTTTGTTGTTGCAGGCTTGTTGATTTATGAACATATGCTTGTGTCTCCTGAGGATTTATCTCGCCTGGATGCTGCTTTTTTTAATATGAACGGCTATATCAGTGTAACGATTTTTCTGTTTACACTCGCCGATGCAGTTATTTGATTGAGGATATATGACTCAAAATTCTCCTAAAATAAGACACTTTGTCGTTGCCATAACTGGTGCCTCCGGCTCTACTTATGGTTTGAAGCTCGTCAATGAATTACTGCGTTCCGGTGGACGGGTAAACCTGATTTTGACCTCTGCTG
This sequence comes from uncultured bacterium, assembly GCA_965366475.1. GTDB lineage: Bacteria > Desulfobacterota > Desulfuromonadia > Desulfuromonadales > BM103 > M0040. Next base: position 4,007 of record CBDUFN010000139.1, on the reverse strand, counting down.
GACGTCAGGTTCTGAATCATGAATTAGATCTGAATTGGCCTGCTGATATCAAAGAACAACGACAGCATGTTCAGGAATACTTTGCGAGCATTGCGGTGGAGAGTTTGGCTATCGATGACTTTTGGGCGGGTGCGGCGAGTGGTTCGGCCGTTGCTGATGCCATGATTGTTGTCCCTTGTTCCATGGGATCTTTGGGCCGGATTGCCTCTGGATTGAGTGGCAATCTCTTGGAGCGTGCTGCTGATGTCATGCTCAAAGAAGGTCGTCCGCTGATTATGGTCCCTCGTGAAACACCTTTCAATATCATCCATTTAGAAAATTTGTTACGCCTTTCTCGCTCCGGCGCAGTGATTCTCCCTGCGATGCCTGGTTTTTATCATAAGCCCGAGAGTATTGATGATCTGGTGAATTTTGTCGTTGGTAAAATTCTCGATCAACTGGATGTTCCGCATGAACTTTTTACCCGGTGGGGTGAGGAGTAAAAGTGGTTGCCAGGACCTTGGTCTTTATTGACAATGATCTTTTTGTCCTCTTTATAGCGTTCTTATCCAAAAGTTTATTATGACGAATCTGTTTCAAAATATCCGTGCAAAAATTGATGTCGGGACTCGCATTTCCGATGATGAAGCCCTGGCCTTGTTCGAATGTGATGACCTCCTGACGGTTGGAGCCTTGGCGGCTCAAGCTAATCAGGGAATCAATGCAGATAAAGTTTATTTCAACGTGAACAGGCATATTAATTACACTAATATCTGTGTGAACCGTTGTACCTTCTGCGCCTTCAGTCGTGAAAGTGAAGAGGACGCTGGAGGCTATACCCTGGCTCTCAATGATATTCTCAAGCGAGCTGCGGAGGCTAGCGCTTCAGGTGCAACCGAAATTCATATGGTTGGCGGTTTGCATCCTGACCTGCCTTTTGATTTTTATCTTGAGATTCTGGCTTCTATGAAAGCAGATAATCCTACTCTGCATATTAAGGCGTTTACTGCTGTTGAAATCGATTATTTTGCAAAACTGACCGGGATGACGCCGACAGAGGTTGTTCATGCATTGAAAGGCGCAGGTCTTGATTCAATGCCTGGCGGTGGTGCAGAAATATTTGCCTCTGCTGTGCGACAGAAGATTTGTCCTGAAAAGATCACGGGAGAACGTTGGCTTGAGGTGACAGAGCAGGTTCATCAGGCAGGCTTGAAGACAAATGCCACGATGTTGTTTGGTCATGTGGAAAGTTATGCTGATCGTATTGATCATCTTTCCCGGTTACGTCAATTGCAGGATCGAACCAATGGTTTTCAGGCATTTATTCCACTCGCTTTTCAACCCGACAATACAAGGGTCCCTGGAGCCAAGGGCGTCGGTGGTGTAGACGCTCTTAAAACTCTAGCAATAAGTAGACTTTATCTCGACAACTTTCAGCATATTAAAGCTTATTGGGTCATGCTTGGGCTTAAGGTGTCACAAGTCTCCCTGGCTTTTGGTGTTAATGATATTGATGGCACGGTGGTTGAGGAACAGATCGGCCATGATGCCGGAGCGGACTCGCCACAGCAATTGAGCAAAGATCAACTCGTTAGCGTTATTCATAAGGCGGGAAAACAAGCAGTGGAGCGTGATACGCTCTATAACGAGATAAAAATCTATTGAAATTGGCCTTTCTAAGAGATCGGTTTTCGATACCTCTTGATCGCTTTCGCCAGGTACGTGGTTCATAAATGAATGTTTCTATTGAAAACAAACTCAAATCAGGACACCCACTCAATCGTGATGACGCTTTGTACCTATTGGCAGAGTCTGATTTACTCTCTTTAGGGAAATTGGCGGATGACGTGCGCAGGCGCATGCATCCCGAGCGGTGCGTTACTTTTGTAGTTGATCGTAATGTTAATTACACCAATGTTTGCACCACCAAATGCAAGTTCTGCGCTTTCTACCGGGACGAAATGCACCCGGATGCCTATGTGCTCAGCTATACGCAAATTTTTGGCAAAGTAAAAGAACTTGCCGATCATGGTGGTACACAACTCTTGATGCAGGGAGGATTACATCCTGACTTGCAGATCGACTGGTTTGAAGATCTGTTCCGGCAACTGCGTCGTAGATTTCCGACAGTGCAGATTCATTCTCTCTCTCCTGCTGAGATTGTTCATATTGCCAAACTCTCAGGGATGTCGATGGCTGAGTGCCTCAGTCGGTTGCATGCGGCTGGATTGCAGTCTTTGCCGGGAGGCGGTGCGGAGATTCTGGTTGACGAGATTCGTCAGGAGATTTCTCCGAGTAAGATCGGTTGGCAGGAATGGGCCGATGTCATGCGTGAAGCACATCGCTTGGGCATGTCTACGACAGCGACTATGATGTTTGGTGTTCGAGAAAAGCCAGTGGACATCGTTGAACATCTTTTCCGGGTGCGTGAATTGCAAGCGGAGTACGGCGGCTTTACCGCTTTTATCCCCTGGAGCTACCAGCCTGGAAATACCGCTTTGGGTGGTGAACAGGCGAGTGGCGTTGAATATCTCAAGGTGTTGGCTCTGGCAAGGGTTGTGCTTGATAATGTCAAAAACCTTCAGGCCAGTTGGGTGACACAGGGAGCACGGATGGCGCAAATCGCACTTTCCTTCGGTGCCAATGATCTGGGTGGAACCATGCTGGAAGAGAATGTGGTTGCAGCCGCAGGTGTTGATTTCCGTTTGAGTCAGGAAGAGCTTATCGATTTGTCAAAAACCGCCGGGTTTGTTCCCGTTCGCCGCACGACAGGCTATGAAGTTTTAGAAACCTACTAGAGATAAACTGTGGGCGTTCTTTTAGTAGAAAAGAAGGGCTTATAGCCTTTTGAGGTGCACGATGTCTTATCTTCGTAAAAATATTGCCGATATGGTGGGGTATCTTCCCGGCTTCCAGCCGCCTGATGAAGATCTCTGGGTCAAACTGAACACCAATGAAAATCCGTATCCCCCATCACCTCGAGTGATCAAGGCGATTCAAGCTGCAACGGGAGACGACTTGCGTAGATATCCTGATGCGCCAAGTCACGCAGGACGAAAAGCTGCCGCTGAACTCTACGATTATCCGATCGATTGGGTCATCATGGCAAACGGCTCGGATGAACTCCTCAATAACTTGATCCGTGCCTGTGCCGATGAGGGTGAAGAGATCGCTTATTTACATCCATCCTACTCTTATTATTCGACCTTGGCGACGATACAGGGTGCGAGGGTTAAAACTTTTCCCTTAAGTGAGAACGGTGAAATACAGGACTTTCCTGAACGTTATACCGGCAAGCTTTTCTTCTTGACCAACCCCAACGCGCCACTTGGTTTGAGATGGGATATTGAGACTGTTGCTGCTCTGGCTGACCGTTGTGACGGACTACTGGTGGTGGATGAAGCTTATGCCGATTTTGCTGCGGGCAACTGTCTTGAATTGGTGCGACAGAAGCCGAATGTTGTTGTGACCAGAACCTTGTCGAAAAGTTATTCTTTAGCTGGTATGAGACTTGGTTTGGCCATCGCTCGGCCAGAGATTATTGCCGCGCTCGATAAGATTCGTGACCACTACAATCTTGACCGACTTGCTCAGACAGCCGTTGCTGCGGCCTTGATTGATCAGGAATATTTTCAGTCATGTGTTACGCGTATCTGTGAGACACGAGAATGGTTCGGTGCTGAATTGGCCAAACTTGGCTACGGGATCATACCGTCCAGTGCGAATTACCTGTTTGCCTCACCTCCTGATCGCGACGGTAAGCGGGTATATGAAGCGCTCTTCTCCAAAAAAATTCTGGTGCGTTATTTCAGCGACCCGGCTCTCTCGCACGGCTTGCGTATTTCTATCGGCACGCGCGAAGAAATGGAAAAGACCTTGGCTGCTTTGACAGAGATAGACTGATATCCGAGACGCAATGCGAATAAGAAACTCGAGCGTATTCACCAGGGTTTGCCTTGCTCGGAAAGGTTCATAATGAGCTTTTCTTACGATCCCCTTGATGTTTCTCGTCGGTTAATCTCCTGGTA
>CBDUFN010000138.1:0-7423 GCA_965366475.1 uncultured bacterium | reverse complement strand
GGTGATCTCGGCGTTACAATTTCCGATTCACTCGAACAGGCACTTGCCAACGCCGATGTACTGATTGACTTCACCTGGCCAGAAGTGACCTTGATCAATGCTGAAATCTGCGCAAAACTCGGCAAAGCTATGGTCGTCGGCACAACAGGGCTAGACCTTGAGCAGCGTGAAGTAATCGCACGTGTTGCAAAATCATCACCGGTGGTTTTTGCACCGAACATGAGTGTCGGTGTCAATGTCTGTTTCAAGCTACTCAAAGATATGGCCAAAACTCTCGGTGAAGGATTCGATGTTGAAATCGTCGAATTACATCATAACAAGAAGAAAGACTCCCCTTCCGGCACCGCCGTGCGTATGGGTGAAATTGTTGCCGACGCCCTTGACCGTGACTACAACGAGGTAGCCAACTATCATCGTGAAGGTATGTGTGGAGAACGTAGTCAGGAAGAGATCGGTATGCAGACCGTACGCGGTGGCGACATCGTTGGCGAGCACACCGTCTATTTTATCGGCATGGGTGAACGCATCGAACTGACCCACCGTGCCATGAGCCGCGATATGTTCGCCCGAGGCGCGGTACGTGCCGCGGGATGGCTGGGAGGCAAGGATGCCGGCCTTTACGATATGCAGGATGTTCTTGGTCTTAAATAAAAACCAGTAGCGCAGGAGACAGAACGAGTAACGATGCTGAGTTTTTTACCGCGTCCCTCGTTCCGCAGCCCGCTTACCGATAATTTACAAATCCACGGAGGTTACATTTTAAAATGGCAAGAATTAACGATAGCTACCTGAAGCTTCAAGCAGGATACCTGTTCCCCGAGATTGGCCGTCGCGTCAAGCTTTTCACAGACGCTAACGTCGACGCACAAGTCATTCGTCTCGGCATTGGTGATGTTACCTTGCCCTTGGCTCCGGCAGTTCTCAAAGCTTTTCACGAAGGCGTGGATGACATGGCCAAAGGCGAGTCTTTCCACGGCTACGGTCCTGAGCAAGGCTACGATTGGCTTTCACAAGTGATCATCGACAAAGCATACAAACCGCTCGGTGTTGAGCTGAAACCTTCTGAAGTATTCATCTCCGACGGTTCCAAATGCGACTGTGCCAACATTCTCGACATTTTCGATCTTGGCAACAAGGTAGCAATCTGTGATCCGGTTTACCCGGTCTATAACGACACCAACGTTATGGTCGGTCGCACGGGCCAGGCAGACGACAAGGGTTACTACGCAGGCATACACTACATGCCATGTACGGGTGACAATAACTTCACACCCTCTATCCCAAGCGAAAAAGTAGACGTAATCTACCTCTGTTATCCAAACAACCCAACCGGTGCGGTAGCAACCAAAGCTGACCTGAAAAAGTGGGTTGACTATGCACTAGCCAACGATTCCGTCATTCTTTTTGACGCCGCCTACGAGGCCTTTATTACCGAAGCGGAGATTCCACACTCCATCTACGAAGTGGAAGGAGCTCGCGAGTGCGCAATCGAATTCCGATCATTCTCAAAGACCGCCGGTTTCACCGGCGTGCGCTGCGGACTGGTTGTTGTTCCAGAAGAACTGATGGGAACAACCGAAAAAGGTGAGAAATACAGTTTTAACAAACTCTGGAATCGTCGCCAAACCACGAAATTCAATGGCGTCTCTTATCCGGTTCAGAAAGCGGCTGCGGCCGTTTATTCCGAAGAAGGTTGGGCTCAGATTAAAGAGACGATCGACTACTACATGGAAAACGCCCGTATCATCCGAGAAGGCCTTACCGCTGCAGGAATCAACTGCTTTGGCGGTGTGAATGCTCCCTACATCTGGCTGGAAACTCCAGAAGGCATGACCAGTTGGGATTTCTTCGACAAACTCCTGAATGAATGTCATGTGGTGGGTACCCCCGGCAGCGGTTTCGGACCCTCAGGCGAAGGATACTTCCGCCTTTCCGCCTTTGGTGACCGTGATAATGTCACGACCGCCGTGCAACGGATCAGAGAGAAGTGGGGCAAGTAACCACTTGCTGTTAAAATTAAACAAAGAAGGCGACCTCATGGGTCGCCTTCTTTGTTTTTAGTCCTATAAACAATCTGCAACGACCGTCACACTCAAACATGACTTGACGCGTCATACATCAATGTTAACGTTGTAAAAGTAGTCGCCAAGGGAATCACCCCATTACGAGACAGGACGGTAAATCATAAATCTTAATTCAAAGCATCCAAAGATCTCCGAATGACCTAATGCTCGTTTTGGCGAGCTCGATTCATTTCACTTCTTGAGAAAGATTCTCTCTTTCAAAGGACTCGGACCCTACATACCAAAGGAGTTTTGCCATGATCTTTAACTATAAAAAGACCCTTCGCCTTATCACCTGTCTTTGCATCGCGACCCTCTTCTTTACAGTGATGGCCACTCCCGGAATCACTTCTGGTTATGACAACTCGCTAAAGGGCGTCAACAGTTTTGACGCTGTTTACCAAGTAACACAAGGGAACCCTAAGATCGCTAATATTGTCTTCTGGGCCATAAAGAATTCCTATGAAGTTGCTGAAGTCAAAGCTTTGCCTCAAAAACCTAAGATAGCCATTGTCTTTCATGGCCCTGCAGTCAAGCTTCTCTCTTCTAACAAAGCACCCTTCAACAGTGCTGAATGGATAGCCGTTGATAAATTTCAGAAGACACTTCAAGAGATGAAGAAGGATGGAGTAACACTGGAAGTCTGTCTTTACGCAGCCAAAGTTATGGGTGTTGAGAAAGACACGATTCTCCCAGAGGTTGATCAGGTTGGTAACGGTTTCGTCTCGGTGATTGGCTATCAGATGCAGGATTATGCTGTTGTGCGCATTCCTTAAATATCTAAGATAACGCTCGATTATTATTAACTGTGCAGCCGATCACATAATATCCGGTCGGTGAATTGAAAGTGTACAAATGGCCCACCTTAGGTTTGGCGGGCCATTTGTGCATGTTGAAGTCTAGATTTTGGATAAGAGGTCTTCAATACAACACCATCCAGCGAATCTCGTTTCATAACATCATCACATTAAAGAGTTTTATCTTCATATATGCTTTATTGCATGATATGGTATTTTTCTAATCTTTTAATGTTTCAGACATTTTCTTGTATATCGCTGTGGGGAGCTTTATATGCCTGACGATCAAACCGAGATTAAAGCAACCAAACGCGGCCCGGAAAAGGTCTTCAAACCAAATCCTTTCAGCTTATTTGTTGCCTCTGTAGCAATTATCTTTATCGCCGAAGCTCTGGTGATGTTATTAATTTCCGTTATGGGCCTCCCAGAGAGCTTCTCCCTTGGCCTCATTGATGCTTCGCTTCTATCTCTCTTTGTTGTTCCTACCCTGTATTTTATGTTCTTTAAGCCAATGCGTGCGACGATCCATAAACTAGAGCGATCAGAAGAGATTCAAAACCACCTTGAAGAAATTGACCAACTCAAAAGCGACTTCATTTCCATTGCCTCTCACGAGTTGTGCACACCCGTCACTGCAATCAAGGGATACACAGAGATTTTACTCGATCATATAGAAACTGAACCACATAAAGAGTACCTTGAAATCATTCAACGTAAGACATTGAGCATAGAGAGAATTATTGATGACTTAGGGATTGTGGATCGTCTTGAAACGGGCGAAAATCTTCAAGTTGTTTTAAAGGAAAACGACCTTCTTAAAACGGTCAAACACGTATTCAAGATTTACCAAGTTCGCTTCCCTGATATCCCCTTTCATCTCGACATTCCAGAAGGACCTCTGGTCTTAATGTGCGATGAAATCCGTATCAGCCAGGTTCTCGACAACCTACTCAGCAATGCAGTCAAATATTCCAATAATATCCGCGACTCCATTGAAATCAGCGTCATCGAAGAGGAGAATCATATCTTAGTCCGCATCAAGGACGAAGGTATCGGCATGTCCAAGGATGAACTCAGCCAGATTTACAACAAATTCTTTCGTGCTCAAACCGAAAAGTCTGTTGTTGGCGGACTTGGCCTTGGGATGGCAATCGTTCAGAATATTGTTGAAAGTCATCATGGGACAATTGACATCATCAGCCAAAGAAAAGTTGGCACAACCGTCACAGTGACCTTCCCAAAGTAAAAAGCCTCAGAAAGTTCAGGTGTGCAGAGTTTGAAAGATGAACCAATATCTTCACGATACAGACCCTTCAGAACTAAAATAAGCACAAGCGATTACCAGACAATCTATAATCATTAAAAAGGTAGCCACTAGTTTTTTCCTAAGTGGCTGTTTTTTTGTTGATATTTACCTGAAACAGATCCATTATAAATCACACATTAGCACATATTAACAAAAAGCTAATTCACCCATTTATTTGAGCTCCAAAGTACGGTTTGAACACAACAGGCTTTCCATGAAACAGGAAAAAAACCACCTCTTAGAAACTCTTTCCAAGGAACAAATTCTGGGAACAATCCCCAGCGGGCTATTTCTGGTTGATGACAAACGTCATGTTGTCTATTGGAACAGTGAAGCAGAAAGAATAACGGGTTATTCTCCGGAGGAGATTGTCGGCCAGCATTGCTCAATACTCGAAGGCATTGAATGCGGTAGCGGTTGCAAACTTTTTGATGACGGTACCCCGCAAAAGCCCGACATTGGTTCAGAATGTCATATCCGCACCAAAACTGGCCACACAATTACCATCAGCAAAAACATTGACCTACTACGTTTGAAAGGTAAGGTGGTTGGTGGCATAGAAACCTTTATCGACATTACCCCCCAGAAAAAACTAGAAGACAAATTACGCCTTCATAGCGAACGTCTCGAAGAGGTCGTAAAAAGTCGCACCGACGCCTTGCATGATGAAAGTACATGCCTGCGATCAATCCTCGATGGCATGGCTGACATGGCCTATATCGTCACAGCAGATTTGCGGATTGATTTCTTCAATAAGGCCATGGAAAGGGTCTTTGGCGCAAAACATGGAGAAAGGTGTTATGAAGTCATTCATAACCGGTCAAGCCCCTGCATCGTCTGCCCCTGGGGAAAGATTACGAGCGGTGCGATTATAGAGGAACGCCAATTTGAGCAGAATGATCATACCTACGAAGTGATTCACTCACCAGTATATGGCCCTCGCGGAGAACTTCAGAAACTCGCCGTCTGCAGGAATATCACTGAGCGTAAAAAGACAGCCGAAAAGCTGAAAGAGGTCAATAAACAGCTGAGCTCTTTTGCCCATACGGTATCGCATGACCTGCGCTCTCCCCTCACTGGAGTTGGGTGCTATACCGAACTCATTAAAGAGGAATATGGAGAAGCGCTCAAAGGTGAAGGGATTAAGATGTTGGAGGAAGTTGAAACGCAAGCCAACCGTATGTTAAACATCATTACGGACATGTTGTGCTTTTCGACCGCTGACCACATTGAGCCAACAAAAACTCCAAGCAACACCAATACAATTTTAAGTCAGGTTCTCACAGACAACCAATTCGAGATTAACAAAAAAGCAGTTTTTATCGCCGCAAAGAACCTGCCAAAGCTAAAAATTCCAGAAACATTACTCTATGAATTGATCAGCAATTTGTTGTTGAATGCGATTCGTTATGGCTGCAAACAAGGTGGGAGAATAGAAATCCAAGGCGGCAAGGAGAACAGAGAATCATGGATAGAGATCAGAGACCACGGTCCGGGGATTCCAGAAAAGGAACGTGAGTCTGTTTTTGATGTCTTCGTCCGCGGATCGACATCAGGCCATACTCAAGGCACGGGCATTGGTCTGGCCACGGTTCACAAAATAGTACAGAGATTCAAGGGAGAGATACAACTGCTAGAAACGCAGGGTGGTGGTTGTACTGTTAAGCTTCAGTTCCCTGAAATGTAAACGTCAGATCAACGAAAAGAGTCTAACAACTCCTCGCTTTTATCTACTAATGTACAGATATGGCAACAGAGTCATTTGTTTGAACTGACCCTGTTTTAAATAAAAATCAGAATGAGACAGGTCATAAAAGACTTCGAAGTGATGTACTGATGCCCAAAGTACCGTTGGACAGATAAACTTAAAGCGGGTTATGATTCTATATAGCCTGCATTCCCATGGAGAGTTCAATGCCAATCAGTAACGATAGCGTCTTCTGGCCTAAAGTTTTAGTTTGTAGCAAGTGTAAATCGCTGGTAGAGGAAGGAATTTGGCGAGAGAAAAAGTATTTTTATACCTGCCCGACGTGTGAGACCTTGGTTTCAACACAGGACACAAAATGGGTTAAGAACCTCGGAGAAGAATAAGAGGCTTCCCTACCAGACGTTCGTCGTGACTGTCTGGCTAGAGAATCGATCAAGCAACGGAGATTACGGTAAACATTTTTTTCGTTTTACCATGGCCAACACTCACGTCCTCATCGCAAACCTTACCAAGCAAAGCCTTACACAAAGGTGACTCAGGAGTAATAACAATGTACTCCAAGTCACCATAGGTCAACTTCAGCCCACCTGCATCTGGGCCAAGGAAGACATGTCTATGACTACCATCATCTGCTTCAAGGCTCACCAAAGCAGTTAAACGAATTGGTGACACTTCGTCAAAAGAGCGCATCTGTAAATTTCGATAGCTGTCTAAAGATTGACGAATTTCCTGGGCACGGTTAGCTTGCCCTTGAGCCACATAAGACGCTTCAAGTCCGGTGGTGTCATATTTATTGTCCGGAAGACACTCTTCATGAGTAGCGGCAGCATGTGCAGTCTTGGCGGCAATAGTCAGAACGCTGAGATCATCATTCAGAGTCTTGATAATTTCCTTTAAAAAATCGTCTTTATTCATGTAGAAATATTCTCATAGAGTAAGGTCTTAGCACAAGCGTATCTGATTAATCCCGCACAGTTGATCTATTTAAAAAATAACGAACCTGGCACCGGTTTCCACTTCTCAAAACGGCTTCTTATGCTAGTATCTCCTCCCGGAAAACCATCTAAACCGCAGACAAGGAAAATGCTGAGATGCCTGAACCAATCAATAATAAAATGATACAAATACTGGTCGAAGAGACAGAGCTGCAAACCGCACAAATCAAGCAGACAGTTGCCCTTCTTGAAGAGGGTTCAACTGTCCCCTTTATAGCCCGCTATCGCAAAGAAGCCACTGGCGAACTTGATGAAGTTCAGATTCGGTTGGTGCAAGAACGATTTGATTATCATACAGCTCTAAATGATCGACGCCAGACGATTCTCAAATCAATCGACGAACAGGGAAAACTAACACCAGAGTTACGGCAAAAGATCGAGACAACCCGCCAAAAAACAGAGCTGGAAGACCTCTACCTGCCCTACAAACCGAAGAGACGAACCAAAGCACTGATTGCCAAGGAGCGAGGCCTTGAGCCTCTGGCAAAACAACTTCTTGAAGCACATGGTTCTGGAGAATCGGCTACGGAGCTGGCAACCCCCTTTATTAATCC
>CBDUFN010000137.1:0-7477 GCA_965366475.1 uncultured bacterium | reverse complement strand
CGAACAACTACCAGCCGAGAAAGCTTTGGTAAAGAGTCGTGGGATGCTCGAAGAAACCGAGAGTCTCGGAAAGGTCGGTGGCTGGGAATTAAATATCGACACCGGTAAACAAACGTGGACGAAAGGAGTCTACGACATCCATGAAGTAGACTATGGATACGACCCCACGCTCAATAAAGGGATCGATTTCTATACCGAAGAGTCAAGGCCAATTATTGCCGCTGCAGTCAAGAAAGCTGTCGAATATAGCGAGCCGTTTGATGTTGAGTTGGAGATCAATACCGCAAAAGGCAATCCTCGTTTCGTTCACGCAATCGGCAAGACGGATTTAGAGAACCGTCGTGTTCATGGCTTTTTTCAAGATATTACTGAGCGCAAGGAGCTGGAAGAAAAGTATCGTCGACTCGCCAGACTCACCTCGGATTACGTTCATTACTGCACTCGAACAGCAGATTCAGCATTTCAAGTCCAATGGGTAGATGGCGCGATCAATGCCATTTCAGGTTATCACATCAAGGATATCATCGCGTTGGGTTGCTTCCTTCCTCTGGTTCATCCGGACGACAGACAAAACGTATCCGACTATCTCTTTGCCCTGGTTCCCGGTGATCGCAAGGAGATCGAGTTTCGGATTGTGACGCAGCAGAAGGAGATTCGTTGGGTCTCCGAAAAAAGCCAATGTGAAGCGGGGCCGTCTGACGGAGAATTGGTCCTACTTGGCGCAGTCACCGACATCACCGAGCAGAAACAAGCGACAGAGGCTTTACAAATGAGCCAGGAAATGTTGGCTCAAACTCAGCAGATTGGTCAAGTCGGCAGTTGGCAGCTTGACCCCCTCTCCAACTCTTTGATCTGGTCTGATGAGACCTATCGAATTTTCGGAGTTGAACCTCAAGTATGCGTCGCAAGCTATGACGCATTTGTCGAGGCCATCCATCCGGATGATCGTGATTCTGTGGAGGCGGCCTATTCTGCTTCACTGCAAGCAGGCCAAGACGCTTATGAAATCGAGCACAGAATTATCAGGAAAAACTCGGGTGAAGTCCGCCACGTTTACGAAAAATGCCGGCATGAACGCGATGCCAGTGGTGTCGTTATCCGATCCGTAGGCATGGTGCAGGACATCACCGAGCTCAAGTCAAATGAGGTGGCCTTGTTGGCCGCTACGCAAGCGACTGAGGCGGCCAATCGCACCAAGGGTTTGTTCCTGGCAAAAGTGAGCCACGAGATCCGCACTCCCTTGACTGCCATCATCGGCTTTGGCGAGTTGCTGGAAGATGCTGATTTGACTCCGGAGCACAAAAGATACCTTGCAGCGATTAACACGTCTGGTAATGTCCTGTCGTACTTGGTCGACGATGTCCTTGACCTATCAAAGATCGATGCAGGAGAACTTGTCGTTAAGCCGAAAGAATTCAGCTTACACAGCCTCATCAGTAAGGTGGTTTCAACACAAGAGCAACAAATCACCAGGAAAAAACTTTCGTTCAATCTCAGTATAGAGAGTGATGTCCCTGATCTGGTGATTGCCGATCCACAGAGGATTCAACAAGTTTTGCTCAACTTGCTTAGCAACGCCATCAAGTTTACTGAAAAAGGCGGCATTGATATTGCGGTTTCCGTTGCAGAATATAGTGACTTCAGGGTTCTGTTGGACTTTTCCGTAAAAGACACCGGGATCGGTATCTCGGCAGACTTACTGGGACATATATTTGAACCGTTTGCTCAGGCCCTCGGTTCCAACCCACGTAACTACAGTGGCTCTGGCCTAGGGTTGGCCATCAGTCGGAGTCTTGCAGGATTGATGGGCGGCACTATCCGTGTGGAGAGCCGGGAAGGTGTCGGCAGTGTTTTCCACCTTCTCCTTCCCCTGCAGAAAAATAGTAATAACTCGTCAGACAAGGCGCTTCCCGAGACCGAAGTGTCACTGTGGAGTGGTGCTGTTTTAAACATCTTGCTGGCCGAGGATAACACTATCAATTCTCATTTCATCAAGACTGCTTTGAAAAATATGGGACATGCCGTAACTGTTGTGGAGAATGGCAAGGTTGCCCTTGATACTTTAAAGACGAGCACATTTGATCTGGCGCTCATGGACATCCATATGCCAGTGATGAACGGTGCCGATGCATTGAACGTCATCCGTGAAAAGGAGCAGCTGAGCGGAAAGCATCTCATTGTGATTGCCTTGACGGCTTACGCACTCATTGGAGACAAAGAGAAATATCTGGGGCTAGGTTTTGACGGCTACTTGAGCAAGCCGTTTAAAACTAAAGAGCTGCTGGCCGAAATGGTGCGGGTTGTGTCTCGTTGATCTTTTAGAGCTCGTTTCTTATAAATAAAGATATGCAATACAGAAAGGCCCGACCTGATTCGTCAGGTCGGGCCTTTTTGTAGAAATATTTTCTCAAACTATAAATCAGAGGTTCAGGTAATAATCACTTCACTAGATACAAACACTGAAGACGAATAGAACTTTTGTCTCAAGGTTTTGTTAGTAGGTTAGTCCCGTTTTTTTGCGCACTTTACGCAATGTTTTGTTTGCTGTGTATCTTGCTTTGTCAGCCCCTTTGGCAAGAATTTCGCGTATGCCATCAGGATTCGCCAGCAGTTCTTTTCGATATTCTGCTTTGGGGGCGAAGTAATCTCGCACGGTCTCAAAGAGTTCCTGCTTTACATCACCGAAGCCGAGATTGCCAGCCTGGTAACGTTGCCTTAAATCCGCATCGCCTTCCTTGTCGAGGAAGAGACGGAAAATCTTGTAAACATTACAGGCATCAGGATCTTTTGGATCTTCAACAGGGATAGGTGCCGTGACAATTCGCATGATCTGCTTGCGTAACGCTTTGTCTTCTGCGAAAAGATCGATGGTGTTGCCGTAGCTTTTACTCATTTTCTGCCCATCAAGACCCGGCACCGTTGCGACATCATCGTCAATCTCAGGCTGAGGAAGCGTGAAAATGTCGCCATATTCATTGTTGAACTTGATGGCGATATCCCGTGCGACTTCTACGTGTTGCTTTTGATCCTTACCAACCGGAACCGTCTCACTCTGAAAAAGCAAGATGTCAGCTGTCATTAACACAGGGTAAGCAAACAGGCCGTGATTGGCAGCGATGCCTTTACCAACCTTGTCTTTGTAACTGTGACAGCGTTCCAGCAAACCCATAGGGGTGAAGTTGGAAAGAATCCAGGTCAGCTCCTGTACCTCAGGGACATCTGATTGAACCCAAAAGGTGCTTTTTTCTGGATCCATACCGAGAGCTAAAAAGTTAGCTGCGGCCTCGATAGTGCCTTTGGCAAGAAGTTTACCGTCGCTGACCGAAGTCTGGGCATGGTAGTTGGCTATAAAACAGAACAGTTCGGACTCTTCCTGATAGGTGATCATTTTCGACATCATGCCGAAATAGTTACCAAGATGCAGGGATCCAGACGGCTGAATGCCGGATAAAACACGCATTGAAATCTCCTTAGAACAAGATGGGTGCAGAATTTTTTGCCCACCATTTTTACTGAGTCGCGAACTTACCAGAAAAGGACGTCTATTTCAATCAGAGTGAGTTGGTTCGTTTCATCATGAAAACGGATCAGTTTTGTTCAGGCGGTACAGAAGGGTAGATTGCCTCTGGACGGGTATCTGGTTTGCCTTCTGTGTCGTTGCGATAAAAGCGTTGGGTTGGGTATGCAAAGTCGATGTCGTTATGTTTTGCGAAAGAATCGAGAATATCTTCCCATATGTCCTGTTCCGATCCTCTCCGCTTACGAGGATCGCAGAGGTAGCGGATCGTCAGCATGACGCCGCAGTCTTTTACTGTGGTGTAAACCTTCGGCGTTAACTTCGAGTAGAAAATCATGAACTTCTTGGCAGACTCCTTTAGCTTCCTTGCGGCGGATTCACTGAGGGATGTTCCGTGCTTTTGGGAGATTTCTTCGAGGATTTGTTTTGCTTTGCGCCAGTCGCTTTCGAAGGTGACTAATACTGGAATCTCGTTCCATATATATTGGAACCCTTGGCTGTAATTAGCCATGACGTCCGTAAAGATTTTACCATTTGGTAGATGAATGATTCTTCCGGTGCTCTGATCAGCGTCGACCCAGTTGCCGATTTCCATCAAGCTGAACATGAAAATTCTCTGGTCAATAACATCACCACGATCCTCTCCAATCTCGATTCGATCACCAACTTTGAATGGCTGACGCCAAAGGATAAAAGCCCATCCGGCCAGATTAACCAAAGGGGTTTGCAGGGCAATGGCTAAGCCCGCAGAGAGTAAGCCCAGATAGGTCGACACCG
This sequence comes from uncultured bacterium, assembly GCA_965366475.1. Classification (GTDB taxonomy): domain Bacteria; phylum Desulfobacterota; class Desulfuromonadia; order Desulfuromonadales; family BM103; genus M0040. The sequence goes on along the minus strand of CBDUFN010000137.1, from coordinate 3,183 downwards.
CTTGAAAACCGGCAAACCAGATTCGACCAATAACCAGAAAGGCGAGAGGGTAGATGATGTACGAAACTGTTTTGCTGATACGGTATTGAACCTGAATTTCTCGATCACGTAAAAAGACACTCAGGCAAAGACGATGAATCAGCCAAAAAATGACGATGGCAAGGATCGTGTAATAAATTTTGCTTTCGAAAAAGTCGCCGTTAAAGAAACTGTCGAGTAGAGTGACCAGATTGTCCATGATGTTGCTGCTCCTCCAATAGATTAAATTAATAATAATCGAAAGTTAGCATCATGCAATGTTGCAAAGAATTACACCTGGTTAATCGAGAGCAGGGGAGTGCAGGTATAAATTCAGGTGTCTAAAACGATCCTGTTAAATTTATAGGGCATGGAACGAATAATAACTTATCGCTGTATGTCAGGATCTTTTGGGTGTTGAACAGACTGTCGTTTTTCTATTAAGAAGCGACCAGTGTGATCAGATTTCCCGTTGAAATAGTGCCGCCAGAAATGACTCTGGCGAAGATCCCCTCCTTGGGCATGACGCAATCTCCAGCCTGTTCGTAGATGGCGCAGCGATTGTGACACTCTTTGCCAATCTGGGTGACTTCTAAAATGGTTTCGCCGAGTTTAATTCTCGACCCGACCGGAAGATCCACCAAATCAACTCCTTCTGTGGTGACATTCTCTGCAAAATCACCTGTGTCGACATCAAGTCCAAGGGCCTGCATTTTGCGGATACTTTCGATTGCAAGTAGGCTCACTTGACGATGCCAATCACCAGCGTGAGCATCTCCAACAATCCCATGCTCTTCTCGTAGGAGAACGCTTGCTACGGGTGTTTTTCGTTCTCCCTTATGAGCACTTATGCAAACAGCAACAATCTTTCCCATTGTTTAACCTCCAATTCTTGCCATGGAAAAAGCTGTACAGTCGTCAAGCTCTTCCAGGAATTTATGTTGCAAATTTTTCTTTGTAACAACGTTGAGTAATGCGGCACGTAGTTCGTCATCGCTCTTGTCCAGAAAAGGCCGTAGATCGGTCTCTTCTTCAGAAAGCAAACAACTTTTAGCATGGCCTCTCGACGTTATCCGGAGACGATTGCACGATCCGCAGAAGTGATCACTCATGGGCGTAATCACGCCAATTGCTCCCAGTGCATTGCGAATGCGATAAGGCTTGGCCGGACCACATAAGGGGGAGCGCGAGATCTCTTCAAGGTCAAACGTGTTTCGCAATCGTGAGACAATCTCGGCGCCTGAAATCACATTGGATCGCCATGCCTCTTCTTGAATCACGGGCATATACTCAATAAATCGTACAGACCAGGGCCGTTCAATCGACAGTGCGGCAAAATCATCAAGTTCATGATCGTTGATTCCACGCATGACCACCATGTTCAACTTGATCTGCAAGCCTGCTTGTTCTGCCTTTTCAAGTCCTGCCAGAGCCTGTTGAAGGTCGCCGCCACGAGTCATCGATCGATATGTCTCAGACTGTAAGGAATCGAGACTCATATTGATTCTTTTCACTCCAGCATTTTTGATCTGCTCGGCCATCCCTTGCAGAAGGATACCGTTGGTTGTGATAGCGACTTCGCTTATTCCCTGAATGTTGTTGAGTTGCTCGAGAAAACCGATAACACCTTTGCGAACCAAAGGTTCTCCGCCTGTCACGCGAATTTTTTCAATACCGAGACTTGCCGCAACTCGAGCCACCCGCAGTAATGTTTCATAACGAAGGACTTCATCATGTTTACAAGCAGGAACGCCTTCTGCGGGCATACAATATCGACAACGCAGATTGCACCGGTCGGTTATCGATAAACGTAGATAGTTGATTTTTCTCTGATGCGAATCGATCAATTGCATAAGTCGTTGCTCTTCTTGGTACTGCCCTGGAAAGAGGGCGTTCCTTTTGAGTTTTAAGATGCCTGACTGGATTCACAGGAATCATTTAAGGTGTTAACCGATATGTCCAGAGCTCGTATCACAAAGAAGGCAACTTCGTCAGGGCGATTGAGGTCGAGAACTGGAACATCAACTTCAAGCGGTTCATCACTGGCCACTGCCAGTAATGAGGGATCATGAACCTTGCCACGACAAAGGAGTGACTCATTGTGCTGGCTGCGGTGTACTTCGATTTTTGGCAGACCATTTTTTTTGAAACCCTCGATCAAAACCAGATCAACATCCGGGAAATAGGTGCTGAGTAACGCTTCGATCGGTGGCGAGACCACGTGCTGCTTGACCACTGCGAGCTTTGTTGATGAACTGATCAGCATTGTGTCTGCGCCCGCCGCGGTAAATCGATGGCTGTCTTTACCGGCATGATCAATGTCAAACTTGTGGGCATCATGTTTAACCACCCCAACTCTTAAACCTTGATTCTTCAGCTCAACAATCACCTGCTCAAGAAGGGTTGTTTTGCCGGTGCCTGATTTGGCAACAAAGGAAATAGCTTTAACGTTCATTTTTTTCACCTCAGATAGAGAGAGTCAGTAGTTATAAAAGCAGATCTGTTAAAAAATTTCAGACGTTCATTTGACCGATAAGTTGGACATCAACAAGTTCACCCGCCTCTATGGTTTCCCTCTCTGCGGGAAGAAGTGCAATTCCACCTGCGCGAACCAATGTGCTGAGGATCCCGGTGTTCTGGTCACCAGCGCTGGAAACAGTCAAGCCCTCTTCATCCGCTTGGACCAAAACCCTCATAAACTGTGTTCGGCCCTCTTTTTTTCGAATCGGCTCAGTTAAACGGGCTTTGACGACAGGTCTGATAACCTGCACATGGCCCATCATTGCAAGTAACGCCGGCCGCACAAATTGTTCAAAGGTAATCAATGCCGAAACCGGATTCCCCGGCACAGAAAAGACAGGTTTGCCGTCTTTCAGGCCAAAGGCTGTGGGGCGACCAGGTTTGATGTTGATCTTCCAGAAAAGTTCCTTAACGCCGCATTCGGCGAGCACTTCTCTAACAAAATCCCGATCTCCCATCGACACACCGGCTGAAGTGATCAGCATGTCAGCTTCCAGCCCCGTGTTTATCTTTTCACGTAGGCTGTCAGGCGAATCAGAAGCAATGCCAAGTATCTTTGGTTCCGCACCAAGTTCACGTATCGCAGCAGCGAGAGCAATCGAGTTGCTGTCGACAATCTGCCCGGTCTTCAATGGCTTCCCCGGT
>CBDUFN010000136.1:0-7519 GCA_965366475.1 uncultured bacterium | reverse complement strand
CGCCTACCAGCGATAATGAGCGAAGGCTTTATTAGCTTCGGCCATGCGATGAGTATCTTCACGTTTCTTAACTGTGGCACCACGATTACCAGCTGCATCCATAAACTCAGCAGCAAGGCGCTCTTCCATGGTTTTCTCACCACGACCGCGGGCAAAGCCAACGATCCAGCGAATAGCCAAAGCATTGCGACGTTCAGAACGAACCTCAACTGGAACCTGATAAGTCGAACCACCAACGCGGCGAGACTTAACCTCGACGACAGGTCTTACGTTTTCAATAGCCTTCTTGAAAACTTCTACCGGATCATCACCAGTGCGATCTTTGATCAAGTCAAAAGCACCGTAAACAATATGCTCAGCGGTACTCTTCTTACCACCAAGCATCAAGGCATTGACAAACTTGGCGACCAGGCGATCGTGAAATTTTGGGTCAGGCAAGATAACCCGCTTAGCTACTTCTCTTCTTCTCGGCATAACGTCCTCTTCGTATCTCTAATTACTTGGGCCGCTTGGCACCGTACTTAGAACGTGACTTCTTACGATCCTTAACACCAGCCAGGTCAAGAGCTCCACGGACGATCGTATAACGAACGCCTGGAAGGTCTTTTACTCGGCCACCACGTACCAGAACCACTGAGTGCTCCTGAAGGTTATGGCCTACACCAGGTATATAGGAAGTAACAACCATCCCGTTTGTCAGACGTACACGAGCAACTTTACGAAGCGCTGAGTTAGGCTTCTTAGGCGTCGTGGTGTACACACGTGTGCACACGCCACGCTTTTGGGGGTTACCCTTCAGCGCAGGCGTTGTCGACTTGTCTTGCTTTTTTTCACGACCCATACGGATCAATTGATTGATCGTCGGCATCGAACACTCCCGATTTTGCGTATTCATAGCGTTAAAAGAACAGATTTTCTCAGAGGAGAAAACCCGCTGAATCTAACAAAGCGGGCCTTCTCTGTCAAGAACTTTTCCAAATTATTTCGTTTTTTTTCAAACGGACGAAAAAGCTATTCCGTTTCAGTACTTTGCGCTTCTTCGATAGAAGCATCAGCAACATTTGTAGCAGGATCCTCTTCATAATTATCGGCATCTTCATCGATCTCTTCTACTACCGGTAATTGCTCTTCTGGATCTTCAATCAAGAGATTTGCACTACGGTACTTGGCAACCCCGGTTCCAGCAGGTATCAAGCGTCCCATAATAACGTTCTCCTTCAAACCACGCAGATTGTCGACCTTACCTTCAATGGCTGCCTGAGTAAGGACCTTGGTGGTCTCCTGGAACGATGCGGCCGAGATAAACGACTCAGTCGATAGAGACGCCTTTGTAATACCAAGCATCAGAGGCTCACCAACAGCAGGCTGTCCTCCTTCGGCAAGGACGCGTTGATTCTCTACGTTAAACTGCCAGCGTTCCACAGAGTCATCAGCCAAGAAGCGAGTATTTCCAACCGCCTTGATTTTAACTCTACGCAACATCTGTCGAACGATTACCTCTATGTGCTTATCATTGATCTTAACACCCTGAAGTCGATAAACTTCCTGAACCTCATCAACAAGGTATTTAGCCAATTCTTTCTCGCCCAGAACCCGCAAAATATCGTGAGGGTTACTGGATCCATCCATAAGAGATTCACCAGCACGCACGAAGTCGCCCTCATGGACACTGATGTGTTTGCCTTTCGGAATCAAATACTCTTTAGGCTCGCCAATCTCAGGTGTTACTACAACCTTACGCTTACCTTTTGAATCTTTACCAAAGGCGACAACGCCGTCGATCTCAGTAATGACAGCAAACTCTTTCGGTTTACGTGCCTCAAAGAGCTCGGCAACACGTGGCAGGCCACCGGTAATATCCTTGGTCTTAGTCGTTTCGCGAGGGATGTTAGCGAGAACATCGCCAGCACAGACCTCGGCATCTTCCTGAATCAGGATGTTAGCACCGACCGGCATCATACAACGCTGAGCAGTCTTATTGGCCTCATCTTTAATCGATACGCGTGGACGCTTGTCAGCAGCCTTGGTTTCGATAACAACCTTACGAGAAAGACCGGTGACATCGTCAACCTGCTCCTCAACGGTAAGACCTTCGACAAGGTCACCAAAACGGACCCTACCATTCGCTTCAGAAAGGATCGGCATGGTAAAGGGGTCCCATTCAGCCAAGACCATCCCTTTGGTAACAGCGCCACCTTCACCTAGCATCAAGCTTGCTCCGTAGACAACTCCATATCGCTCACGCTCACGACCAGTTTCGTCAACAACGGCAACTTCAGCGTTACGGTTCATAACAACAAGGCGTTTCTCGCTGTTGATGGCGGTGGTCAGGTTAATAAACTTGAGAGAACCCTCTGTCCGAGCTTCAAGTGCAGTCTGTTCCGCCTGACGAGATGCTGTACCACCGATATGGAAGGTACGCATGGTCAACTGAGTACCAGGCTCGCCAATCGACTGAGCAGCAATTACGCCAACGGCTTCACCAAGGTTAACAACATGGCCTCGTGCAAGGTCGCGGCCATAACAGGAAGCACAAATTCCACGACGACTCTGACAGGTAAGAACAGAACGGATCTTAAGTTTTTCAATACCCGCTTCTTCTATCCTCAGAACAAGAGCCTCATCAATTTCTTGATTTGCCTCAACCAGGACATCATCTGTGACAGGATCAACAATATCCTCGAGAGCGGTACGCCCAAGAATACGATCACCCAACGGCTCGATAACTTCACCACCCTCAATAAGGGAGCTGATATTAATGCCGTCCAAGGTCCCACAATCATCTTCCATGATGATTGCGTCCTGCGCAACATCGACCAGACGACGAGTAAGGTAACCTGAGTTAGCTGTTTTAAGAGCCGTATCGGCAAGACCTTTACGAGCACCGTGAGTCGAGATGAAGTACTGAAGGACCGTTAGACCTTCGCGGAAGTTAGCCGTGATCGGTGTCTCAATGATTGAGCCATCAGGCTTGGCCATCAGGCCACGCATACCAGCCAACTGACGAATCTGCTGGTGACTACCACGAGCTCCGGAATCAGCCATCATGTGGATCGGGTTAAAAGACGGGACTTCTACTTCTTCACCGTCCGGAGAGGTAACTGTTTCAACAGAAAGCTTGGAAAGCATCGTTTGAGCGATATCTTCCGTACATTTCGCCCAGATATCGATGACTTTGTTATAGCGCTCGCCATCTGTAATCAGACCTTCTGTGTACTGCTCTTGAATCTCGGTTACTTCATTAACAGACGCCGCGATGAGGGCTTCTTTCGCCTCAGGGATAACCATGTTATCGAGACAAATGGAAACACCTGCGATTGAAGAGAACTTAAAACCGGTTTCCTTAAGCTTGTCGGCCAGGATAACTGTCTCTTTGTTACCGGCAAAACGGAAGCAGAGGTCAATAAGCTCACCAACCTGCTTTTTGTTCATAACCCGATTGACTGCAGAGAAAGGAATCGATGCAGGAACAACCTCACGGAGCAAGATACGGCCAACGGTTGACTCGACAATTACAGGCTCTTCGCCAACGGCAGGTTCGATACGAACTTTGATCTTGGCTTGCAGATCGGCTTCTTCTGCATCGTAGGCCATACGTACTTCTTCAGGCGAGGAGAAAACACCATTCTCACCCTTGGCAAACGTACGCTCACGAGTCATGTAATAGAGGCCAAGGACCATATCCTGTGATGGAACGATAATCGGCTTACCATGAGCAGGAGAAAGAATATTGTTCGTCGACATCATGAGAACGCGCGTCTCAATCTGGCTTTCAACAGAGAGCGGCAAGTGAACTGCCATCTGGTCACCGTCAAAGTCAGCGTTGAACGCAGTACAAACCAACGGATGCAACTGGATCGCCTTACCTTCAATAAGAACCGGCTCAAACGCCTGGATACCGAGGCGGTGAAGGGTCGGTGCACGGTTCAGCATAACCGGGTGCTCTTTGATGACTTCCTCGAGAACGTCCCATACTTCCGGACGCTCACGTTCAACGAGCTTCTTGGCACTTTTGATGGTGGTACAGAAACCACGCTCTTCGAGTTTATTATAGATAAATGGCTTGAACAGCTCTAAAGCCATCTTCTTTGGTAAACCACATTGGTGCAATCTTAATTCAGGGCCGACAACGATAACGGAACGACCAGAATAGTCGACACGCTTACCAAGCAGGTTCTGGCGGAAACGACCGCCCTTACCTTTCAGCATATCGGAAAGAGACTTAAGAGGGCGCTTGTTAGGACCGGTAATAGCGCGACCACGACGGCCATTGTCGAAGAGTGCGTCAACCGACTCCTGCAACATACGTTTCTCGTTGCGGATAATGACCTCTGGAGCACGCAGTTCCATCAGACGCTTCAGACGATTATTACGGTTAATAACACGACGATAAAGGTCGTTGAGATCGGAGGTCGCGAATCGTCCACCGTCAAGAGGAACTAAGGGACGTAATTCTGGTGGAAGGACCGGGATGGTTTCAAGAATCATCCACTCCGGACGGTTGCCACTATTGATAAAGGCATCAGCAACCTTGAGGCGCTTGGCAGTCTTCTTACGCTTGGCTTCGCTGGTCGCTTCAATCATCTCTGTACGCAGAGTTGTCGTCAGTTCGTCCAGATTAATATCCGTCAACAGCTCACGAACTGCTTCAGCACCCATACCGACTGTAAACTGGCCGGCGTTTTCTTCCATTGCTTCACGATACTTCTCTTCAGAAAGAATCTGACCGTCATCGAGGTCGCTTTCACCTTTATCAAGGACAATATAAGCCTCAAAGTAAAGGATCCGCTCAAGCTCTTTAAGTGTCAGATCAAGAAGAGTTGCAATCCGGCTTGGCAGCGACTTCAGAAACCAGATATGGGCGACTGGGCAAGCCAGGTCGATATGACCTAAACGCTCACGACGCACCTTACTCGGGATAACCTCTACACCGCACTTTTCACAGACAATACCACGGTGCTTCATGCGCTTGTACTTACCGCAATTACACTCATAATCCTTGGTTGGACCAAAGATTTTGGCGCAGAAAAGTCCGTCACGCTCCGGCTTAAAAGTCCGGTAGTTGATCGTTTCAGGCTTCTTTACTTCGCCAAATGAACGCTCGCGTATCTTCTCGGGAGAAGAGACTGAGAGACGAATGGAGTTGAAATTGAGAGGGTCTTTCGGCCGCTCAAATAGGCTGTATATATCTTCCAAGACACATCCTCCTTTTCAGGATGAGGGGTTCGCTGCAGTATCAGTTTTCTTCAAGAAGCTCGACGTCGAGACAGAGAGCCTGAAGTTCCTTGATAAGGACATTGAACGATTCCGGGAGGCCGGCTTCAAGGGTATGCTTACCCTTGACGATCGCCTCGTAAATCCGGGTCCGACCAGCCACGTCATCTGACTTGACTGTAAGGAATTCCTGCAGCGCGTGAGCCGCACCGTAAGCTTCCATTGCCCAGACCTCCATTTCACCGAGGCGCTGGCCACCGAACTGAGCTTTACCACCCAACGGCTGTTGAGTAACAAGACTGTATGGACCGATGCTTCGGGCGTGGATCTTGTCATCGACCAAGTGATGCAATTTGAGCATATACATAATACCGACGGTAACCTTCTCTTTAAAGAGTTCTCCCGTACGACCATCATGCAAGGTCATCTGGCCACTCTTTGGCATACCGGCACGCTCAAGCTCGTTCTTTATCTGATCTTCGTGTACACCCTCAAAGACTGGTGAAGCCATTGGGACACCATGAGACAGGCGACGTGCCAGAGTCAGGATATCGTCATCACTCAAATCATCGATGAAGGTATTCAGCTCTTTGTTGCCATAAATGTCCTTAACCTGCTTCCGCAACTTTTTAGGATCCAACATTTGATCGATAGAGGCCTGAATCTGCTCACCAAGGCCGCGTGCAGCCAAACCAAGGTGGATTTCCAGGATCTGACCGACGTTCATACGTGACGGGACCCCAAGGGGGTTGAGTACAATCTCAACCGGAGTGCCATCATCGCGGTAAGGCATATCTTCTTCTGGAAGAATCCGTGAAAGAACACCTTTGTTACCGTGACGTCCAGCCATCTTGTCACCGACAGAGAGTCTACGCTTGATAGCGATGTACACCTTGACCATCTTGATCACGCCCGGAGGCAGGTCGTCACCACGCTTAAGTTTCTCAATTTTGTCAGAGAAAACTGTTTTGATGATCTCTTCTCGCTCAGTTAAGCGTCGGACAGTTTCACTAACCTTACTTTCAGCTTCTTCATCGGTGAGTGAAATTTCACGCCACACACTGAAAGGGATCGACTCAAGAGCCTTGTCGGTGATCTTACGGCCCTTAGGCAGTAAGGTTTTACCGTCGCGATCCTTAACAGGAGCAGAGACCGCTTGGTCGATCAGCAGTGAAGCAAGTTTACGTTGTGACGACTCACGAATAATGCGTATTTCGTCATTTTGGTCCTTGAGCAACTTATCGATCTCAGTCTGCTCAATGAGTTCAGTTCGGCTGTCCTTGTCCAAACCCTTCCGGGAGAAAACGCGGGCACCAATGACAACACCCTCAACACCAGGCGGGACACGAAGTGAAGTATCACGAACATCGCCGGCCTTTTCACCGAAAATAGCACGAAGAAGCTTCTCTTCAGGAGACAGCTGAGTTTCACCTTTCGGCGTAATCTTACCAACAAGGATGTCTGTAGGCTTAACCTCTGCTCCAATACGAATGATTCCACTCTCGTCAAGGTTGCGAAGCGCATCCTCTCCAAGGTTCGGGATATCATCTGTAATCTCTTCCTTGCCAAGCTTGGTATCACGAGCGACACACTCAAACTCCTCAACGTGAATCGAGGTATAGCGGTCTTCCTTAACCAGCTTTTCGGAGATAAGGATCGAGTCCTCAAAGTTGTAACCACCCCAAGGCATGAAAGCAACCATGACATTTTGACCGAGAGCCAACTCACCCCATTGCGTGGATGGGCCATCAGCCATAATCTCACCACGCTTAACTTTATCACCGACCTTAACGATTGGTTTCTGGTTAAGACAGGTGTTCTGGTTGGAACGAATAAATTTGATCAGGTTGTAAATATCAACACCGGTACCGGTTTCATCAACCTCATGGTCATCAATTTTAACAACGATCCGACCAGCATCAACACTTTCAACCACGCCGTCGTGTCTCGCGACAACAGCAGAACCTGAGTCATGAGCAACAATACGCTCCATTCCGGTTCCAACCAACGGCGCATCAGCACGAAGGAGCGGCACCGCCTGACGTTGCATGTTAGAACCCATCAGAGCACGGTTAGCATCGTCGTTTTCAAGGAACGGTATCAGGGCCGCCGCAACCGAAACCAACTGTTTCGGAGAAACATCCATCAAGCTGATGTCTTCACGGTTGATCAGCATGAACTCGCCATTTTTACGAGCATTAACCAGATCATTAATAAAACAGTTCTTAGGATTAAGCGGCGCATTCGCCTGAGCGATTGCGTGCCCTTCTTCCTCAAGAGCTGAGAAGTACTGAATTTCAGATGA
>CBDUFN010000135.1:0-7525 GCA_965366475.1 uncultured bacterium | reverse complement strand
CGAGGATTACACCGTTGTCGGCCTTTTGGCTAAAACCGGCTCACAAGATGATCAGCTGCTGATTGCACCTTTGGATGTCGCCCAGTCCAGTCTAGGTAAAGAAGGGCAGGTCAGTATGGTTGAGATCGCAGCTCTTTGTCATGACTGCCCGGTTGATGACATGGTCAATCAGTTGCAAACGGTTCTCCCTGGCACAGAGGTTCAGGCTGTTCAGCAAGTTGTTAAGACCCGCATGCACGCCCTCGGTCAATTCAGAATCTTTGCCTGGGGGGTTGCCGTAACCGTGGTTATCATCGGAGCTTTGCTGGTTTTCGTGACCATGATGGGTGCCATTAGCGAAAGAACGCGCGAGATTGGTATTTTTCGGGCTATCGGCTATCGGCGTCGGCATGTGCTGCATCTGGTTCTTATGGAAGCGGCGATCGTAAGCGCTCTGGCCGGTGTGCTTGGCTATCTGACGGGAGTCGCTGCAACTTTGATTGCTCTGCCTTTGCTTGATGGTGGAAAGGCCAGTTGGGAGTGGAACCCAACGCTCGCTGTTGCTGCAGTTGTTGCCGCCATTTTTGTCGGTCTGTTGGCTTCCTTGCAGCCGGCTTTTCGTGCAAGTCGCCTGGAACCTAGTGAAGCCCTTCGGGCTCTTTGATATGGATAAATTATGAGTTTGATTGATCTGAAACAAGTGACAAAAAGATATGTCAATGGTGCTGATTGTGTAACCGCGCTTCAAGAGATTTGTCTCGCTGTAAATGAGGGCACTTTTCTAGGTGTTATGGGCCCTTCAGGGAGTGGTAAAAGCACTCTGCTCAGTGTTTTGGGCTGTTTGACAAGCCCAACTTCGGGCACGGTAAATGTTGATGATATTGATGTTTATGCGCTTTCACAGGAAAAACAGGCGGATTTCAGGCGTGAATATCTTGGGTTCATTTTCCAGTCACATAATCTCATTCCCTATTTGAATGCCCTGGAAAATGTCATGCTGCCCTTAGCTGTATCAAAGTTAACCTCTGCCGAAAAACATGAACGTGCCAAAAACATGTTGGAACGTGTTGGTTTGCCAGATCGTATGTTGCATCTTCCTCAACAATTGTCTGGTGGAGAGCAGGAGAGGGTGGCCATCGCCAGATCTCTGGTCAACAACCCGCCACTGCTGCTTGCTGATGAACCAACAGGAAGTCTCGATTCAACAACCAGTAAGCAAGTAATGACCTTGCTTTCAGATCTGCATCAAGATGGACAAACGATCATTATGGTCACTCACAACCGGGAAAACCTTGAATGGTTTGATCGTACGATTTACCTGCGAGACGGAATGATCGAAAACGATTCAGATGGAACCAACGGACAACTGTCAAAGGCCGTGTGAGGTACGATGTTTCTACTCTTCACCATAAGTCTTTCAGTGATTTTTTACTTCATTTGCATGGAGTTTAATAATCCTGTTCCACCTGAAGGCCCTCTGACAGGCGAATGCCCCGGTTGTACTACTAAAGTAGAGTCCGGATGGTTGGTCTGCCCCGTGTGTCAGTCGATGTTGCGAGAAAGTTGTCCCGGGTGCGGTAAGGCTCATGATGTATGGGTTCGATATTGTCCCTGGTGTAAGTATTTGAAAGAGACGGTAAAGGCATGAACCTGTTGTTTCTTAAATATAAAAATTCTTGGTTTATCGTATTTTGTCTGACCGCTGTTGTGGCTATCGTAGCGTGTAACCTCTGGTTGCTCTATTGGGGGCATTGTGTGTTCGATGATTTTTTTAAAATCCCAACGATCGGCTGGGGGCTTATTTGTGCAAACTTTATTGCTGCCTTGATCTTTTCTATGGTCAGGAGACGCAACAAAAAAAAGGTCCATGTCTCTTCATGTTCTACGTGTGAAGCACGATTAAGAGATAGCTGGATATATTGTCCTAATTGTGGTGATGGGCAAGGTGCCTGACAAGTTACCTGGATTCAACATTTTGATAATTAACCCGTGCGATAAAACTGGTAAGCATTTATGACCATGTGTTATCTTCCGTTGCGATGAAATCATATTGCCCCTCAAAATTAGCGACTTTACTGTTTCTTGCAGTTTTCCTTCTTACAAGTTTGGGAACCTTTGGCTACGCTTGGTGTGTGGGAAATGATGGCCATGTTGAAGTGAGCTACGCAACTGAAGACGGTTGCTGTGGTGAAGTTCAATCTCGGGAATCTGGAATCAAATATAAATCTCCTGGTTTAAGCCGACTCAGTGGTCAAGATTGTGGCTTGTGTCTTGATTTCGCAACACCGCAGAATGAAGCCGTTTTTTTTAAAAGAATCAAACGGACAACAACGGTAGTTCTAGAGCCATTATCTCCGGGCTCTCCCTTTATCAAGGTCCTTCCAGGCAACCAACTGGTTGCGAGGACATTAGCCTCCCCCAAAGTTCTCCGCATAGCACAAGCTATTCTTGCTCACCGCACTGTTGTTCTACTGACTTAACATCAGTTGTGCGTGGCTGAGCACGCTTTACACTCTCGTTCAAATCAATTTAATTGATTATTCCGTGTCTTTCAGTGCTTTTTTGAGAAAGACAAATTTAAGACGTTTGTTGCAAAATGTTTGTAAGTAGAAACTTCATTCCTTTTACAACAAGCCAAGTGGTTCAGGAGAAAGTATCTTGAATAAAGAAAAGAATTTCACCGATGAGCTATGGGACTTTTTCTGCTCTCTGAAGCTTGCCATCATTACCCTTATTCTGCTCGCCACGACCTCTATTATCGGCACGGTCATTGAGCAGAATAAGTCACCGCAGGAGTACATGCAGAACTACGGTATGAGTGAGTCGACTTACAAAGCGCTCGATACTCTCCAGTTTTTTGACATGTACCATTCGTACTGGTTCCTCTCGCTGATGGGAATCTTTGCCGTTAACCTGATTTGTTGCTCGATCAAGCGTTTGCCCAGGATTATCAAAATTGTTCGTGAGCCGGTTCTTGTCGCAGATGATAACCTTTTCCGCACCTTTTCCAATAGATCAGAGGCCGTCACCGAAGGAACCGTTGAGAGCGTACGTGACAAAATGGTCACTTTCCTCGGCAACAAATTTGCAACTCCGGTTGTCACCGAACAGGATGGCAAAGTTTATCTTTTCTCCGAGAAGGGAGCCTTGTCGCGTTTCAGTGTTTATGTTACCCATACGTCGATCCTTATTATCTTCCTTGGAGCCATGATAGGCAATATCTGGGGTTATAAGGCTTATGTTAATATTGTGGAAGGCAAGTCTATTGATTCGGTCTGGCCGCGAGCTGGACAGCAGCCGATTCCTATCGGTTTCGAAGTTCGCTGTGATAACTTTGAAGTGACCTTCTACGATGGTGGCTCTCGTCCTAAAGACTTTACGAGCGATCTCGTTGTGTTGGAGAACGGTCAAGAGGTGTTAAAGAAAACCATCGAGGTCAACGATCCTCTGACCTACAAGGGCTTAACCTTTTACCAGTCGAGTTACGGCCCGACCGGTGATCCTGTGTATAAGTTCCGCGTTACGCATCGCGAAAGCGGTGAGACCGTTACAGTTAATGGAGCGCAAGGTAAACGCTTGACTCTGCCTGGTGGTGCTTCATTGACTCCCCTGGGGTATGCTGATAGCTATCAGAACTTCGGCCCAGCTGCTCAGGTTAAGGTTGGTACGGGAACACCGTTTATCGTCTTTAAGAACTATCCGCAGTTTGATGAAAAACGTGGTGGCGCTTATTCGATCAATTTACTCGAAGCCGAACAGAGCTATTACACTGGACTGCAGGTCGCCAAAGACCCTGGTGTTTGGGTGGTTTGGCTCGGTTGCCTGCTGATCGTACTCGGTTCCTGTGGTGCTTTCTTTTTGTCCCATCGTCGTATCTGGGTCACTATTGCACCGATTGACAAAGGTGTTGAGGTTAAGATCGGTGGTAATGCCCATCGGAACCAGCCGGCCTTTGCGCTCTACTTTGACGAATTGACTAAAGACTTCAACGACGCCCTGTCGTCTTGATGGAGGAACTATGAACAGCTCACTCTTGTTTAATATCACTACGGTTGCCTACTTTGCCGCCATGGTGGTCTTTATACTTTATCTGACCTCCAAGAACAAATCGGTCGGTTTCTTTGCCACCCTGATCTGTTGGGTTGGTTTTATCGCCAATACCGGCGCTATCGGTATGCGTTGGGTTGAAGCCTACGCTATGGGGTATGAGCAGGCACCTCTCTCTAACCTGTACGAGTCAGTGGTCTTCTTTTCCTGGTCGATCCTGCTGATTTATCTGATCTTCGATCTTAAATACAAACAACGAGCAATCGGCGCCTTTGTTGTCCCCTTTGCTTTTGGCGGTATGATCTGGGCACAGTGGAGTCTGGATGCGACAATTGCCCCTCTGGTTCCTGCCCTGCAGAGCAACTGGTTGACGTATCATGTCATCACCTGCTTTATCGGCTATGCGGCCTTTGCGCTTGCCTGCGGCGTTTCGATCATGTATCTGATCAAGATCAACAAAGAAGAAAAGTCGTCTGAAGAATCGCCAGTTGGTGGCATCTTGGGTATGTTCCCGAGCACCAAGGTTCTGGACGATTTGAACTACAAAGCTATCATGATCGGCTTCCCGATGCTCACACTCGGTATTATCACAGGTGCCGCTTGGGCAAACTACGCTTGGGGAACTTACTGGAGTTGGGATCCGAAAGAAACCTGGAGTCTGATCGTCTGGTTTATTTATGCGGCGTTCCTGCACGCCCGCTTTACGCGTGGTTGGGTTGGGCGTCGTGTTGCCTGGTTGTCGATTTTTGGCTTTGCGGCTACAATTTTTTGTTACCTCGGCGTCAATCTGGTTCTCTCTGGCCTGCACTCTTACGGTGGCTAAGGCAGCTAAGGGACTGTCTCTGAGTGGGGACTGTCCCAGTCTCTTGCGTCTGGGGACTGTCACGGTCACGGCATGAGAATAGAATTCAGAAGGAAGACCTTATGAATAAAAATATTGTTATACTCATGGTTGTTATGCTGGTCGTTGGAGCTTTGATCGGTGTGATTGCCTCCAATACAAATAAAAGTCCGACAAAAGTTAGTCAACAACCCGTTTCGGCTCCTGTTGTAAACTATCAACAGAAAATTCAGGCGCTGCAGGATATCGTCAGTACCGATGCGAGTAATCGCAATGCCTGGGTGCAGTTAGGCCACAACTATTTCGATTCAAATCAGCCTCTGGAGGCCATTGATGCCTATGATAAGGCTCTGCAGTTGGATGGAAATGATTCCAATGTTTTAACCGACCAGGGGATTATGTATCGCCGTATAGGTTGGTTCGATAAAGCTGTTGCCAATTTTATCAAGGCTAACGAGCTGAATCCAAACCATCCTCAATCGTTGTTTAATTTGGGCCTCGTTTATCGAGATGATCTTGCGGAGATTGAAAAAGCTAAAAAGGCCTGGAAGCAATATCTGCAGATTTCTCCGACAGGACAAGGTGCTGATAACGTCAGGACGATGCTTGATCACCTTGATAATGGACATGGAATTCAGTAACGGACTGAATAAATTAGTTAACTGTGCTTATAAGCACAATGTTTTGTGTGCTTGCACCTATTCGTAATCGAAATGACCTTATAATATCTGTGCGCTGGTAGATACGATCACATGGTCGTTGACATCCAGAGTACTGGCTGTGTGTTTGATCACATATAATCATTCTTGTTGTTGTCAGAAATAGAAAGGTTCCTTATGCGAAATTTGGTGTTGGTGATTATTATCGCGTTGGTTGGTGTTTCTGTTTATCTTGTTTCGTCAAGCAATCCTCGACCGGCCAGTGAATGGGTCAATTCGGTCGTTGCTGGAGATCTTGCTCCAGACTTCCAGCTTGAAGATACAAAAGGTAACAAGGTCACTTTGTCTGACTTGCGAGGCAAGATTGTTATGGTAAATTTCTGGGCGACCTGGTGCCCGCCATGCATAGAAGAGATGCCTTCAATGGAGAGGCTCAACGAGGTCCTTGCCGGTGATGACTTTGTCATGCTGGCGATCAATACAGAAGAAAATGGTCCTGGTATTGTTCCTGGATTCCTGGAAAAGACTCCCTATACCTTTCCCATCCTTTACGATAACAAAGGTGTCGTGCAGAAGCGTTACGGAGTCTTCAAATTTCCTGAATCCTTTATCGTTGGGAAAGACGGTAAAGTTGTCGAAAAGATCATCGGGCCACTAGACTGGTCCAGTTTAAAAACTATCACCTACTTTAAAGGCCTTATCAAAGGATAATCATAGTGCTACAGCAAACAGCTGATATTACATATTGGATTGCGTTTACCGCCGGGATTTTATCGTTTGCCTCGCCCTGTGTGTTGCCGTTGATTCCCTCGTACCTGACCTACATTACAGGGTTGTCTTTCAGTCAACTTGATGATGAACATCCGAATGCCAAAGTTCGTCTGACGGTTCTGCTGCACACCTTGTGTTTCATCCTCGGTTTTTCCGCCGTATTTATTCTGCTTGGCGCTATTGCCGGTATCGCTTCCAATAGCATCCAGACCTATCTGCGCGAGGGTCTGGGCTGGGTTGAAAAGATCGGCGGCATATTGATCTTCCTGTTTGGAGTTCATATGACAGGGTTGTTCCATTTTAGCGCCCTGCTCGGCGAAAAAAGGGTTCATCTGCATAAGAGACCGAGCGGTTATGCCGGGACTTGCCTGGTTGGTGTTGCTTTTGCAGCTGGCTGGACGCCCTGCATCGGTCCAATTCTCGCGTCAATTCTGGTGGTGGCCGCATCTTCCGGTCAGGTCGGTCAAGGGGTCGGCTTGCTAGCGGTTTATTCTCTGGGACTGGGTCTTCCTTTCTTGCTTTCGGGCCTTTTGTTCCACCAATTTCTGTCTGCTTTCAAGCGGTTCCGTAAGCACATTCGACTCATTGAAATTGGTACCGGCGTTATGCTGATGGTGGTTGGTGTCATGCTCATGTTCAGTCTGCTCGGGCCGGTCACTATGTTTTTATACCAGTGGGTTCCTGTTAGAGGATAATGTCCTTCTGGTACCCAGGCTATTCCCCCGATCTTTATGTTAACTCTCTCCCTGATTTTGGAGGATTATAAATATGTCTCAAATTGACAAAGCGGATAAGACAAACTGGACAATCCTTTTCCTGGGTTGGCTTTTAGTCACTGTGTCTGCCACGATCAGTATCTTTTTTAGCTCTGTTTTGGAATATGAGCCCTGTGTCCTGTGTTGGTATCAGAGGATCTGTTTGTTTCCGATGATCTTCATTTTAGGGGCAGGTCTTTTCCCAACTTTTGATAAAAGTGTCATTAAATACGCTCTTCCTCTTTCGATAGCGGGTGGGCTGACGGCCTTCTATCACACTTTACTTTACGCTGGAATCATTCCGGAGAGTATCCAGCCCTGTTCAAAAGGGGTTTCATGTACAGAAAAGTATATTGAGCTATTTGGCTTTGTTTCTATCCCGATGCTCTCTTTCTTAGCTTTTTCTACCTTAGTCGCACTATTAATTTTTCTTCAAAGGAGAACTTCCAAATGAAATACGTACTCGTTGGACT
>CBDUFN010000134.1:0-7558 GCA_965366475.1 uncultured bacterium | reverse complement strand
TATTATGGTCTTTTTCATTCGGTTCTTCGCCGTGGGCGTTGTGCCGAAGGTTGCTGGTTATACGTTGGTTCCCTTGGTTGGTTTCCGTGGTGATGTTGGCAAAGAGAAGCTTCGGGGGCTGGCTGCGGCGATTGGTCACGATTGAGTTTGTGACACGTCAGAATATAGAAGGGCCATAGATCAGTAAATCTATGGCCCTTCTTTGTATGAGTGGTTTATAGCGTTTGTATGATGCTTCTCTTGATTAAAGGAGAAATGACCTCTCTTAAGGTTCTTACCATTTTTCCTTCTTCGGCTCCAAGACGACCACTTCATATGTTCTCTGGCCTAATCCGACTTTTTCGCCGTGTTCCAATTGCACTTCCCAGTCGATGTGGGGATTAACTCCACGAAATTTGTCGCAACCAGGTTCATGTCCGGTTTTCATCGCTGTGTCAGGAAGGCCGCGCGCCTGATTCACCATGTCTGCACAAGCCTGATCCAGAGCGACAGGGTCCGTTGAGGCCAGGATGCCAATGTCGGGGACAATCGGAGCATCGGTGTGTCCGTGGCAATCGCACGCTGGAGAGACCTGGGTAATGAAATTGACAAAGAGCACCTGCTGTTCTTTGCCGGTTATCGCTCCCAGGGAGTATTCCGCCATCTTTTTCATAACCGTGGCCGACTCTGCGTTCCATTGAATGCGAATCGCCTGAGGCTCACAAACTGTAATGCAGCGGCCACAGCCAACACACAACTCAGCATCGAGTTCTGCTTTGCCGCTTCCCAGATTAATCGCATCATGAGCACAGGCTTTCAGGCATGCGCCGCAGGTTGTGCAATGTTTCTCAGAGATTGTTGGTCCTACCGTTGAATGCTGCTCAAGTTTGCCTTCGCGGCTGGAGCAGCCCATGGCGAGGTTTTTGATTGCGCCACCGAAACCGGTCAGCTCATGGCATTTAAAGTGGGAGAGGACGATGAGAGCGTCAGCTTCAATAATTTCAAGCCCGATATCCACTTCGGAGAGCAACTCGCCTTTGACTTCAACCCTCTGCGAGGAGTGGCCACGCAGGCCGTCACTCATAATCAGCGGCGCATTCACGACAGCGTAGGCAAAACCGTTTTCTATGGCACAGGTTAGGGAGGAGACGGCTTCTTTCCGTTCGCCTGGATAAAGTGTGCTTGAATCGGTGAGAAATGGTTTTCCATTGAGTTCTTTAACCTGATCAACGATACGCCTGACGAAGGTCGGCCTGATATAGGCATGGCCTCCTTTTTCACCGAAATGCATCTTGATAGCAACGAGATCACCGCTACTGATGATTTTTGCAATGCCGGCTTGGTCGATCAATCTTTCAAGTTTGGTGTGCAGGTTTTCCCTCATCCCTGCACGCATGTCGGCGAAATAAACCTGCGCTGCCATAGTGCCTCCAGTGTTAATTGTTGAATAGAGTAACCCCCGTACTGATGGCGCTTCAGCACGGGGGCGGTTGTACGTTAGAAGAGCATTTTGCTACTGCGGTTGTTCTGCCTGCTTGCCGAGTTGGCCGTAGGCTTCGACCTTGCCGTTGACAAGGTGAACATAGTAGCGTTCCCAAAAGCGGTTTGTCGGAATGTACCAGAGATATTCCTCGCTACCACTGCCTGAAACGTTGGTCGGACTGCCCATCTGTTGCATGACCTGAGGCTTGGACATGCCAAGTTCGATTTTGTGCATGCCGATCCAGGGTGAACAACCGCTGACAAGCACAACCAGTACAATCAAGAAAATCCACGTGCGCATCATCTTCCTCCTAATAAATTATGTAAGAACAGCATAAGTTATGATTTCTCAGGGATCGCTTCTGTTGCTTCTGCGTCATCTTTGCGCAGGTACACTGTGGTGCTCGGGAAGGCGATGTCCAGTCCCAGTTCTTCCAGTGTGTCCATAATCTTCAGGCAAAGATCCTCACGAGCATCAAGATACTCGCCCCAGACCGTTGTGGTTGTGAAACAGTAGACCATGATGTCGAGAGAAGAAGCGCCGAAGTCGGTAAAATTGACGAGAAAGAACTCCTGATCAATGGCCGGATGAGTTTTGAGAAGTTCACGGAGGCGACTGACTGCTTCACGCATCTGTTTCGGTGTGGCGTCATAGGTAACCCCGATTGTCAGGCGTATGCGTCGTTTGGGCATGCGACTGTAGTTATCGAGAGCCAGATTGGCGATAATATTGTTCGGTACAGAAATTAATGTTTTGGCGAAGGTGCGGATCTTGGTTGAGCGAAAACCGACTTCTTCGACGGTGCCTTCCATCTCGCCAGCTTTGATCCAGTCGCCGACTTGAAAAGGTCGATCAAAAATGATCATGAGGGAGCCGAAGATGTTAGAGACCGTGTCTTTGGCGGCAAGGGCGAAGGCCAAACCACCAATACCGAGAGATGCGAGAACGCCGGTAATCGGGTAACCAAAAGTCTGGATGGCCATGAGCCCGGCCATGACGACAATAAAGATGCGAAAACTTTTCCGCAGTAGTGGCGCCAGGTGGTCATCTAGTGCGGATTCCGTGAGTGCAGCCCATTTGCTTACGTAATGATCAACCATTTCAACCAGGTTGAAGAGAAACCAGGCGACGTCGAAGATAACAAGAGACTTAAGTAAAGCCGTGATAAATTGGTTGAGGTTGTAAGGTTCGCTTGGGATCTGTAGAACTTCAACGGCAATGAAGAAGCCGATCAAGAGAACAAGAAACTCTGCCGGTTTCTGCAGGCACGCAAGAAATCGATCGTCCAGTTCTTTTTTGGTTTTCTGCGTCAGTGGCAGCAGAACTTTTATGAAGAGATAAGCGAAGAGTCTTTTGGCAATATAAGCAACCAGAATGATACCAAGAGCCGTGGCATATTGGCCGATGGTGATGCCGAGAACCTGATTGTTTATCCACTCTGACATGATACTCTCCTTCGAAAACAAGTCTGTAAAAACAACGTCTTAAGCTAACAGATGAAATCGTCAAAAGCAAGCATGTGCAATCTTCCGAAAAAAGCATAACAAGCCAAGTGATTCTAGAAGTTTATGGTAGAATGTTTACGATATAAAACAGTCGAAGTCGCATTTGCCTGCGGAAGGAGAGAGAGAAGCTTATGAGTAACGACAGTCGCAATAGCTTTAATGCCCGGCAGTCTCTGGATGTTGCCGGAGAGTCTTATGAATATTACAGTCTGGCCGAATTCGCTGAAAAACGTGGAGATGTGAATCGTTTGCCATTCACACTCAAGGTTCTGCTTGAGAATCTGTTACGTAACGAAGACGGCGACACGGTCACCGAAAAAGATATCAACGCCGTGGTTGACTGGTTGGGTCAGCACAGTTCAGACCACGAAATTGCTTTCCGACCTGCGCGGGTTTTGATGCAGGATTTCACCGGAGTGCCCGCCGTTGTTGATCTGGCGGCAATGCGTGATGCGGTTGCTCGGGTTGGTGGCGACCCACAGAAAATTAATCCCCAAATTCCGGTCGATCTGGTCATCGATCACTCGGTTATGGTTGATAAATACGCCATGCCTGAAGCGTTTGCTTATAACGTCGATAAAGAGATGGAACGCAATCGGGAACGCTATGCTTTCCTGCGTTGGGGGCAGCTTGCGTTTGACAACTTCCGCGTTGTGCCTCCGGGAACCGGGATCTGTCATCAGGTTAATCTGGAATACCTGGCTCGTACGGTTTGGTCAGAAGAGCGCAATGGCAAGAAGCTCGCCTATCCGGACACTCTGGTTGGTACCGATAGCCATACGACCATGATTAACGGATTGGCTGTTCTCGGTTGGGGCGTCGGTGGGATTGAAGCCGAAGCGGCCATGCTTGGCCAACCCGTTTCGATGATTATTCCCGAGGTTGTCGGCTTCCGCATGAACGGTAGTCTGCAGGAAGGTGTTACTGCTACAGATCTGGTGCTCACCGTGACGCAGATGCTACGTCAGTTCGGTGTCGTTGGGAAATTTGTAGAGTTCTTTGGTGATGGCTTAGCCAAACTGCCCTTGGCCGATCGTGCAACGATTGCCAATATGGCCCCTGAATATGGTGCCACGTGTGGCTGGTTCCCGATCGATGATGTGACGCTTGATTATTTGAGGCTCTCAAATCGTGATGAATCAACCGTTGCTTTGGTTGAGGCGTATGCAAAGGAACAAGGTCTGTGGCGTTTCGATGGCATGACCGCTCCTGAGTATACTGCAGTTATGGAACTTGATCTGAGCACGGTCAAGCCGAGCCTCGCCGGACCTAAACGGCCTCAGGATCGCGTTGATCTTGAAGATATGAAAGCAGCAACGA
Source organism: uncultured bacterium (assembly GCA_965366475.1). GTDB lineage: Bacteria > Desulfobacterota > Desulfuromonadia > Desulfuromonadales > BM103 > M0040. The sequence continues at coordinate 3,271 of CBDUFN010000134.1, read as the reverse complement.
TTGCGGTTATTCCTGAGGACGCTGCTGATCGAAGTGTCGCTGTTGCAGGAACCGATTATCGCTTGAATCAGGGTGATGTTGTGATCGCAGCCATTACCTCGTGCACCAACACCTCTAATCCGGCGGTGATGATGGGCGCTGGTCTGGTGGCAAAGAAGGCGGTAGAAAAAGGCCTCGTCCAGAAGCCCTGGGTGAAAACCTCGCTGGCTCCTGGTTCCAAGGTTGTGACTGATTATCTTGAAAAGGCCGGATTGCAAACCTATCTCGACCAGATTGGTTTCAATGTGGTTGGCTATGGCTGCACCACGTGCATCGGCAACTCAGGGCCATTAACCGGTCCCATTGCAGAGGCTCTCACTGAGAAGGATATGACCGTTTGTTCAGTCCTTTCCGGAAATAGAAACTTTGAGGGGAGGGTCCATTCCCACACCAAGGCCAACTGGCTGGCTTCACCGCCTCTGGTGGTCGCTTATGCGCTGGCAGGCAATACCTGTATTGATATAACCACCGAACCGATTGGCCAAGACCCGCAAGGGAATGATGTTTATTTAAAAGACATCTGGCCGAGTGACAAAGAAGTCGCCGAGATGGTCAAACTGGTTTCCGCAGATATGTTCCGCGAAAAATACGCCGATGTCTTTGCTGGTGAAGAAAGTTGGCAAAGCCTTCCTGTCCCGGAAGGAGAGACTTATGCATGGGATGATAAGTCGACCTATGTGAAGGAGCCTTCCTTCTTTGAGGTACGCGATAAGATGGCAACAGGCCTTGACGGTTTCTCCGGGGCCCGGTTGCTTGCTCTGCTTGGTGATTCAATTACTACGGATCATATTTCTCCGGCAGGTACGATTCTGGCGAGTGGTCCGGCGGGTGTTTATTTAAGAGAGCGTGATGTCGGCCCGGCTGATTTCAACTCCTACGGCTCCAGGCGTGGTAATCACGAAGTCATGATGCGTGGTACTTTTGCCAATATCCGTTTAAAGAATGAATTAGTCCCAGGTGTTGAAGGTGGCTTTACCAAGGCCCTTCCTGATGATGAGCAGGTCAGTATCTTTGATGCGGCAATGAAACATGCCGAAGCAAAGACCCCTTTGATTATTATTGGCGGCAAAGAATATGGTACCGGATCCAGCCGCGACTGGGCAGCGAAAGGCACTCTGTTGCTCGGAGTGAAAGCAGTGGTAACAGAGAGTTATGAAAGAATCCATCGCTCCAATCTTGTGGGTATGGGGATTCTACCGTTGCAGTTTAAGTCAGGTGACAGCCGTAAGACTCTTGGCATTGACGGAAGTGAAACCTTTGACCTCGTCGGTCAGGTGCAAGAGCCTGAACCGGGGCAAGATATAACTTTACGAATAAACCGTGCTGATGGTCGATGTCAGGAAGTTGTTGTGACATGCCGCATTGATACGGTTAATGAGGTTCAGTATTTCCAAAGTGGTGGAATCTTGAATTATGTTTTAAGAAATTTGATGAAATAATTTGGACGCTGATAGTTTATTGAAAAACGGGGCCCTCGAGTGGGGCCCCGTTCTCGTTAAAAGTGGGTGTCATTTAATATCATCGCTTAAATCTTTAATCAGGATATTTTGCCCAATCCCTTCGCGGCAAGCTTTGGTTGAGGTCAAAGTGATATGTTTTGTGACGGTTCTTATCTGTCAGGTTTTAGTGGGTCTTTCTCTCTGCAAGCCCATGTCTTCCGTATAATCCGAAAGACTAAATAAGGTGTCCGCCTCTTTGACCTTGCTATACGATTGCTGTAAATTGGCGTGCATTGCTGCGATCTATGGTTTTTGAGGGAAGCGATCGATAGTTTTTAATTGCTTATGTTCCTCGTGATTTTGCTGCTTTTGATAGTGACGTCTTGGCCGGACTCGCTCCTGAATGGAGATCAAACTTGGATGTTTTATACCTTCTGGACTTAATTGGTACTGCTGCCTTTGCTGCGTCAGGAGCATGGGCGGGAGTTTGCAAAAAGATGGACCTTTTTGGTGTGCTTGTGCTCGGCTTGGTCACGGCCGTTGGTGGCGGAACGTTGCGCGACATATTGCTAGGTGACTTGCCCCCTTTCTCACTCCATAATGAAGTTTACCTTTACCTGCCTATTATCGTCTCTCTGATTGTCTTTTCTGGGCAGCACAAGTTTAAGGTGATTGAAAAACCATTGCTCTATTTTGATGCGGTCGGATTAGGTATTTTTGTAGTGATTGGAACGAACAAAGCCTTGGATTTTGAAATGGGCTTCCTCGTTGCTGTTCTTATGGGTGTGATGACTGGAACTGCCGGAGGAGTTATTCGTGATGTTTTAGCAAACCAAGTCCCGCTAATTTTACGTAGAGAAATTTATGCGTCCGCTTGTGTTGGTGGTGGTGTTCTTCTTGTCGTCCTTAGCCGGTTTGGTGTTCCTGCTGAGGTGGCGGCTATTACTTCAGCAAGCGTCGTTATTGCTCTTCGTTTGGTGGCTATTCACTATGATTGGTCACTGCCCAAAGCAAAAGGGGCATGATTAACGAGAATATGTGTTGAATCGCCACGGGTTTTATCGACCCTTTGGCTAAAGTTATTTCTCATAAACCACCACTTCCGAGACGAAATCAGCTTCTTTTTGATAGAGATATTCAAGAAGCGCTTTAGTATACAAAACGAAGGACACTTGAGATTTGATTTTTGATAGCTGTTTTATTTTTATTTATTAGTTGACATATATAACCAAAAGAGTAATATTTAAACCACAGAACGTACAGTTCTTCATTTTTTACCTCCTAAAAGAAAAACCATAGAACCCGTTGCCCCACAGTTCCCCTCCTGGACTGTGGGGCTTTTTTTATGACAATGCAGGGAAGTAAAGGATTTCGGTGTTAAGCAAGTTCATGCCTATTAAACAAATATGAGGAAATCCATAAGGAAAAGAGGGTCTGGGAAGCTAAGGAGCCTGTTCTTATTACTATTTCGTAACAGGGGGCGCTGGAGTTAATTTACCTCTCATAGTCTTGCGTAGAAAACCAATAATTCGACCATCGATTGCTACCAATCCCAGGCAGATAAGACCCATGCCAGTGAAGTCTTTCAACGCGAGTTGTTCTTCAAGAAAAAACGCACCGAGTAATATTGCGCTGATTGGGATCAGAAAGGTGACCAGTAGCAGGTTTGTCGCGCCTGCGGTTGCCAGGATGCGGAAATAAAGAATATAGGCAAGTGCGGTTGAGAACAGCGCAAGGGCAAACACTGCGGCCCAGGTTTCCACGCCTGGCATGGCAAGGGTCCAGGGTTGATC
>CBDUFN010000133.1:0-7575 GCA_965366475.1 uncultured bacterium | reverse complement strand
ACCCGCGACCTCCGGCGTGACAGGCCGGCATTCTAACCAGCTGAACTACCGCTCCGTATTGCGTAGTTTTGGTGGGCGGAACAGGGCTCGAACCTGTGACCCTCGGCTTGTAAGGCCGATGCTCTCCCAGCTGAGCTATTCGCCCATACTTTAAATGGCGGGGCTGACGGGACTCGAACCCGCGACCTCCGGCGTGACAGGCCGATGTTGTAACCGACTCTACTACAGCCCCGCATAAAGACAGAAAATAGGAAACGCTTTGTGGGCAATGCCCCTCGTCAACGTTTCCTATTTTCAACTTCTCCACAACTGATCCAGAGGGAGTCTGGAGCAATCATGTCATTAAACTAATTAGTTGATGGAATCTTTCAATGCCTTGCCAGCCTTAAACTTAGGAACCTTGGCTGCAGGGATTTCAATCTTCGCACCAGTCTGAGGATTCTGGCCTGTACGTGCAGCACGATCGCCAACACTAAAAGTACCAAAACCAACCAGAGAGACCTTCTCGCCAGCTTTCAGTGCATCAGTAACAGCATCAGTAAATGCCTTGAGTGCCTTCTCTGCATCGGCCTTGCTCAGTCCCGCCTTCTCTGCAATTGAATTAACAAGATCTGCTTTAGTCACAACATACCTCCACGCGTAAAAGAATGATTAAGCCCTGCTGAAAACGGAGTTCTTTATATCAGACGCCCCAAAATTTAGTCAAGCAATAATTGGTTAAAACCGTTAATGACGTACCGTTTTTTCTGGGCTCAATGAATATTCATCATTGTCCTCAGAAGCGGTGACCGGAAGTCTTCCCAAAAGCGCCTCATCGAGCACCTCGTCCATATGAGCGACAGGACGAATGGTCAATGCTCTACGTATCGTCATTGGTACCTCCTCAAGATTTTTTTCATTTTCCTGAGGAATTAGAATTCGATGAATTCCAGCACGCTTGGCAGCCAAAAGCTTCTCTTTAAGACCACCAATGGCCAAGACGCGACCACGCAGTGTAATTTCACCTGTCATAGCAAGGTCTTGATCAACAGTCAAGCCTGTCAGCGCGGAAGCAAGCGCCGTTGCCATGGTTATACCAGCCGAAGGGCCATCTTTTGGGATAGCTCCCTCAGGGACATGAATATGAATGTCTATACGACTATAGAAGTCTTCTTCCAATCCTAACTCGAGCCATCTTGAACGAACATAACTAAGTGCGGCCTGAGCAGATTCTCGCATAACTTCGCCGAGCTTTCCTGTCACAGTCAGTACACCCTTACCGGGCAAAACCGTCACTTCAACATTCAACAACTCGCCGCCGACCTCAGTCCAGGCCAAGCCATTGACCAGACCGACCCGATGCTCATCCTCACGGACTCCGAAGCTGTAACGCGGCACGCCAAGATACTTTTTAATCTGCAACGCGCCAACCTGAAAACGCTTACCGGCTTTTCCGGCCTTGACAACCTCACGAGCAATTTTCCGAAACACATTCGCAATCTCACGCTCAAGGTTACGAACACCGGCTTCGCGAGTATAGAGTCGCACGACTTCAAGAAGAGCGGCATTAGAGAACTTAACCTGCTCGGCTTTTAGTCCATGTGTTTCCAACTGCTTAGGCAGCAGGTAACGCTCTGCAATATGGACCTTTTCTTCTTCGGTATAACCCTCAACACGGATAACTTCCATCCGGTCACGTAGTGGGCCAGGAATAGAATGTAAAGTGTTTGCCGTAGCAATAAACATCACTGAAGAGAGGTCGTAATCAACATCCAGGAAGTGATCGCCAAAGGTGTTGTTTTGCTCAGGGTCCAAGACTTCCAACAGTGCAGAAGAAGGATCACCACGAAAATCCGTACTCATCTTGTCGACTTCATCGAGGAGGAAAACAGGATTTCGCATACCGACTTTGCGCAGGCCCTGAATAACCTTACCCGGCATGGCACCGATATAAGTACGACGATGACCACGTATCTCTGCCTCATCACGAACACCACCTAGAGACACTCGGATGAACTTACGACCCATGGCACGTGCTACAGAACGCCCCAGAGACGTCTTACCGACGCCAGGAGGCCCAACGAGGCAAAGGATAGGACCCTTGATCTTCTTGACAAGAGCCTGTACCGCCAAATACTCAAGGATACGTTCTTTGACCTTCTCCAGTCCGTAATGATCCTCATCAAGGATGTCTTCAGCCTTGATAAGGTCGATCTGATCCTTGGTGCCCTTTTTCCAGGGCAAAGCGACCAACCAGTCAATGTAATTGCGAACCACCGTAGCTTCAGCAGACATGGGCGACATCATCTTAAGCTTACGCAACTCCGCCGTCGCTTTCTCGGTCGCCTCTTTAGACATCCGAGACTTCTCGATCTTTTCTTCCAGCTCACGAAGTTCCTGCTTGAATTCGTCTTTTTCGCCAAGCTCTTTCTGAATGGCACGCATCTGCTCATTCAAATAGTACTCTTTCTGGCTGCGCTCCATTTGACTTTTTACGCGATTACGAATCTTCTTTTCGATCTGAAGAATCTCAACTTCCCGCTCCATAAGAGCCAAAAGTTTCTCGAGACGAACAAGTGAATCCATTTCTTCAAGGATCTCTTGCTTGTCAGAAATCTGCACTGTCAGGTGCGCGACAATGGTGTCGGCAAAACGACCAGGTTCTTCAATCCCGGCAATCGAAGTCACCATTTCTGCAGGGATTTTCTTGCTTAGATTCGCGTATGTCTCAAAAGTAGTATTGACACTGCGCATCAGAGCTTCCTGCTCGGGAGAATCTGGTTCATGATCCGGCAGCTGCTGTAATGATGCAAAGATACACTCATCTGTATACTCAAGGTCGATCAGGCGAGCCCTGACCTTGCCTTCGACTAGAACCTTAACAGTTCCATCTGGCAACTTGAGCATCTGCACAACCTGACCCAAAGTTCCCAATTCGAACATATCGTCCGCTAAAGGGTCATCCGTTTTGGGGTCTTTCTGGGTCACAAGAAGCACAAGCTTTTCATGCTCCATCGCCCATTCCAGAGCCTGAATCGACCGTGGTCGACCGACAAAGAGTGGCGTCACCATATGCGGGAAGATAACGATATCCCGTAATGGCAGAACTGGAAATGTTTCCGATTGTGGAGATTCAGGCAGGAAGTCTTCTGAGAGTTCTGTCATAACTATATCTTCCGGCTGAGCGCAAGCCCGACAGGAACTCTATCAGGCCGACTCGGCGCATTCATAAATAACAATAGGCTGGGTGCCTTTAAAAATCACATCCTCATTGATCACAACTTCTCTTACGCGATCTTGGGAAGGGATGTCGTACATGACATCAAGCATAGCATTTTCTAGAATGGAGCGCAGCCCACGAGCTCCAGTTTTACGTTTAAGGGCCTCTTTTGCAACGGCAACCATTGCCCCGTCAGAGAAACGAAGGTCAACACTCTCCATATCAAAGAGTTTCTGATACTGTTTAACAAGAGCATTTTTGGGCTCGGAAAGAATACGAACAAGAGCCTCTTCATCCAATTCATCAAGAGTCGCCACGATCGGAAGGCGCCCGATAAACTCTGGGATGAGGCCATATTTAAGCAAGTCACCAGGCTCAACCTTACAGAGGACCTCGCCTATTTTCTCTTCTACATTCTGCTTGTTTTCTGCACCGAAACCCATGGTCTTGGCACCAACACGCTGACCAATAACCGTTTCGAGACCAGAAAATGCGCCGCCACAGATAAAGAGAATATTTGTAGTGTCAACCTTAAGGAACTCTTGTTGAGGATGCTTGCGGCCACCTTTAGGAGGCACGCTAGCCGTTGTCCCTTCGATAATTTTGAGTAAGGCCTGCTGCACGCCTTCCCCTGAGACATCACGGGTTATCGAGGGGGAATCCGATTTTCGGGCAATCTTGTCGACTTCGTCGATATAGATAATCCCTTTTTGGGCCTTCTCAAGATCGTAATCAGCCGCTTGCAAAAGACTCAGGATAATATTTTCAACATCTTCGCCAACGTAGCCGGCTTCGGTTAAATTCGTTGCATCAGCAATTGCAAAGGGAACATCCAAAACTTTGGCAAGGGTCTGTGCTAAGAGGGTTTTACCACTTCCGGTAGGACCAAGCAGAAGAATATTACTTTTCTGGATTTCGACATCGCCAGCATTCTCTGAAGCCTCTACGCGCTTGTAGTGGTTATACACAGCGACAGCCAAAACTTTCTTGGCGCGCTCCTGACCAATCACAAAGTCATCAAGGACATCTTTAATTTCAACTGGCTTAGGGAGCTTTCCGCCACTGAGAGGAACCTCTTCAAGCTGTGCTTCTTCAGCAATAATATCTTTACAGAGCTCAATACACTCGTCGCAGATATAAACTGCTGGTCCTGCTATCAGTTTTTTTACTTCTTCCTGCGCTTTGCCGCAGAAGGAGCATGTCAATTGGTCACCATTGCCATTTTTTTGCGTCACTGCCACACCTCATTCAGGGAACTCAGTTTCATACGATGAGTTTGTTGTGTCATTTGAGCGAAACCAGAACCAGTTCAAGAAAACCAATTCACACGATATTAAGAACCGACAGTCTGGCTCCGAGCCACTATGTCGTCGATAATACCATACTCTTTTGCGGCTTCGCTACCCATGAAGAAATCACGTTCGGTATCTGCCGACAACTGGCTGATATCTTTTCCGGAATGATCGGCCATGATGCCGTTGAGAGTCTCTTTCAAACGTAAAATTTCCTGAGCATGGATGCTGATGTCCGTTGCTTGACCCTGGAAACCACCGAGAGGCTGATGGATCATGATACGAGCGTGAGGCAACGCATAACGCTTGCCAGCCGCACCAGCAGCCAAGAGGAGTGCGCCCATACTTGCTGCCTGGCCAACGCAAATAGTAGACACTGGAGCTTTCAGATACTGCATTGTGTCATAAATCGCCAGACCCGCAGTAACGACGCCACCGGGAGAATTAATGTAAAGGTGAATATCTTTTTCCGAATCTTCAGATTCAAGGAAAAGCATCTGAGCAATAATCAGATTGGCAACGTGATCGTCAACCCCACCGCCAAGAAAGATGATTCGATCCTTGAGCAACCGAGAGTAAATATCGTAGGAGCGTTCACCGCGGCCAGTTTGCTCCACGACCATTGGAATTAGATTCATGCATCCCCCTTCTCGGCTTTCTTTTCAGACTTTTTTGCAGGTTTTTTTTCAGCTTTCTTTTTCTCTTTTTTCGGTGCCTCAGACTCTTCCTTCTTTGGAGCGACCTCTTTCACCTTGGCACTCTCAAGCAAGAAACTGACAACTTTTTCTTCTGCGATTTGGGCCATCAAACCGCTGCGCGCTTCAGCACCGGCATAATATTTTTTCACCATATCAATCGGTGCATTTGCCATTGTCGCTATTTCTTCAAGCTTTGCGTCAATTTCCGACTCTTCTGCAACGATATTCTCCTGCGTCCCGATAGCTTCGAGAATCAGGTTGCCACTCACTTGCTCAATCGCAGTCGCACGATAGTTCTCACGGAAATTTTCAGGAGTAATACCGAGCATCTCCGGCTTCATTCCTTGTGACTCCATACGATTACAGATATTTTCGTACATATAATCAAGCTGCTTGGCAATCATGGCCTCAGGAACTTCAACTGGATTCTTTTCGATCAACTGACCAACCAACTTCTCACGAAGATCACCTTCAACCCTGTTGATTTCCTGTGTCTCGTAACTCGTTTGCAACTGTTCCTTGAGTTCATCAAGGGTCTCAACACCAAAACCTTTGGCAAACTCATCATTTAGCTCAGGAACAACCTTTTCCTTGATCTCTTTCAAAACCACCTTGAAGACAGCTGGTTTTCCAGCAAGATCAGCTTGACCGTAATCTTCGGGGAAGGAAACTTCAACATCCTTGGCTTCCTCACGCTTCATGCCAGCAACTTGCTCTTCGAAACCAGGAATAAAGGAGCCAGAACCGAGTTCCAAAAGATGATCCTCACCTTTGCCACCCTCAAAAGCTACACCATCAACAAAGCCTTCGAAATCGATAACAACGGAATCACCCTCACGCGCTTTTTTACGCGTGGTTGGTTCAACCTGGGAACGGGAGGCGCGCATTTCTTCAAGACGACCTTCGACCGCTTTTGGATCGGCAACAAATTTTTCTTTTTCAAGAGACAGCTTGGTGTAACCCTTGGCCGTCAATTCGGGCTTAATTTCGACCTCAGCCTCGTAGGTAAAGGCCTCGCCTTTATTAACACCACTACTGTCAATAATTTTTGGTTCGCCAACCGCTGGGATCGCATGCTCCTGAAGAGCACGGAAGTATGTGTCATTGATCAGAGTGGAGAGAACTTCCTGCTCCACCTGGGCACCGTAATATTTCTCAAGAACGGATTCAGGCACCTTGCCAGCACGAAAGCCTTTAACTTTTGCAGTTTTACCGATCTTTTTCAAGGCACGGCTAATTTCACCATCAACCTGCTCTGCGGCAACTTCAAAAATCAGTTTCTTCTTAATAGTACTGACATCTTCAATCTTGACATTCATGCGTTGGCTCCTCACGTCCTCTACCAGTATCACGCAAATACAAAATTAAAGCGTAAACCAGCAATATAGTCTTTAAAACAGAATTTAGTTCACTTGAGATAAATGGTGCGGGTGGAGGGACTCGAACCCCCACGTCGTAAGACACTGGTTCCTAAGACCAGCGTGTCTACCAATTCCACCACACCCGCACTAAGGGTGACAAACAATTAAGGCCCGGCTTTTCCCAGGGAAACCGCCACAACAGAAGGGACGATGGGGAAAAGGCAGGCCCGGAGAAACATGGGGTGAGTGACGGGGATTGAACCCGCGACAACTGGAGCCACAATCCAGTGCTCTACCGACTGAGCTACACCCACCATGAAACATGTAGATTCTAAACCAAGGGTCTGAGGTTTCGCCCCCGAGGAACCAAAATGGCGCGCCAGGAAGGACTCGAACCCTCGACCCACGGCTTAGAAGGCCGTTGCTCTGTCCAGCTGAGCTACTGGCGCTTAAAGTGGTCGGGGAGACAGGATTCGAACCTGCGACATCCAGTTCCCAAAACTGGCGCGCTACCAGGCTGCGCCACTCCCCGAAGGACGTTTTTCTAGCATGCAAAAATCAATAATGCAAGATTAAACTTTAACTTTATTATTATTCTCCTCAATAAAGTTATATTCAATCGTCAAGCGAGCGGCCATATCCGCCCTCATCCGTCTTCAAGACGAAATCGAATCGGGATACGGACCTGGCTAGACACTGGCGTTCCGGCTCGAGTTGCCGGGAAAAACTTCCAACGCCTGACCGTTCTGTTGGCGGCTCGGTCTAATAATTTATGTCCGCACGATTTTTCGACCTGCAAGTCATCGACCGAACCATCTGCAGCAACATCAACCAATAACCACACCACGCCTTCCCAATGTTTACGTCTAGCCAAACGTGGATATTCTGGCAAAGGATTACTTCTATAGTTGGGAATCGCCTCAACAATAACGGGACCAGCGGGAGGTGCAGAAATGGCGGCACTGCTACCAGACACAGCCGGCAGCGGTTGTGTCTCAACATCAACCTCTGAAACCTTTAACAAA
>CBDUFN010000132.1:0-7593 GCA_965366475.1 uncultured bacterium | reverse complement strand
GCGCCACCGTATAGATCCCAGCCCAAAACAGATCAAAAGCCGGCAACCAGGAGTTAATAGCAGCGCCGGCAAGAAAACCGACGATAAAGAGGGGAACACCAACCCTTTCTTGTGACTTACTGAAGATCCCGGCAACCAGAGCACAAGGAGCAATCCAAAGCGCACGCGTTAGCTTGGCCGTAGTACCAACCGCCAAAGCAAGAGCACCATATGCTGCCGAGGCTCCAACAACGCTGCTTGTATCATGGATAGCCAACGCGGCCCAAAGGCCGAACTGGTACTGGTCAAGATCAAAGAAGTGCCCAAGCGGAGGGAAAAGAATTAAGGCGACGGCGTTAAGAGTAAAGATCGTTGCTAACGAAACAGAAACTTCTTCGTCACGCGCCTTGATCACGGGTGCCATCGCCGCAATCGCACTGCCCCCGCAAATCGCTGTACCAAAAGACATCAGCCTGCGCGTGTTTGGGGGAACCCTTAAGAGTCGTCCCAAAAGTTCGCCCAGAATCAGAGTTGCTGTAATGCTGCCAAAAGTAAGTAGCAGGGAGCTCTTACCAACCATCAGAACTTCTACAAAGTTGACGTCAAAGCCAAGACCAACAACGGAAACTTTAAGCATTGTCTTACTAAGTCTGGCGGTCTGTTCAGCAAAGGGATTGCCAAACACAAAGCTGAACACAAAACCTGCAGCTAGAGCGACCGGCGAAGAAACCCACGGAAGAGCTGTTAGCAAAAACAGCCCGACAAAAACAGGTCTAGAAAATGTTTGTTGCGTCTGGATCAAATTCATTTACACGCTTTGCGGTCTTGTTAGATTTTGTTATCTGGAGCTTTAATGATTCTCCAGTATCGACTAAAAGAGTGCAAGCTCTCCGTCGACTCTCTCGTACTTTGCCACTTACTTTAAAAAACCACAAGAATCGGAATGGCGACCAAAAAACCAAAGATTAACTTCACAATACTTAGAAAGATTTACTCATTGATAATGATGTCCTGCGTATGAATAAACTTATTCACTACATAAGGCAAACGTGCAACGGATCAAGCGAATCTCGGTCAGAAGGCAACGCGTATGGAGTTGAGTTCTCACCTCTTTCGAAGCAGCTTCTGTGTCAATCCCAGGACGCTTGCGATTTTATCTGTACAGCAGACAAAGATATTTCTGACCCTGCCTCTGGTGACAGGAGAACAACCAAAAACGTAAGACATATAAATACGAGTCACCTCTGCAACGTATCAAGAGGACTTCTCCGATACTGCACCAGCTTTTTAACCATCAACTTGGCAAGTTTTCACATTAAAGAGCCTTCCTGTACGGTCAAAAAACTGCATGAAAACTTACCCGAGTACCAATTGATACGCTCATAAATAAAGGCAAGAAAGGCTAAATGACTGTGTTTTACTTTTTTGACAAAGGAAAAACTGCTATATTTACAAAGGCTCTACGGTAGAAGAGAAATTCTTCTCAACTGGACGGATGTGCATAATGAACATCCCACATGGAGGCTCTCATGCTTGAAAACCGCGTCGATGCTCGCTGAAAGAAACGTCTTTCAGTCCGGTTCGGAACTGATGATCTCAAACATTATGGATACACAAGTGACGTTTCTTTCGAGGGGATGTTTATTGAAACATCGACTGTCTACAAAAGCGGTGTTCACCTACAGGTAAAAATAACCACAAAAGAAAACAAAGAGATTTTTCTTGACGGCAAGGTCCAGTGGGCCAAAAAAGCCCCCCCTCGCTACGCTCACAAATTACGCTCAGGAATGGGTGTTACAGTCACCCGCTTTACCGAGGGACAAGAACTTTTTCATACTTTTTGCCCTCGTGCGGCCTGCATAAACTGCACGCCTCTTCCTGACGAAGAGCAAGCGGGCTAAACTTTTTAGCAGCAGGAAAACTTCAAAAGTAGGCGTTTTTTTGATCAACAAGCAAGAGAGATCACGCTTATCGACTCCTTCAAAATTGTTGTTTAAATGTGAAGAAAGACTGACTTGAAACCTGCCTGAAAATCGGCAGCAGACTCCCGAATCATCTTTATTTCCAGAGGTATTGTTATGGTCAAGTTTTTGAGTAACTGTGTAAAGCTAGAAGAAACCGCAGCATTGATTTACCATGAGTTCGTAAAAAATCAAAACTGCGACGACACCCTGGTTCAAATCTGGAAAGATATGGCGAGGGATGAGGAAGACCACGCGAACCAACTTAAACTTGCCTTGCGGCTTCCTATTAAAGACGTTTTCTCAGGAATCAAGGACCAGACACCTGACCCTGAAGAACTCTCCAAAATTGCGCAAGCCCTCCTTGAAAGAGCGAAACAGCCAGACCTGAGTTTGCTTGATATGCTCAAAAATGCCGTTGTACTAGAAAAAGAATTTCGTAAAGTCCATGCGCTCTATGCCTTGAAATTTAAAGACCCAAAGCTTGCCTCTACATTTGAACGCCTGTCTCGTGCAGACGACGAGCACCTTGAAGCACTAAACATTTACCTGAAACGTTACAAAGCTAAACACGCGGGATGAGACGGTCTGTTTATATCTTCACGTCCCGGTTTTTTTTCTCAATATGGTCAACAACACAGTAGATTCCGTCGCCCTTCAGACCGGGACGAAAGCAACCGTTACACGAAATACACGTTGAAAGGTAACTCTCATCCTCTTGCCATTTTTGTGGTAGATCAGGTTCTCGAATCAGAGGACGAGACAAGGCAAAAAAGTCTGTAGAATTGTTCCAAAGGAGATGGTTAAGAACATCTCCGGAACGCAACCCGCCCACAACCATCACCGGGACACGAACAGATTCTTTAATTTTACGGGCTAGAGCCGCATTGTAGGCTTCCTGTTCCTGAGTAACAATCTTCTGCCGGACAGGACTCATCTCGCCAGACGCAGAGGTGCCGGAACTGACCTCAATCGCGGAAACTCCAGCTTTTTCTAGAGCTTCGGCGACAGCAACAGCCTCTTCAAGTTGAAACCCTCCCTCGAGATGATCCATTGCAGTCAACTTTATCGTGACCGGAAAACCCGGTGTAACAGATTCGCAAATCTCTTCGCAGATGCGAAGAAGGAAACGCATTCGATTTTCCAAACTGCCGCCATACTCATCTGTTCTTTGGTTCGTCAATGGAGAAAGGAACTGGTTGATCAGGTAGCCGTGAGCTCCATGCAGTTGAACACCGTCAAATCCGGCCTTCTCTGCGCGTTTTGCCGCCGAACCAAAAGCACTGATAACTTTTTCTATGTCGACAGCATCCATCTCTCGAGGAATGGCTTCGTATCCCGCAAAATCAACGGAAGAGGGTGCCATCGGTTGACAACCAATGACCTTACTTGAGGTTTGACCTCCTGCGTGAACAAGCTGACAAAAAATTCGGCTCTTCGTTTGATGAACAACCTCACATAGGCGAGTCAGGCCATCGACCATGGCATCATTATGAATACCCATCTTTCCAGGCAACTGTTTGCCATCTGCCAACACGAAACTGTAGCCGGAAATAATCAACCCGACACCTCCCTCTGCGAGCAGCTTGTAATAGTCGATTAATTTTTCCGTCACGCGGCCCGAATCATCACACATCCCTTCCCAGGTAGCACTACGGACGAAACGATTTTCCAAAACGACATCGGCTATCTTAACGTGATCAAAGAAGGTCTTTTCCATTACAATCTCCAAGTGTTTAACTTTGCCAGAATTATTTTTTAATGAACATTATCAAGGATAGATTAACCTATCACCAACGAACCCAACGCAAAAAAGCTATGCATTTTGAGAAAAATGCTTTTAATCTTCTGTGGGTGTGACTCCCTGTCGCTGCGTTGAAAAGTTTGCGATAAAGTTTGGCTCCAGTTTGTCCCTGAAACGTGCTTTGCCGATAGACGTTTTGAACTATTCCACAGCTTCCTTTTCCAAAGAGTTTTCTCCGTACTTTTCAGAAATAGCGACAAATTTGTCCTCGCTCTCAAGAAAGGCGTCGACAACATCGGGGTCAAAATGAGTTCCGCGACCTGCAATAATCATTTTTTTTACTTTTTCATATGGAAAGGCAGGTTTGTAAACGCGTTCGCTGCATAAGGCATCAAAAACATCTGCCAGAGCCATCAATCGGCCAGCCAGAGGTATTGCATCACCCACCAACCCAGCCGGATATCCTGAACCGTCCCATTTTTCGTGATGCGAAACAACGACGTCCCGAGCGTAATCAAGATAGGTGCTGCCTTGTCCAGAAACCGTGGGCTTAATCGTTTCAGCCAGAGCTTTTTCGCCAATCACTGGATGCGTTTTCATAACTTCAAATTCTTCTTTTGTGAGTTTTCCCGGTTTATGCAAAATGGCATCAGGAATACCAACCTTGCCGATATCATGCAGCGGTGCCGACATAAAGAGCAGCTCAATATCATCATCCGAAAGCACCTTTCGGTAGGTCTCTATCGTCCTTAACTGCTCAGCAAGGGTTTTGACATAAAGTTGAGTCCTTATGATGTGTTCACCGGTTTCTTCGTCGCGGGCCGCAGAAAGAGAGATCATTCCGAAAATCGTAGAGTCCTGCGCTGCCACCAAATCGCGGGTTCTTGTGAAGACTTTATGGGCTTCTATACCCGATCTAACGATGCCAAGAATACTACAATTTGCAATCAGGACCAAAAAAGGAAGTGTTGGTGGAATGTAAACACCAGCAACCTTCAGGACCACATAAGCGCCGCCAAGAGGAAAAACGGAACCGATAAAAAAGAGAAGGATATTGGCAGAGAACCCTAAACGAGCAATTAACCAGGTTGACAATAAACCAAGCACCAAAACAAAAAAGAGTTCTGCACCTCGGGCCCAATCCGGTTGATGCAGAAAAGAACCTGAAAGCAGATTAGAGGCGATAACTGCATGAATTTGCAGGCCGGGTGTCGATTTATCTATAGAGGTCGCATGTCGATCGCCTAAACCGGAGGCCCAGGCTCCAACAAAAGCAATTTTACCGCTGAGGCTACCTTCAAGGAGTTTACCGCTAAGCACATCAGCTGCGGAGTAGTACGCAAAAGGGTTTTCCTGCTTGTAAAAGGTCAACAGGAGTCGGCCCTGTTCGTCCAGTGGAACATTGTGGCCGGCGAACAACAAGGAGGATTCAGATCTTTCCTTCTTAAGCATGAGAGAGGGTTGTTTACTTACTAAACGAAGAGCTGCCAGCGCTAAACCAGGATAATAATTTGCACGGTATTCCATCAAGAGGGGGACTCTTCTGAGGATACCATCGTCATCCGCACGAACATTTGTGAAACCAGAAGCTGATTCTGCTTTAACGAATGGATCGAGGCTCTGAAGTACCGCTGACGGTGAAGGCCATAAGAGGTCACAACCTTCAGACTGCTGAATTACAATATTATCTAAAGGCACAATAGAAGAAGTTTCGCCAGCAGATGAACTCTCCGTAAACAGAAATTTGTAACTCAGAACGCTCGCGGCCCGAGCAAGAGACTCGGCAAGGATACGATCATTACCTTTTTGATTTTTTAGTTTAAAGTCAACGTCTGTGTGCTGCACTCCCAAGTCACGTTGTCTTTCATGCAAGATTACCTCTGGAGAGGTCCGATCGGCTTCAGGCATCAACATATCAAGGGCGATTACATCAGCGCCTGCCAACTTGAGGCTGTCGACTAATTGTGCCAGGCGATAGCGTGGCCAGGGCCATTGCCCATATGTTTCAAGGCTTTTATCATCGATGCCGATCAAAATCGGCACATCGCTGGGCTCTGTCGGTGCGGTAGCAGACAGCAACAGATCATAAACACGATAGTTCAGAAAGCGCAGTAATTGAGGTGGATTAAACTGAACCACTGCGGCGAGCAACGTCATAGCCAGACCGCAACAGAGAATCAAAGAGCGAGCTTCGGAGAGAGGATTTAAACGTGGGCTCTTCTTATTTCTGGTTTCTTTCATAATTGAAGGAGGGTAGATCTTTATCGAACGACGACTTCAACTCGACGATTACGTGGCTCGGCGACACCGTCCGCTGTTTTGACCAAGGGATTCCCTTCACCGTGAGAGGCCGTCTCAATATTTGCAACAGAGGCCCCTAACTCTTCAAGGAGTTGTCTCACTGCTATGGCCCGTTTTGTGGAAAGCTTAATATTGGACTCTTCCGACCCAACCCTATCACTATGACCAAAGATACTTATGTAGGAAGATTCTCTCTCTTTGATCGTATCAATCACTTTGGGCAATAGCTCGATGGATGCCTTCGTCAACTCATTACTGCCTGGCAGGAAATAGAGTAAAAACTTTTCTGGCAAGACAGGTTCAATCGCCAGCACCTCGGAGAAAGACTCGGCGATTTCAGCCTGATCAACCATGGCGACATCAGAGGGTGGTTTAGAACTATCCTTGACAGTTGTCATCTGACCAGATTCTGTCAGCAACTGACGTCCACCCTCTGTTATGACTTCGGCTTGGCCAACATGGCCATCAGAGTCAGGCATGAGTATAACTTGTGTCTTGTCATGTGGACCGGCAAGAAAGAAAGCCAAGACCACAGCAACCCAAAATACAGTGATTTCCATAGAACCAGCCTTTTAAAAGCAAGAGATTACAAAAAACTCACAAATCAGTCGTTAACCTTAATCAATAAGCGTGTCCCTCTGACAGCAATCGTTGAGTCGGGGGTCTCAAGACGAATTGAATCAGGTGCAATTTTACCGATGACTCCTGACATGTAAATGAACGTACCTTTGAGCATACGAAGAACAATTGAGAAAGACTCTTCCTTTGGCTCGAAAACATATTCTTCTAAAATCAGTTCACTGTTAGGTCCAAGAGACAACGTCGTGTCGTCTTGCATGACCGCCCCAACAGATGCATTTGAACCTGTTCTCAAGATGTCCTGTTCAAAAAGTCTTTCCCCAACGCTGCCTTTTCTCAGGTCGCCTGCACGATCAATTGAGACCTCGCCTTCCAAGGTTTTGATGACCCCAACTTCACCTCTAGCGAGGACCATGGATGGGCAGAGCAATGCTAGAATCAATATACAAACATGTACTTTCAGCATGTCACCTCCCTAAAAAAAAGAGAACTCTTTCTACAATTTTTCTATATTATTAATGCTAACAAAGTATATAAATTTGTCACTTCGTGTTGAGCGTTTTAAAAGATAAAAATATCAGTGAGTTGTACGATTCACTTTATTGTAAAAAAGGTCAACTCCTTATAATTTCAAGTTATCAACTACTGCTTAAACAATCCAGCCAAAACTTAACCGGTATGGTCAAGAAACCAGACACTATAAGGTACCCAAGAGTGCTACTGGCGCCCAGAACAAATCAACAAAACGTGTATATGATTCATAATAAACAACATTTCTCAAGAGTCCATCAAAGGACTTATTATAAATCGTGTCGCACCTCTTGCTCAAAACACCATAGAGTTTCTGAGTGCCTTACATGGGTAAGAGAACAGCTAATCTTCTCTGCAACCCCCCGGAACATTTTCTGACGGCAAGGCAACACAAACCCAACACGCAACAAGGAAGAACTCAGGACGCCTCAGAAGCGAACAAGACAGCGAATCATGGCATATACAAACAATGGTCAAAAGGTAGCCCTTAGACCCTCT
>CBDUFN010000131.1:0-7783 GCA_965366475.1 uncultured bacterium | reverse complement strand
TTTAAGGAGTAAACATTGAAAAAAAGACAACTTGGCTCATGTGTAACCTTCTTTCCACAACCCGCGACATTAATTGCAACGCGAAGCAGTTCAGACGATGTAAATTTGATGATGGCGTCATGGGTTGGGATCGTCAGTAAAACTCCGCCGACGATGGCTGTGTCACTACACAAAGATCGTCAAACCTATGCAAATATCAAAGACAGCCGCGTCTTCTCTGTGAACGGTGTCCCTTCGAAGCTGGCTACCGCGGCAGATGCGTGTGGATTGGCTTCAGGGAAAAAGATTGATAAATGTCAACTGACGGGTCTTGAGGTGTCTCCCGGTACTCTTGAGGGTGTTGTGCTGGTTGATGATTCTCCCCTTAATGTCGAATGTCGATATGTGGGTGAGGTTGAATTGGGTGACTACCGTTTGGTGATGGGAGAGATTGTAGAAATTCATGCTTGTGAGGAGGCTTTTGATGCTGAAGGCCGTGCTGATGTAGAAGTTTTTGATCCTCTTGTTTACCTTGGAGGAATGCGCGAATACTGGTCGCTTGGGAAAAAGGAAGCTGATGCATATAGTGCAGGCTTAAGCTTACTCGACAAAGGGTAGAGTTTTCAGCTTCTTGAGTCGTGATTGTTTTAAAAACTCACTGGACACTCTTCAGACCATATGCTATAGAATAAGCCGCTTTTAGAAACACCGTTTTGTGGCCTGGAACTTGTGCCGGAGCCAACGTGGAAACGGAGTAAAACGACATACCGCCTGGATCTGTTAGACTGGGACGGCAGTAGTAGTAAGTAAACGTGTTCGGTGGACTCCACCGATACATGCGACTGCCTTCCGTAACGATTCGGAAGGCTTTTTTTTGTTTTAAAATTTAATCCAATCGAGGTTGATTCCATTGAGCGAGACACCTAAGAAGAGAACAACGATTTTGGACTTATTGGCGATGAAGAGCCGTGGCGAGAAAATTGCTGTTCTAACAGCCTATGATTATCCTTTTGCTCGCATTATGGATCAAGCAGGAATTGATGTGATTCTGGTGGGTGATTCTGCGGGCTCGGTGGTTTCTGGTTACGATAATACCTTGCCGGTCACCATGGATGAAATGATCTACCACACCCGTGCCGTCGTTCGTAGCTCAAAACAATCTCTGGTTGTTGCTGATATGCCTTTTATGTCCTATCAGGTGGATCTTGCTGACGCTCGTCGGAATGCTGGTCGGTTGATAAAAGAGGGTGGGGCACAAGCTGTCAAACTCGAAGGTGGTGTTCATGTCGCGGAAACGATCAGGGCTATTGTCGCAATGGACGTTCCGGTTGTTGCTCATATTGGCCTGACCCCGCAGTCAATTCATCGCATGGGTGGCTTTCGCATACAGGGTCGAGAAGAAGCTCAGGCCAATCAATTGTTGGCGGATGCCCGTGCGGTTGCCGAAGCAGGAGCTTGCGCCGTTGTCCTCGAAGGCATTCCTGCTTTATTGGCCGCTGAAATAACCTCGGAGATTCCAATTCCTACGATCGGAATCGGAGCCGGTGTTAATTGCGACGGACAGGTCCTGGTTATTCACGATATTCTCGGTTTGTGCGAGAAATATTCACCTAAGTTTGTGAAGCGATTCGCTGATGTTTCCGGGATAATTCGCGAAGGGATCGATGATTATATTCGCGAAGTTAAGGATGGGAGTTTTCCCGGTCCTGAACATTCTTTTTAAGTCTCGGTTCGCAGTACACGGAGCGAGGTACGAAGAAGTACAAGATTAGGCTGTTAACTATTTATGAGGTCTCTGGATCAGGTCTGAGGTTTTCGCATTGCGCATCTCTCGTTCCGTGTCCCTTGAATTAATATGGAAACAATTTCAAATATTCAAGACATGCAAAACCGCTGCCTGAAAGCAAGAACCGCAGGGCAGACAATTGCTTTTGTTCCAACCATGGGCTTTCTGCATGAAGGTCATCTTTCTTTGCTCCGAGAAGGTCGAAAACTGGGAGATCTCCTGGTTCTGTCGATTTTTGTGAACCCAACCCAGTTTGGTCAAGGCGAAGACTTGGATTGTTACCCCCGTGATTTCGAGAACGACGAGCGCCTTGCCAGAGAATGTGGTGTCGACCTTATCTTTTACCCGGAACCAGAATCGATTTATCCCTCTGGATATGCGAGTTACGTCACTGTAGAAGGGCCACTTACAACCACTCTAGAAGGAGCCTGCAGGCCGACTCACTTTCGCGGTGTGACCACGGTTGTTACGAAACTTTTCACAATCGTACAACCTCACATCGCACTTTTCGGCCGTAAGGATTTTCAGCAATTAGCCGTGATCCAACGTATGACCCACGATTTAAATTTGCCCGTTGAGATTGTCGGAATGCCGATCGTCCGTGAAGCCGATGGTTTGGCCATGAGCTCTCGTAACGTTTATCTCTCCAACGCTGAAAGGCAAGAGGCCCTTGCTCTTGTGAATACGCTGCGACAATCAGCAGAAATGGCTGTGAATGGTGAGCTTGATTCAGATAAGGTTCTGTCGATGGCCTGTCAACGTCTGAATGACAAAGCTTCATTGTCAATCGATTATGTGAAGATTTGCAATGCCACGACTCTGGAAGAAGTCGATACAATTGACGATGAATCAGTGATGTTACTAGCCGTCAAAGTCGGTAAAACCAGACTGATTGATAACGGTAACCTGCTTCTTTAACAAGCACAGGTGTAATGATGCCGAAAACTCAAGAGATAGCTCGCGCAAACCTGGAGAACCTTTATCGGATCTTCACGATCCCTGAGGCTCCAGATTCAACTCTCGGTGAAGTCGATCAGGCGATATCCAGAGATGTTGCCGGATTCCTTCAGACGCATATTGTTGCTCTCGAGCGCAATATTGAAGAGATAGAAGCTGATTTCTATCGCTCTTCCATTCCGGAAGAACCAACCTTCGTATCTGAATACACTGAATTTGTTAAACATAAGCTGGTCGCTCAGTCCGTACATACAGCAGCTCCCGGTTTTATTGGTCATATGACTTCGGCCCTGCCTTATTTTATGCTTCCGCTTTCGCGGATTATGACTGCGTTGAATCAGAATCTGGTTAAGGTTGAAACCTCAAAAGCATTTACTCCGCTGGAACGACAAGCTCTCGCCATGCTTCATCATCTGATTTACCGTGGTGATGATCCTTTCTACCAAAAATGGATTCATAACAGCCAACATGCCCTTGGGGCTTTTTGCTCTGGTGGCACGATTGCCAATGCTACTGCGCTCTGGGTTGCACGCAATACGCTTTGCGCACCCTCTGGAAGTTTCCGGGGGATTGCTAAAGAAGGTTTGATGAGCTCATTGCGACATCTTGGTTGTGATGGCCTCGCTGTACTCGTCTCCAGTCGTGGGCACTACTCTCTTGGGAAGGCTGCTGATCTTCTCGGAATTGGACGAGACAATCTTGTTAAGGTTGATACCGACTCAAAGAATCGCATCGACATGACATGTCTTAAAGAGACCTGTCGTCAACTTAAAGACAAAAACATTCGCCCTCTTGCCTTGGTCGGAGTTGCAGGGACCACAGAAACAGGCACGGTTGACCCTTTGAACGACCTGGCCGACTTCGCTGAGGACATCGGTTGCCATTTTCATGTTGATGCCGCATGGGGTGGGCCAACGCTCTTTTCTGATCGTCATCGTCATCTTCTTGAGGGCATCTCACGAGCTGACTCAGTGACCATTGACGCGCATAAACAACTTTATGTGCCGATGGGGGCGGGGATGGTTCTTTTTAAAGATCCCACTGCACTTTCTGCCATTGAGCATCATGCCAACTATATCTTGCGCCACGGCTCCAAAGACCTTGGTAGTCATACCCTTGAAGGCTCTCGTCCGGGGATGGCCATGCTGGTTCATGCCGGGCTCTCAATCATTGGCCGCAAAGGCTACGAGCTCTTAATTGATCTGGGGATTGAACGTGCGAATTCCTATGCTGAAATGATTCGTCAACACCCGGATTTTGAACTGACGAATACTCCGCAGTTGAATATTCTTACGTATCGCTACTGTCCAAAGCGCATTCAACAGGCGCTCGCCAATGGCTCAGTTGATCAGCGTAGAGAGATGAATCTGATCATTGACCAGGTCAATCAGCTCCTTCAAAAAGATCAACGTGAAGCAGGGAAAACCTTCGTGTCTAGAACGCGGCTTCATGTCTCGGCTTACGATCAAGAGTTGACGGTGCTCCGGGTCGTTCTCGCTAATCCTCTGACGACAGATGAGATCCTTGCTTCCGTTTTAGAAGAACAGTGCACGATCGTTCTACAGCAGGATATTCAATCGTTATTACAGCGGGTTGATTCCCTTTTTCTACACAAATCAGAACCTCCAGCCTCGGCCTGTGCTTAATTGCAGCCATGAATAATCTTACTCTCTATCGAGCCCGCTTTGTTCTGCCGATCACTTCATCCTTGATTGAAGATGGAGCTGTTCTGGTTGAAGGGACCCGGATTCGCGCCGTTGGACCTTATCCTGAGCTTTCCTCTTCATATCCATGCGCAACGGTTGTTGACTTCGGCGAGTCAATACTCCTCCCTCCCATGGTCAATGCACATACGCATCTTGAATTAAGTGCTTTTGCTTCATGGGCGACTGCTGCGGGCGAACCTGTTGCACCACAAACGTTTGTCGACTGGGTCCTTTGGTTAGTCAGAGTGAGAAGAGGTGTCAATGATGAACAACTCCATACCTCGCTTTTGGAGGGTTTGACGTCTTGCTTGAATGTTGGAACCGGAGCGGTTGGTGATATTTTGACAACACTGGGTGGAGCCTCTGCTTACAAGGCCTCACCACTCTATGGCAAGGTCTTCGCCGAAGTCCTCGGTCAGAACTCTCATCTTGTTGAAACGCGTCTTGATGACATTTTAAAGGTGGCTTTTAATGCCCCCTCTGACTTGCTCGACTGGGCGCTTTCGCCACACGCACCCTATACTTTGTCTCCATCAGCGCTTGATCAGGTCTTTGCGTTTGCTGAGAATCAGTCTTGGCCTTGTAGCATTCATCTTGCCGAATCTGCCCACGAATCCGAATTCTTGAAAAGCGGTTCAGGTGAGATTGCTGACAAGTTGTACGCTGCCGCTCAATGGGATCCCTCAGCAAATGAGCCTCCAGGTTGTAGCCCAGTTGCAGCACTTTGCCGACAGGGGCGTCTAAAGAAGAAGGACCTGGTCGTGCATGGAGTGAATGTTGACCGCGCAGATGTCATTCTTCTAAAGGAAACAGGTTGTTCAGTTGTACTTTGCCCACGCTCAAATTCGCTTCTCAATGTTGGTAAAGCACCTGTTGCAGATTATTTGAAATATGAAGTTCCTTTAGCGCTTGGAACAGACAGCTTGGCCAGTTCAGGCAGTCTTTCGATCTGGGAAGAAATGGCTTTTGCTACAGATTGGTTCGCGGGAGAAGCAACACCAAATGACTGGCTGGAAATTGCGACTTTGGGTGGAGCGAAAGCCCTAGGCTTAGAAAGTAAGATAGGTCAGCTCTCTGAAGGCTGTGATGCATCATTCCAGGTTGTAACCCTTCCGCAAATGCCCTGCATCGATGATCTGGAAGCGATTCTCTGCTCTTCTGGTCAAGATGTAACCGTTACTCACCTTTACCTTGCGGCACAGAACGTCTTGCCGGAAATGTAACCAACTCATATAATAATATGGCATAATGAAACTTCATCGTTATGGATGAGGACCCTTGGCCGCTACCCTTGATACGGTCTTTAAAGACAGAGATAGAATATTATGATTGAAGAAGTCGGCACTGTCGTTGAATTGAAAAGCAAACTCAATGCAGTGGTCATGTGTACAAAGAGTAGCCTCTGTGAAAACTGTGCAACCAACGGAAATTGTGCTTTGGGTGATGATGACAACACTCGTCTGATTGAGGTGCAAAATCCAATTGCCGCTGAGGTTGGCGATCAAGTAACAATAGCAACCACAACGAAGTCTTTCCTGCAGTCTTCTTTTCTGCTATACATCGTTCCCCTGATTGCGCTGGTGATCGGTGCTGTTGTCGGGAAGTTGGTTGGCGAGAATCTCGAAACAGGTCTCGACCCGAACCTGCTTTCTGCCGTATTTGGAGTTTTTTTTATGGCCGGCAGTTTTGTTATCTTGCGTGTTGGCAGTAGTGTTCTGAATAAAGAAAATTATATGCCTAAAATCGTTGCTATTCTACGAGATGATGAATAGCAGGGATGTGTAACACCGTAAGAGGTACGAGGAAGTCAAAAGAAACCGATCAAACGAATAAATGACAACAACTTGAAGAGTAAGGGGTGGCCCGAGGTTCTCACGTTTCGCGTGCCTCGATCTCCATCACGGATTTATGGGTATAAAAATCATCGCAAATAACAAAAAGGCTTATCACGAGTACTTTGTTGATGAAGTCTTTGAGGCCGGTTTGTCCCTGCAAGGAACTGAAGTCAAATCGTTGCGCATGGGGCAGGTGAGCATCAAAGAATCCTATTGTCGTATTCGTAATGGTGAAGTGTTTGTAGATAATATGAATATAAGTCCTTACGAGCAGGGTAATCGAGAAAACCACGACCCTCTGCGTGCACGTAAGCTGCTTTTGCATGGTTATGAGATTGAAAAATTATCCAAAAAGGTTGATGAAAAAGGCTTGACCCTTGTACCGACCAAGATCTATTTCAAAGGGAGTAAAGCCAAGTTGGAAATCGGTGTCTGCCGAGGTAAAAAGCTTTACGATAAAAGAGAGACACTTAAACGTAAGCAGGCCGACAGGGAAGCCTCTCGAGCGATTCGAGACAGGGATTGAAAACAGGTTCTAGTTTATAATTTGTTGGCTGCAAGTTGTTTTTTTAAAGCTTAATGTATATAGTGAAGACTTAACGTTCAAAGATTTAAACTTAAAAGAAAAACTCTTATAGTTTAGGGGGGTGCCAAGGTTTCGACGGGGATTGGAAGCGCTGGTTGCATGCCGGAGTGGGCTGGCTCCGTAACAAAGCCCAACACATACAAACGCCGATACTGACGTTCGTTACGCACTAGCAGCTTAATCGTTGCTACGTCTCTTGTTTCATCGCCCATGTGTGGCAAAAGACGTTAATTATAGTGGGCTAGTCTTTGTGAGTGTCCGTGGCACTTAGGCGAAACTTAAGCGGACTCCCCCTCAAAAGATCCTGTTCGTGGGAGCTCTTGAGGGTTAAGCAAAACACGAACTACGCATGTAGACGCTTGACGTGAAAAGTTTTCGGACGCGGGTTCGATTCCCGCCACCTCCACCATTTTGAAAAGACAAACCCGTCTCTCTGGGGTCATTCTCCGGGGTGACGGGTTTTCTTTTTCCCCTTGTTTCTAAAGGGTTTGCGCCCGTTTCACATCTTTCCAAAGCACCTCTCCGCACCATCGATTCTCCCCATCTTCCAGCCTTTCTTTCTCTGTTTGGCCCCTGATTCTCTGTTTTCTCCGGACCAAGTCCGAAGCTCGTCCGGAAAGCTACATCCTTGATTGATATGGGTTTGCGGCTGATTGCCATTTTGGGCGGTTGTCTTATGTCATCGTTCGATGCCGCAACCGGACGTTTTTTTCGAAATCGCCCGCCTCGGCCATGAAAAGAAGCGCGGTCAACTCCGGCTTCCTGCCCCCTAAAGAAGAAAAGCCGACGCTGATGGTCGGCTCTCTGGGGCGGTCTCCGGTCCGGTCGTCAGTCGGTGGCAAAGCCGAACTGGCGGCGCTGCTCGGCCCAGTCCTCCGGGAAGGTCTGGGTCAGTTTGGCCAGCGAGAGCCCGTTGGGTTCCTCACCGTTGATC
>CBDUFN010000130.1:0-7787 GCA_965366475.1 uncultured bacterium | reverse complement strand
AGAAGCTTGCAGCAGAAGAAGCGCAGAGACTGGCAGCTGAAGAAGCACAGAAGCTAGCAGCAGAAGAAGCACAGAAGCTAGCAGCAGAAGAAGCACAGAAGCTGGCTGCAGAAGAAGCACAGAAGCTGGCAGCAGCAGAAGCGCAGAAACTCGCTGCTAAAGAAGCGCAGAAACTCGCTGCTGAAGAAGCAGAAAAGGAACAGCAAGAGATTCAAGAGATTGTTGATGAAGCCCTTATTAGCCTACAAGAGATCAAGCAAGACATTGATGCCCTCTCGGGAAGAAAAGGCTCAAGAGACACTCTGGATGACGCTGTCGACCAGGCTGATGACATTGTCGCAGATGCCAAGGTTGAGCTTGCTGCTCACTCTGCTACGGACCAGGCCGTTGTCGATCCCTTAGATCGCGAGCTCATCCTGATTACCCAGTTGGCAACAAAGAAAATAGCTGAGCGCCCAAGGAATATTCCCGGTGTTGTTTCAAATAAAATTCGAGGGGATATCCATCGGCTTTATCAGGATTTCGCTTCAGGTTATTCTACGAAAAACCTCACGGGCGTTACGTCCGCAATTTCAGAGAACTGGTTTTCTGCAGATGGGAGCGATATAATTGATCTGGAAGAGGTGCTGGATAACTCATTCTCTGTCTTTGAGCAAATTACGTACTCGGTTTCAGGGCTGAATATCCGTTACATCGACGGCGATAAGTATGAAGTAAGCTATCGATCTAAAATTGTTGGCCGTATCTCCGGGATGGCGGTTAGCCATACGGAGGAGGGCAATGTAGTAGAAATAGTTGGCTTTGAAGATGGTCAGTTGCTTATTCTGGAAACGAAGTCAGGTCAGTTCTGGAGGTGATTATGTTAAAAAGACACATGATAATTCTCTTGATTGTTTTGTTGCTAAGCGCCAGTGGTTGTGTCACTCCGACAAACTCTGCAAATGATGAGCGACGTGATGACGTTGAAACATTAATGGACCGTGCCGAAAGCTTCATGCAGGATGAAAATGAATCTAAGATCAAAAACTTTTTCAGCCAGGACTATTACGGTGGCTATGACACAATTGAGAGAAGAATAGAAAGGACTTGGCAAACAGAGCAAGTCCTGGATCTGCAGTTCTATGTTAATCGCATTCTCGAACAGGATGGTTTGTTTAATGTTCAGGTGAGATGGAATAAAACTTTCCTGGATGCACAAGGGGTAACGCGCAAAACTTCTGGAATAAGTGAAATGATATTAGTTCCACACAGAGAGTCTTTCAGAATCTTAAACGTGACCGGTGATCAATTGTTCTGATATGTCTCTTCGGTGTTCTGAGAGGTGGTTGCAAAGGGTCTTCCTAAAACAAAAAGCCATGGAACAAAGTGAACTGTTCCATGGCTTTTCTTTATGTTGAGGTTTATTCAACGCTTCTGGAAATGTCCTGCTAAGGAGAAATAGGCATATCGTAATCAGTGACGATAACGTCCATCTTTAGCAGGAATCGACTAAATTCGTTAAAGGTCATACTGGCAGGCTTGACCAAGAAGAGTGCTACGATACTGACGACAGCCGCCGCAGCGACCCAGTTTAAAACCATATTACGTAGATCCCAGTTGGGCTCTTCAATTTCCTCTGTTTCTGGTTGTTCTTTTTCAGGTAGCTTTGCAGCTATCTGCCGCATGATCTTTCCTGAACTGAGAAAAATCACGGCAGAGATTGCAAACTGGGGAAGTATCTCCAGTGAGGCATGTCCGGTTCCCAGTATACCGGCATAAAATGCCAACACACCGAGTCCGAGTAAGGTCATTTGACGGCTGAGCTTTGCATTCATAAGCTTAGCTTCTCTCTCTTAGTGGTCACCTTTCAAAGTTACCGACAACTCGCTTTTGTGTCAAGAGCGGATCTTCTCTGAATCAGCGACTGCGGGGTGAAGCAGATGGAGCGCTTCTTCGCCGACATGACGTAGTCCCAAGTAAAGTCCGGGCAGGCCGCTGGCAAGTCCAATCAGGGCCGCGCTATGTAGAAACGAAGTACTTTGAGTCGCATGAGCCAGGGCGAGAGTCAGCAGGAAGACGGTCATCATGGCAAAAACAATTCGGCAGATTCGGGACAGGTGTTCGAGTCCCTGACAGAGAATCAGACTGAACATGCCCCACATAGCAAAGTAGCCCATCATTGGAATAGGACCGGGCACTGAGCCGTAACCGGCTCTTGGAAGGATGTCGAGAGCCAGTATTGAGAGCCAGAAGAGGCCAAAACCGGTAAATGCAATGGCTCGCAACGGATTACTTTTAAGAGAATTCAACCCTGCTGAAATCTGGCCAACCGCACCTAACATGATGATGATTGCCAGCATATGCAGGTTTAGTGAGAGAATCGGAAGTTTATCAGCTGCATAACATGCGGCGGTAATGCCGTAACAAAACAACCCGAGGACGGGGGCGTTGTCAGGATGAATGCCAGGTCGGGCTGCAGTTGGATTGTTTAATGTCGGCCGAGACGGTTCGTGATCACCCAAACGATCGTGTAGTTCGCGATATTTCTGGCAACTGTCATATTGGCATGAACAGTATTTGATGATCATGCTGGCATCGTGTGAAGAGATATAACCGCAACCTACGTCGCAAGCGTCTTCATCGAGATCAAAGTATGGGCAGACAGCTGTATCTTTCATATGCGCCTCCTGCAATGGTTTGAATGCAATCGGTGCTCCGTGAAAAAAGTGGGCCCGGCCTTTAAGGCAACACTGAAACTTGGCCGGACCCCATTGGAGTCACGTTAGCTATTAAGAGCAAACCGTGTACCAAAAATATAATCTTGACTGATATGTTGATTTAATCTTTTGATTACAGCAGGTTAGGTTGCGAGAAAAGCCTTTGCTGCCGGGGCTGTGTTCGAGGGGTATTTGCAGATTTGCAAAACAGTGAAATTTGCATTTGCATTTGTGCAAAGTTGATCAGTTGGTTGTCCGTTGATGGCTTCTGACTGAGAGGTGGCTTTTAGAATACAGCGAACAGAGAGAATTGTTCGCTGGCAAGTAACGTTTATCGTTAATCAATGTCCTTTTTGTTAATACCATATTTTTTCAGTTTCCGATAGATCGTCGCCATGTTCATGCCCGCTTCTACTGCGGCTTCTTCAACATTTCCACTGTGCTTGCGCAGCAGACGAGTCAGGTACTCTGTTTCAAAGCGACTCAGAGCAGAAGTGTAATCCGCTTGATTCGTGATCTTTCCTGTCTGGTCCGTTTCGATTAATTGTGCAAGTTCCGGAATCCCGATGTAATTGCCACTCGAAATGGCCATGGTCGCTTCGATTACGTTGCTAAGCTGACGAATGTTTCCAGGCCATGCGTAAGAGCGTAAGGCCTCCATCGCTTCAGGGGTCAGTCCTTTAAATTCAGTTCCAAACTTCACATTCTGTTCGCGGATGAAGTGGGTTGCAAGAAGCGGGATGTCGTCCTGTCGTTCACGTAACGGAGGCAGGTGGAGGTTGATGACATTCAGGCGGTAAAACAAGTCTTCCCGAAAGATCCCTTCGGCAACTTCTGCACTCAAGTCTGAGTTGGTTGCTGAGATAATTCGCACATCAACCTTGGTTGGCGTTGTGTCACCAAGGCGGCAAAATTCCTGCTCCTGTAAAAAACGCAAGAGTGTCTTTTGCATGCTTAGTGGGAGATTGCCCACTTCGTCAAGAAAAAGAGTTCCTCCATTCGCTGCATCGAGCAGGCCTTTACGATTTTCCAGAGCTCCGGTAAATGCTCCTTTGCGATAGCCAAAGAGCTCACTTTCAAGAATGTTTTCTGGTAGTGCACCGCAGTTAACCGCGATGAAGCGATGGTTGCGTCGTGAGGAGTTGTGATGAATGGCCTGTGCAATTAACTCTTTACCCGTTCCTGATTCGCCGGTAATAAGCGCAGAAGTATCCCGTATCGCCACTTTGGATACTTTTTCAAGAAGAGCCCTGATCGCATGTGACGAACCGATGATGTTTTCGAATTTGAACTGTCCAGAAAGTTCTTCGCGCAGGTCACGGTTCTCTTCGACCAACTCATGGTGCTGTAAAGCATTTTTAACCCTGTAGATCAGCTCGTCGGGTTCGAAAGGCTTGGTCAACATGTCATAAGCACCTTTGCGTAATGCCTGAATCGACATTTCGACAGTTGCGTAGGCGGTAATCATGATGATAGGAACCTCGGGATCACGGTTACGAACATGCTGTAACACCTCCAGCCCATCCATCTCAGGCATTTTGATGTCACTGATGATCAAGTCGTAATCACCTGCTGTGAATTCTGCAACAGCCTGAACCGGACGGGTGAAGCTTTTGACCACATACCCCTGGTCCTTGAGTACGGCTTCCATCATGCGACAGAGACCAATCTCATTGTCGATTAACATAATGCGCTGTGGCGCCATCAGAATTCCTCCCGGACGAGTGGCAGGCGAATGGTGACCGTCGTGCCCTGATTTATGCGACTGGTCATCTGGATGCTGCCGTGATGCTGTTCTATAATTTGTCTGGTGATCGCCAAACCGAGACCTGTGCCTCGATCTTTGGTTGTATAAAAAGGCTCAAAAATACGTTCAAGATCTGCCTCGTCAATTCCACTGCCAGAGTCGGTAAAGGTCATGATGGCATCATCATTTTCGCGATAGGTGCACACTGTAAGGAGTCCACCATTTTCCATGGCTGCTCCGGCGTTAAGAATCAGGTTGATCGCAACCTGTCGGATCTGATCGCCATCAATTGAGACCGGTGGCAGGTTCTTTGCTAATTCCTTGATGATTTTCACGCCATGCATATCGGTATGATTAGCTGCAAAACTGACAATTTGATCGAGTAGCTGGTTAAGGTCGATTTCAGAAAATTCGGGTTGTGGTGTCCGTGCGTAATTTAGTAAATCCTGAACGATTTTTTTACAGCGTTTGCTTTCTCGCTTAATCTCGTGAATGAAGTGGTAGTTTGGGTCTTCCGGGTCAAGTTTATTCTCAAGATAACCAGCATAACCAAGAATGACGCCAAGAGGGTTGTTTATCTCATGGGCGACTCCTGAGGAAAGAATACCGAGCGAAGCCATCTTGCCCTGCTGGGCGAGACTCGCTTCCAATTCGCGATTTCTTTGTAGGTTGCTGGTCATGCGGTTGAACGTTACAGCCAGTTCACCGAGTTCATCACGGCTGGTAATTTCCATCTGCCGACGGAATTGACCGCGTTTGACATCACGAATGACCGATGTCATGTGCCGGATTGGATCCGAAAGAATCTTGGCGGCAAGAAAGACCAGCAGGATGGCAATTGTGCCGATGATGATTGATATAGCGCCAAGGCTTCCGAGAATCCTTCCTTTGATCAGATTGGTCTCTCGATAAAACTCATCTTCGTAAGAACCGACGGCAATAATCCAGTCCCATGGCTGATAGTGCAGGTAGCGGACTATTTTTCTGCGTGGTTCTTTTTCTCCGGGGTTTTGCCAGGGATAGCGAATCCATCCTTCGCGCTGTTTACACATGCGTTCGATGAAATGAGTGCCGTTCGAATCTGTTGCCGTGTAAATATTTTCACCCTCTGCTTCAGGATGAATGGTCAGTGTTCCTTTGCGATCCATGCAATAG
The DNA here is from genome assembly GCA_965366475.1 of uncultured bacterium. Classification (GTDB taxonomy): domain Bacteria; phylum Desulfobacterota; class Desulfuromonadia; order Desulfuromonadales; family BM103; genus M0040. The sequence continues at coordinate 2,189 of CBDUFN010000130.1, read as the reverse complement.
ATGTAGCCGGTTTGGCCGACCTGTTTCGCATTGATTCTCTTTTTGAGCTCAGCGAAGGCTTGCTGTTTGGCCACTGGGTTCTCGTACGTTTCGTCCAGATAACCGCCTGTTGCGATAATCCAGTCCCAGGGTTCAAAGTAGCGATAAACCACCATCTTTTGCCGAGGAGTTCTGTCTCCAAGCTCCGCGTTTTTCCATGGGTAAACGATGGTCAGAAGTGTGTTTTTCTCGGTTTTGACCGCTGCCTTGCACATGGTGCGAATAAAATGCCTGCCGTCTTCGTCTTTCTCTGCGTAGACGTTCTCGCCTTCCCGGGCAATGTGAACCTTTAAGTCGCCTTGGCTGGTCATGGCGTAGATGTAGCCACTTTCACCGACCTGGACCCTTTTCAGAGTGCTGCGAGCCGCCTGTTGGGCACTCTTAATGTCAATTTCTCCATCGCGATACAGTTTGTCCTGAGCTTCAACCATGTTGTAGGCAAGGTTGGTCAAGCTCGCCAACTCCTGCTCAGTCGTGGCTTTTTTGTCTTCACGGTAAACTTCGAATTGTTGATTGTGGGCATCGAGAAGGTCGATGGTAAAAGCAGCCAGATGATCGAGATCGTCCATGCTGGTTTGGGTGATGCCAAGGTGTGCCTGACGGTAGGCGATCCAGCCAACAACAGTGCCAACCACGAAAAGTGGAATCAGCACCAGAGGCAGGACAACAACGGTCATCTTCCAGCGGATTTTCAGATTGTTGACGAATTTAAAAAGGTGTCGGCTCATAATCGCATTAACTCAAATTTAGAAACTCGGCGATTATGCTGTGTACGGCATAAAAAAGCAAGAGCGTGAAGTAAGAGCTGAGGGTTTGCCGGAGACAGTCTCAATCAACATGCCCCTGACCCACCTATTTCATCTGTTTGCCTTTGCCGGGCAGAGCTTAAGAGATTTGCCCTCCAGCCTCTTAATAAAGTTCGTACTTAAGGAGTCGACATTCTATGGGACCGTTAAAGAGAACAATACGACGAGAGGCTTTCAATCCAACACGTTTGGCGAGTTCCAAATTGCCAGTAAAAACCCAGGCGGTCCAACCGGTCCAGTTTTGTTTGAGGGTGTCGCCAATCTTGCGGTAGAAGGATTCAAGTTCTACTTCGTCACCAATGCGCTCTCCATAGGGAGGGTTGCAAATCAAAGTGCCATGAGAGGCGGGCGCCTCCAGTTTGGCAAAGTCACTGTAGGACCAGCGAATCCTTGATCCGATACCAGCGCTTTCTGCATTTCTTCTAGCGAGATCGACAGCGCGTTTATCACGGTCGCTACCAAAGATCAGGTTGGCCGGTAGCTCTCTTTTGGCCTCTTCAGCCTCTTCAAGAATGCCTTGCCAGAGAGTGGCGTTGAAATCTGGCCAGCGTTGAAATCCAAAGTCCGGTGAAAGGAGACCTGCTGCATGGTTTGTGGCGAGTTGGGCCGCTTCTAGAGGCAGACTCCCTGAACCGCACATGGGGTCGACAAAGTGAGAGGTTTGATCCCAACCTGTCAGTGCGACAAGGCCGGCAGCCAGGGTCTCTTTGAGAGGTGCGATGGTTGGGTCACGACGATAGCCTCGTCGATGTAGTCCGGTTCCAGCCAGGTCAAGACTGATCGTGCATTGGTTTCGAGCCAGATGGAGGTTCACGCGAAGATCGGGGTTCTTTGTCTCTACGTTCGGCCTCTCCCCACAGCGATCTCTGATTTTGTCAACGATGGCATCTTTGGTCTTCAGTGCGGCAAAGCGGGAATGGGTAAGCTCCGAATCACGCAAGTTGGCATCGACCGCCAGAGTCATCTGGGGGGTCATTAACTCATCCCAGTTAAGGGCGTAAACGCCTTCGTATAGGGCTTCCTGCGAGGGACAGGGAAATTTGGCGATAGGCTGAAGAACCCGGTTGGCGGTTCGCAGCCAAAGACAGGCTTTATACCCGTCTCTGAACGAACCACTGAAATTGACCCCACCATTCGAGGGGACGATATTGTGGGTGCCCAATGCGGCCAGTTCGGCAGCAAGGACGTCTTCTAGGCCTTTGGTTGTTGTTGCAAAAAAATCCATGATTTACTTTCGTGCCGCTATAGATGCGGCCGCTCGCCTTCGATGGCAGATTCTGGTAGGCGGAAGGTGCGGCGATAGGCGCGAACTTCCAGAAGAGTGATTTTAACGACACTGACAAT
>CBDUFN010000129.1:0-7799 GCA_965366475.1 uncultured bacterium | reverse complement strand
GTCGCTACAAAGAAAATGATGTTGCTGTCGGGCAACCCCGACGGTGTTGTTCTTTAATATGACAGCAAATTCAAAGAAAAACGCAACAGACTAACAATCTGTTGCGCTCAAACTACCAAGGAACAACTTGTTCAGAAAAAACCAACTCCAAACACCCTCAGACCATCTACAAGCTCTGATTTAAATAATTCGGGGTTAGTTTCTTGTTTATAATAAAAAGACAGAGACTCTAAATTCTCGGTATCCATTGTTTACCCTGCCTGCCTTTACCATACCTTCAGTTCTGAAACTGTTTTCCCAAAGCAACTTTGTCAAGCAACCCGGTTGCGCGAACCGCCCTCCAAAAAATCTTTCAGGTTCTCAATCAGCTCATCAATCAATCGTTGACGCGCAGCCCGCGTTGCCCACGCCAGATGAGGGGTAATGTAACAGTTCGGAGCATCAAGCAAAGGATTGTCAGCAGGAGGAGGTTCCTGCGAAAGAACATCGAGGCCCGCCCCGGCGATGCAACCTTCACGTAAAGCCTTAGCAAGAGACTCTTCGTCAACGAGTAAACCACGACCTGTATTGATCAGATAAGCCGAGCGTTTCATCAATGCCAAACGATCAGCGTTGATAAAACGTTCCGTTTCCGAGGTCAATGGGCAACTCAGGCTAACAACGTCAGACTTCGTCAACAATTCATCTAGACCCACAAAACAAATCCCGGGAAAGGCTTGCTGGTCTGGTGTCCGGGTATGAACCAGAATACGCATACCAAAGGCCTCTGCTATTCTTGCCGTATCTTTGCCGATATCACCAAAGCCAATAACACCGAAAACCTTCCCGGACAATTCTATCTGGGGTGTTTCCTGAAAAGCAAAATCGGGACAATTTGTCCATGCGCCCTGCTTAACGAGTTCTGCATGCCGACCAACTCCGCGAGTCAACTCCAACAAGAGAGCAAATGCGTGCTGCGCCACAGACGCTGTGCTATATGCAGGAACATTAGTCACAGCAACCTGTTGTTGACTTGCAGCTTTCAGATCAACGACGTTAACACCTGTCGCCTGAATCCCGACATAGCGTAAAGTTGGCAAAGCGGCCATTTCCGAAGGACCGAGAAAAACTTTATTGGTGATCAAAACGTCTGCACCTGCAGCGCGTTCCAAAGTCAACGAGGCCGGTGTTCGATCGTAAACAGTCAATTCACCGAATTCAGCAAGCCCCTCCCAAGAAAGGTCTCCTGGATTTGTCGCATAGCCATCAAGAACAACTATTTTCATAAAACGTCTTCACCGTCGTTAATGACCAGTCCGTCACCATCGCCTAAACGGTTGAGAAAAGACTTCAGTCGAACCGTATGGACACGATCCGCTTCTGCCAACGCTTTGAACATCGTTTGCAAGTCCGGTTGATTTCCTGATTTAGCGAGACCAAGGTGAGTTTTAAGAAATGCGTCTTCCAACTCCACAGAGGCATAAATCGCTTCATCAAGAGACAGGCTGCCTTCCTGGGCATCTAGCAGGATTTCACCGGCACGATCTAAGAGTTGTTGCACCTCTTCGTGGTTAAGGCTGCACGAAAGGACTCCAGCAATTTCGAACTGGTCACTCACCGAACGTATGCGATGAGCATGTCTCATTTCGTCATCAGCCATCTCACGCCAAATATCGCGGAGTTCTTTATTGGCATCGGGATGCATCATCAACTGTTGATAGATTTCACCGACTCTTTCTTCGATATCTATACACGTTTGAAGAATAGCTTTCATATTTTCTCCTCTAAAGAAAAGAACATCAATAAATCAGAATTACTTTCGAAATAAAATAAACTTCTTAAGACCAAAGTTAACCACAAATACCGCAGCAGTGACGATAATTTTTGCAACCAGATAATCAATTTCCCCAAACTCAACAAAAGACCACAACAGAAATTCATTTAAGATGAGACCAACAACACAAGTCAAAACAAAAATTGGAAACTCAAGGGAAATGCTTTTGTAACGACGATCAAGAAAAATCCATTTGATCGACAGCACGTAACTCATCAGAAGACCGATAGTGACTGCGACGAGATTTGACAACAGATAATTGACGCCAAACATCTCAGTCAACAGCACAAGCACCATAAAGTCAGTCAAAAAGACCAGACTTCCAGCACAAAAGTAGCGGCGGAATTCTGTTTGTTTGCCACAATCAATGATTTTTTGGATCATGATCATAATCGCCTGAGGCAGAAAGACAGAGAATCGTGCAACAATTATTACTTCGTATAAACATAATGGTAAGGAGAGGAGGAGTCCACCAATTTTGCCTCTCTCAAAGTAGCAGAGACAAACAAAAAAGCGCCCCCGACTTGGTCGAGAGCGCTTTATTTTTACACAGCAATGCAAACAGGAATCAATCTTCCTCCAACACCGCCTGTGCTGCAGCCAATCTGGCAATCGGCACACGGAAAGGAGAGCAGGAAACGTAGTCAAGTCCGATGCGATGGCAGAACTTTACAGACGAAGATTCGCCACCGTGCTCACCACAGATACCGAGTTTGATATCAGGTCGCGTTTTACGACCAAGTTCACATCCCATCTTGACGAGCTGACCAACACCGTCCTGATCGATAGCGACAAAGGGGTCGGTTGGGAAAATTTCCTGCTCAACGTACAAAGGCAAGAACTTACCGGCATCGTCACGCGACAAACCGTAGGTCGTCTGGGTCAGATCATTGGTACCAAAGGAGAAGAACTCAGCTTCATGAGCAATAACATCAGCGGTCAGAGCTGCCCGAGGCAGCTCGATCATGGTACCGATCAGATAATTAATCTTAACACCATAGCGAGCAACAACTTCATCGGCCACGCGAATAGCGTTAGCACGAAGAATCGCCAGTTCCTTCACTTCACAAACCAGCGGGATCATAATTTCCGGAACGATATCAAAGCCGTCATTCTTGACCAGTTCGCAGGCAGCTTCCATAATTGCCTGGACTTGCATGTCGTAAATTTCCGGATAGGTGACTGCCAGGCGACAACCACGATGGCCAAGCATCGGGTTAAACTCATGAAGTGACTCGACTTTGGCCTTAAGAAGCTGAGCGGATACGCCCATCTCTGAAGCCAGAGCGTCGATATCTTCGTCGTTGTGCGGCAGGAATTCGTGTAAAGGTGGATCCAGAAGACGGATCGTGACAGGCAGCCCTTTCATAACTCGGAACAATCCGAGGAAGTCGCCTTTTTGCATTGGCAGAATCTTCTCCAATGCGCGTTTACGACCATCTACATCTGCCGAGAGAATCATTTCACGAACAGCCGCGATGCGATCACCTTCAAAGAACATGTGCTCGGTACGACAGAGGCCAATACCTTCAGCACCGAAATCGCGAGCAACCTGTGCGTCGTGAGGAGTATCGGCGTTGGTGCGCACGCGCAAACGACGAATGCCATCAACCCATTCCATGAGTTGACCAAACTCACCGGTCAATTCAGGCTGTACTGTCGGCACTTCACCCTGCATAACTTCACCGGTGGAGCCGTCAAGCGTGATGACATCGCTCTTCTTGAAGACTTGCCCGTTTCTGGCAGTAAACTGTTGATTGGCATAATCAACCTTGATCTCACCACACCCTGCGACACAGCTTTTACCCATACCGCGAGCAACAACAGCCGCGTGCGAGGTCATCCCGCCACGGGCAGTCAAAATGCCCTGTGCAGCGTGCATACCATGAATATCTTCAGGACTGGTCTCAACACGCACCAGAATCACCTTGAGGCCAATCTTGGCTGCTTCCTCGGCTTCATCTGCAGAGAAAACCACCTGACCACAAGCGGCACCTGGCGAAGCTGGTAAGCCTTTAGCAACAATGGTTTTGGGCGCATCAGGATCAAGTGAGGGATGCAGCAACTGATCGAGCTGTTCTGGAGCCACACGCATAATCGCTTCATTCTGGCTGATCAGACCCTCTGCCACCATATCGACGGCAATTTTAACGGCGGCTTTCGCTGTGCGCTTGCCGTTACGGGTTTGCAACATATAGAGTTTGTGCTTTTCAATCGTGAACTCGATATCCTGCATATCTTTGTAATGCTTTTCGAGAATATCGCGAATCTCAGCCAACTGGTTGTAACAGTCAGGAAGGACATCTTCCATAGCGGGCAAATCACCCGGTTGATGTTTCGCCTTGTTGATCGGCTGCGGCGTACGGATACCGGCAACAACATCTTCACCCTGAGCATTAATCAGGTACTCACCGTAGAAGTAGTCTTCACCGGTGGATGGGTCGCGAGTAAAGGCAACACCTGTTGCGCAATCATCTCCCATGTTACCGAAGACCATTGATTGAACGTTGACGGCAGTGCCCCACTCTGCAGGAATACTATTCAACCTGCGATAAGTAATGGCACGGAAATTCATCCATGAACCGAAGACCGCTCCAATGGAACCCCATAGTTGCTCTTTGGGGTCCATGGGGAAATCGTGACCAAGTTCTTCTTTGACTTTTATTTTAAAGAGGCCAACCAGTTCTTTAAGATCGTCGGCGGTCAGAGCAGTATCTTCCTCTACACCACGATCGGCTTTCATTTTTACAAGGAGATGCTCAAGGATGTCACCATCCATATTGAGCACGACATTGGAATACATCTGGATAAAGCGACGGTAGGAATCGTAAGCAAACCGGGCATCACCGCTCTGGGAAATCACACCCTGAACAGTGTCATCATTGAGACCGAGGTTGAGGACCGTGTCCATCATTCCGGGCATCGATGCACGGGCACCGGAACGCACAGAAACCAGCAGAGGGTTTTGGCTGTCACCAAATTTTTTGTCCATCAACGTCTCAACCTTGGCGAGGTGCTGATTGACTTCTTCTTCAAGACTAGCCGGGTAATTACGGTCATTCTTGTAGAACTCGGTACAGACTTCTGTCGTAACGGTAAAACCAGCCGGAACAGGCAAACCGATACTGGTCATTTCTGCCAGGTTGGCACCCTTGCCGCCCAGCAGATTTTTCATGTCACCGCGCCCTTCGGCTTCGCCATCGCCGAAGAAATAGACATACTTTGCCATTGTTACTTCCTCCTCGTTGAAGATTGTCAGATTAAGTTACGATTGATATGAGTAAAGTTTTTGCCGGATTGCTCCGGCTCTTTTTAGTCAAAATAAAACCGCCGCTTAGTTTCCTAAGCGGCGATGCGTGTAAAGTCTGCGATGTCGGCGAACAAGCTGGCTACCTGAGTTAACAAGGCCAGCCGGTTGGCTTTAACCTTTTCGTCTTCGGCCATAACCATGACACCGTCGAAGAAGGCATCAACCGGTTCGCGAAGCGCGGCGATCGTTTGCAGTGCGGCGCCGTAATCGCCTTGGGCAACTTGATCGGCAACGCTCTGTTGGGTTGATTCAATCGCAGCAGCGAGCGCGCGTTCACAATCAGCCTCGAAGAGCTCAGCGTTAACCGGATTATCGACGCCACCCTTGATGATATTGCCAACACGCTTGAAGGCGACAGCCAAGGGTTCGAAATCAGCGGCAGATTTAAGTGCAGCGAGAGCTTCAACACGAGCGACAGCATCAACCGGCTCATCAAAACGCGCGCTTAACACCGCGTCAACCACATCGGAGGCAATATCGCGGCTTGTCAGCATATTAGCCAGACGTAAACGGACAAACTCGACGACATCGGCCTGAACCTCTGCCTGTGGTCGGGTCAACTTCGCGTCCAACAGTCCAAGGCTCTGTTCAACCAGAGCAGGGATGCTAATCTGATAGCCACGATCAAGAATGATATTCAGTATACCTATGGCACTACGCCGTAGCGCATAAGGATCGGCAGAACCAGTCGGAATCAAACCGACACCAAAACAACCGCAGATGGTGTCAATTTTATCTGCGATGGAAACAAAGGCGCCGAGGTTGTCTGACGGTAAAGTACCACCGGCCTCAGTCGGCAGATAATGTTCGAAGATTGCGGTTGAGACACGAGAATCCTCACCTTCAATCTTTGAATATTCACGTCCCATGATACCTTGAAGCTCAGGGAACTCATAGACCATCTTCGATTCGAGATCGCATTTAGCCAGTTTGGCGGCACGCTCTGTCAAAGCAACGGCTGCAGGCTCAAAACGCTCAGCCAGCCCTGTTGCAATCTGTGTGAAACGCTCTACTTTTTCAAAGCTGCTACCAAGTTTAGCTTGATAAATCACATTCTTGAGAGTGTCCAGATGGCTTTCCAGCTTGCCCTTCTGATCCTCCTCCCAAAAGAACATGGCGTCGGACAAACGCGCCCGAATAACCTTTTCGTTGCCCTTGATGACAACCTGCTCGTCTTCAGGACGGGTATTGGACACAGTAATAAACTTGTTAAGTAATTTGCCTTCGGCATCTTCCATGGTGAAGTAGCGCTGATGCTCACGCATCGAAGTCACCAGAAGTTCACGGGGAAGTTGCAGATATTTTTCTTCAAAGGTCCCGCACAGGGGTGTCGGATCCTCAAGCAGGTAGGTCACTTCTTCGAGCAATTTTTCGTCGACAACGGTCTGCCCACCGGCAGCCTTTCCGGTAACTTCAACTTGTTCACGGATGGTTGCTTTACGCTCTGTGTGATCAGCAGTCACAAACTGCTTGCGACAACCTTCCAACCAATCGGTCATACCGGTCACAACAAATTCTTGAGGTGCCATAAAACGATGGCCACGCGACTTATTGCCACTGGTCAGGTTGCCATGAGTGAAAGAAATCACCTCGCCACCATAGAGCGCGACAATCCAATGCATCGGCCGGGCAAAACGAACTTCTTGAGTTTCCCAGCGCATCGACTTTTTAAAAGAGAGGGAGGCGACTAATCTAGGTAGAACCTCTGCCAACAACTCGGCTGTTGGACGACCAGGCTCTTCCTTTTCGATAAAGAGATATTCACCCTTTTCGGTTTTCACCAGTTTCAGATCAGCAACATCAACACCTTGACCCCGGGCGAAACCCATAGCCGCCTTGGTTGGGTTACCCTCGGCATCGTAGGCAATCTGCTTGGCCGGCCCCATCGCTTCAGTACGTAAGGTCGGCTGATCCTCAGCAACGTCACTGACGGCCAGAGCCAAACGCCGTGGCGTTGCAAACGTTTTGATCTCACCGAAATCCAGACGGGCAGACTCAAGCTCCTTACGAATCATACGCTCAAGGTCAGCCATCGCCTTCGGCAAAAATCCTGCCGGAATCTCTTCTGTACCTATTTCAAGGAATATTTCCTTAGACATTATGTTGCTCCATTCTGAAACTCTTTTTAACGCCCGTTCGCTTTGCTCACTCAAGACGCAAAGTCGTAGAGTAAAACAATTAAGGGGCATGAAATATAAACTTTATTTTCAAACTCACAAACGCTCTTAGAGGTTTAACTCTCTTTGCGCCTTAGCGTTGAGTAGTGAGTTGACTTTGACCTATTTCTTCAAGAGCGGAAAGCCCATCTTCTCGCGTTGAGCGACATATAATTCGGCGCAGAGTTTAGACAGATTGCGCACGCGCCCAATATAATGTGCACGCTCAGTGACCGAGATCGCGCCACGTGCATCAAGCATGTTGAAGGCATGTGAACATTTCAACACGTAATCATAAGCGGGAAAAACCAGCTCTCTTTCTGACAGACGGATACACTCTTTTTCATACATATCAAAGAGCTGTAACATCATGCCTGTATCAGCTTCTTCAAAGTTATATGTGGAGAATTCAACTTCGGTCTGGTGATGGACATCGCCATACTTGAGACCACCGCCCCAATCAAGGTCATAAACATTATCAACACCTTGAATGTACATGGCGATTCGCTCTATGCCGTAG
>CBDUFN010000128.1:0-7808 GCA_965366475.1 uncultured bacterium | reverse complement strand
GTCCTTTTGATCTTAGCTTTTATTGGAGGGAGCTCCTATTATAAAGGTCAACAGGCTGAAAAATATGGTTTTCTGGCTCAAGACAACGCTGAGCTTTTTGTGAGAGACTATTCTCCAACACTAGGCAGCGATGATGCGAAAGTCTTTATTGTCGAGTTTATGGACCCTGCTTGTGAAACCTGTGCCGCCTTTGCACCATTTATTAAACAGGCAATGGCTGCCAATCCCGGTAAAATCAAGCTGGTGCTGCGCTATGCCCCTTTCCATGACGGCGCCGACAATTTTGTCAAGATTCTTGAAGCCGCCAGAATGCAGGGGAAATATTGGGAAACTCTGGATGTCATGTTTAAATCGCAAGGCATCTGGGCCAACCACGGCCATTATCAGCCGGAAAAATTATGGGATGTCATTCCCCGGGCAGGTGTGGATATCGAGCAAATTAAAAAAGATATGCATTCTCCAGCTATTGCAAAGATCATAGAGCAGGACATGGCCGATGTAAAAACTCTTGATGTGCAAAAAACTCCGGGGTACTTTGTCAACGGTCGGCCTCTGCAGCAGTTTGGCTACAGGCAATTGGCACAATTGATTCAATCGGAACTTGATGCGCAATATCCACCCAATCGTTAAGCTAAATATATGGTGGTTTCGTTGCTAAATTGTGACTAAACCACCTGGCGATTTAAAATGTTAAAGGGTCATCTTCTGTTGTGAGAAGGTGACCCTTTTTCTGCTTAAAGTTATGAGATATGTTGCCTTTTAATAAAAAGACTTCTCTAAAGACGTTTCTGTTGATTTCAAATTGGTGGGGAAGTCGGTGCCGAACGTCGTGGATAAATTGTCGGGCAGGGCGCTTATTCATTCTTGGACGAGGTTGCTCTTGGCCTAACAGTTAAACGTTTATCAGCATTGGCCAACAGGTCTTATATATTCAAAGAAATACAGAAGTTTTTCTGTCTTTCAAGAACAGTGGCTGAGCTGTATGGCAAGGTCCACACTTTTAGACCTCCCATCAAAGACCTTTGACCTTGTAGAGTGATTCAGTTACAGTATCGTCGTTTTAATATGATCCTCTCCGTATACTCGATCAGCTTGTGGTCTCTTGTTTTTAAAAGAGGGCCCGTGCTAACGAATAAAGAATGGAATCTAAACAGTGCTATTAGTCATTTTTTCCGCACCCGCCTGCTTACTCAGCTTTTATCTGGCATTTATCTGTTATCGTAAATCTCTTTATCCTCATACGGCTGCATTGACCATGGTTGCACTCTTTATGTTGCTACTGACGATAGGGCTTCTCAGTGCTGGCTTTTTCGCAACGGTGGCAATCAAGTCTGAAATAACCAGTCTTTTTCCTTACCTTGGAGACGTGTTCAGACTCTCCTGATTCTGATAGCCTTCAGTTACGTCGAGCCTGACAGCTTTTGGCCTACTCATTCTTTTCACTCCTTCATTTCGTCACATCCAGCGGCATCTCTGTTTTTCCAAGCACAGTACGCAAAGCAAAAGAAGATTGGACACGCATAACCCCTGGCAAACTGGTGAGTTTGTTGTGGATGCGCACATAGTCGCTGTTATCTCTAGTGATAACGCGCAACAAGTAGTCGAAGTCGCCTGACATCAGATAACACTCCATAACTTCCGAGACTTTCGAGATCTCTGCTTCGAATGCCGCAAGTTTCTCACTCTGTTGACCGTCAAGACTGACTCTGACGAAAACATTATCTGGCTTGCCAATTGAACTCTGATCAATCAACATGACATAGCGATCGATAATCCCGTTCTCTTCGAGAATCTTGACCCGTCTCAGTGATGCTGATTCAGATAAACCAACCTCTTCGGCAAGTTGAACGTTTGACAGCCGTCCATTCTTCTGTAACTTATTCAAGATAGAACAATCTATGACGTCCAGATCCATGTTCGGCATAATCTGCTTCCTTTTTTGTTTTTGTTAGAATTATCTGTTGATATTAAGATGTTTTATTCGAACTTTGCAAGAAAATTTAGCGATATAAGTGATAGGATTCATCATGATTGTTCACCTTAACTACTAGCGATGAAGGGATAAAACCATGATTGTTGGCATACTAAAAGAGATCAAAGTTGCGGAAAATAGAGTCTGTATGACTCCAGCTGGCGTTGAGGTGATGTGCGAGCGTGGTCATGACGTCCTCGTGGAAACACAGGCTGGCGTTTATAGTGGGTTCAGTGATGAGGATTATATAACTGCTGGTGCAGAGATTGTTGTAACACCTGAAGAGGTCTATCGTCGTGCAGAGATGGTGATGCATGTTAAGGAACCGCAGCCATCAGAATACGCGATGATTCGCAAGGGTCAGATTGTCTTTACCTATTTCCACTTTGCGGCCTCTGAAGAGTTGACTCGCGCAATGCTTGCCAGTGGTGCTATCTGTATCGCTTACGAGACAATTGTTGGCGCTGATGGCAGCTTACCCCTGTTGACCCCCATGAGTGAGGTTGCAGGTCGTATGGCGGCACAGGAAGCAGCAAAATACGCAGAGCGGACTCAAGGTGGTCGTGGCATCCTCCTTGGAGGTGTACCCGGTGTCATGCCTGCAACGGTTCTTGTCCTTGGTGGTGGTATTGTCGGTACGCATGCCGCGCAGATGGCTTGTGGTTTGGGAGCAAAGGTCTATCTTCTCGATACCAGTCTCGAGCGTTTACGTCATCTCTCTGAAGTGATGCCGAAAAATTGCTTTCCGATTATGTCTTCTCCGTCAACAGTCAGGGACCTTGTCAAAGAAGCTGATGTGGTTATTGGTGCTGTTTTGTTGCATGGTGCAAAAGCTCCAAAACTTGTCACCCGTGACATGCTTAAAACGATGAAACCCGGTGCGGTGATGGTGGATGTTGCTATTGATCAGGGGGGATGTTTTGAGACCTCCAAGGCAACCACTCATAGTGATCCGACTTTTGAAGTTGATGGTATTGTCCACTATTGCGTTGCCAATATGCCCGGAGCCGTTCCTTTGACTTCAACCGTAGCTTTAACGAATGCAACTCTCCCTTATGCAATTAAGATCGCAAATCAAGGTTGGAAAGATGTAGCGCGTAACAATTCGGACGTTAGAGCCGGGTTGAATATCGTCTCTGGTAAAGTGACTTATGCTGGCGTTGCTGATGCTTTCGGGCTTTCATATACTCCACCTGAAGAGCTTTATTGATTAAATGCGGCTGGAACTGGTTCTTCGCGGAAAGTTGTGATATTGCAAAGTGCGACCTGAGAGATACAATGTAAAAGCATGTTAATCTCAGGAGGCGTTATGGATAATATCGTTTTCCGCGAAGACCCGCTAGCTGAGCTCAAAACGGCCTCGACTTACCAGGAAAAGATGTCTGTTGTTCATGATGTCCTAAAGAAACGTTGCCCTGGTATCGATCGGATCAGTGTCGCTCTCTATGACAATCAGACACAATCTCTAACGACCTTCATTGCAACCCCCGTCGCAGAAAGCCCCTTGAAAAATTACGGAATCGTGCTGTCTGAAGACTCTGCTCTCAGAAAGATTGCACGAAATGCAACGCCACGGATTGTGAGTGATCTGAGAATATACGAAGATCATGATTCAACACACTCCAGAGCTATTGTCGGGCACGGTTTTGCCTCCAGTTATACTCACCCGATGTACCATAATAAAGAATTGTCCGGGTTTGTGTTCATGAACTCCTTCCACAATCGATATTTTCGTGAACGGATATTGGAGCAAGTTGAAATATTTATTCATTTAATTTCCGAATTGATTATGAATGATCTTGCCGCTATGCGTGCTTTAGTCGCCGCTATGCGCACATCGATTAATCTTGTGGAAAAACATGATCTGGAAACGGGATCGCATCTTGAGCGGATGTCTCGCTACTCGCGTTTGATCGCCCGTTCAATGGTTAAGCAAGGGGTTGTTCAGCTTGATGATGAACAAATTGAACAGATTGCTCTTTTTTCTCCTTTGCATGACGTTGGTAAGATAGGCATACCTGAAAGGATTTTACAAAAACCCGCTAAACTGGATCAGACTGAAAGAAAAGTTATGAATACTCATACGATGGTTGGCCGTCAAATTGTTGATGATCTGATCAAGAATTTTGGTTTTGAACAGCTGCCATATATAGAATATCTACGTAATATTACAGAACTTCATCATGAAGCGATGGATGGGAGTGGGTATCCACATGGGCTAATCGGGGAGGAAATCGCACTCGCGGCAAGAATCGTTTCCGTAAGTGATGTTTTTGATGCATTGACAACTCAGAGACCTTACAAAGAGCCGTGGTCCAATGAACATGCCTTTGCCATGTTACAGCTTTTGTCTATCGACAAGTTGGACAAAGGATGTGTAAATGCACTCCTTGATGTCTCCTCTGATGTTTCTGATATTCAAAGACAATTTGCGGAGTTGAACTGATTCTTTGGTAGCTGGCATCAAGGTGCCAAATGAGTAATCCGTTTGGAAATAAAAAGGCCTGCTTCGTGAAGAAGCAGGCCTATATTATTTTTGAGTTGGTGAAACAGGGACATTTTTTACATCTCTTTGTCCATACGTGTTTGCGACGCGGACGCGGTGACTTTGGCCGGTTCAGCATTCAAAGCAAAGTCATAGGTGTCTTTGAGCTTTTTGGTGAAGATCGTTCCCAACCAGAGTGGGCTCCATACTGCCCCAGCAACTAACCAGCGGCTTCTTGCTTTGGTGTCTGTTTCATCGGAAATAACAACAAAGTCAACTGAATCATAGCCTTCTTTGGTAATCGTTATCTCGCGACTTTCTGTTTGGCTTGATTTGTAATCGAAAGCGCATGGTGTAACACCGATCTCCTGGCCATCAATAAAGACCTGAGCTCCAGGAGGAGTCGATACGAACGCGGCTTGTTGAGCGCAGGCACTTGTAAACGTAGCGAGCAGAATGACAATAATGAGTTTGCGAAGCATTTATGGTCCTTTGATTTCCCCCGAGGATAATCACATCTGACCTACTGTAAGAGCAAGCGATGTGCCAACAGTAAGTCTTGTGTTGTTCAAGTTCTTTAACTGTGACTGTTCTGGCATGAAGGGAGGAGGTTTAAGATGAATCATTTTGGTAACTTATGTTAACCATAGAAGGTCTATTTATTAGTTGTAAATAGCCGAATTATAATATTTTATTTAGTTAGTGTGCAGAGTAGTGTCGCATCTTCACCATACTTGATGATGCGTAATTCACACAGTTGGCTGAAAAGCAGCACCAATCCATTGTCAATTGACGTGGTGATTATGGTGACCTCAAGCTTTTTGATTATCTGTCGTTACGTTGCGTCTGGTAGAGAATTTGTGTCCGTGATAACATGTCGATCCTCAATAATATGAGAACGTAGTGAGTCTGGGGCTCAGCCCCTTGTGTCCTCAATAAATTTTAAGATTGATATAAAGGAGCATAAGTTCATGTCGTGGTTTGGAAAGATAATGGGGGGAAGTGTTGGTTTTATGTTCGGTGGGCCAATTGGAGCCTTGGTTGGTGTTTCGCTCGGTCACGCCTTGATTGATGACAAGGCCCGTGCCGGCATTGCCGAGACCGGTCGTTTGACAGGGCAGGAGGAACGTCAGGCGGTTTTCTTTACGGCGACATTTGCAATGCTTGGTAAGATGGCCAAGGCTGATGGGCGTGTATGCGAAGATGAAATCAGTGCTGTCCGCAGTTTTATGTCTGACAAGCTGCGCCTCGATCAGGTTCACCAGCAATTTGCTATGGGTGTTTTTAACGAGGCGAAGGATAATTCAACACCTTTTGAGGATTATGCTCGTCAATTCGGACAGGTTTTTCAAGCAGAACCACAACTCCGGACCATGTTTTACGAAATGCTCTTCACGATAGCTCTGGCCGATGGTGTTCTTCATCCTGCTGAGGAGAAGTTTCTGCGTGCTGCACCTTCACTGATCGGTTTGCAAAGCGGCGCTTTCGAAACAGTTAAACGCCAATTTGTCAGCAGTCTCTCACATCATTATGCTGTTCTTGGTTTGGAGGATGGTGCCGATTCGAGTGCTGTTAAAAAGGCCTATCGCAAGCTGGTCAGCGAATACCATCCAGACAAAATTGTTTCCAAGGGCCTGCCCGAAGATTTCACTCGTTTTGCAGAAGAAAAATTCCGTGAAATTAATGAAGCATATGAAGCGATCCAGAAGGCGAAGCCGTAACATCGCTGTGTACTATTCATCATTGAGGGTCTGATACTGTTATGTCATACGGAATCAATCGAGAAGAAGCTTTTCAGCTTGTTCATCAGCATATCAAAAGCCCCAACATGCTCAACCATTGTCTTGCTGCGGAAGCTGTTATGAGAGCTCTTGCTGATCATGTTGGTGAAGACAGTGAAAAATGGGGCTTGGCCGGTCTGCTTCACGATCTGGATGCCGAAACACATACTGATCTTGAAGTGCATACCTGCGAGACAGTTCGTATTCTTACCGAGAGGGGTGTTGATGCAGATATTGTCAACGCCATACGACTTCACAATGAACAGGCCCATCCCGGAGAGCATCGTACGACACAATTTCAACACTTGTTAGCCGCTGGGGAGACGATCACAGGGTTGATTGTCGCTACGGCTCTGGTCTATCCCGATAAAAAGCTAGGCAGTGTAAAACCTAAATCGGTACGCAAGCGTATCAAAGAAAAAGCCTTTGCTGCCGGTGCGAATCGAGACATCATAAGAGAATGTGAAGACGGTGGTATCCCTCTCGCAGATTTCTGTGACCTTTCTTTGCTCGCTATGCAAGGAATCGCAGACGAGTTAGGCTTGTAAGGAAAACGAGAGCAAGTTAAAATGGCTCTTGTGTGCAACTCAATACCCTGGGAGGAAACAATGAAGCGTTATCAGAAACCGAAAGTTGTTGGCAGTAGCAACGTTCATCCATGCTGATAAAAAGTCGGGTTTTCCCCGGCTTTTTTATTCAATTTAAAATGCTTGGACAAACCTTGAAATAATGTTCATCTTGCTTACAATAATCTCTTTGTAGAAAATAATTAACGAGGAATCAAAATGCGTACATCCAATCCGATGATGAAAGAGAGTGTCTTCACTCAGGCCGTTTCCGGGGCAGAAACAATGACCCTGCAAGGAGCAGTGAATAAAACTGTGGCACTGCTGGCTCTTGTTGTTATTGGCGCCAGCTATTCATGGAACCTTTTTTACAATCAAGGTCCTGCCGCTGTGCAACCATGGTTGATTGGAGGAGTGATCGGAAGTTTTGTTTTTGCTATGATCACCATCTTCAAAGCGACCTGGGCACCAAAGACGGCACCGATCTATGCTGTTCTGGAAGGTTTGGCGTTAGGGGGCATTTCTGCTTTCTTTGAAACGCGTTTCCCTGGAATTGTAATTCAGGCCGTGGGGCTTACTTTCGGAACTCTTTTTGCTCTTCTGATTGCCTATAAGACACGCCTGATTCGTGCAACCGAAAATTTTAAACTCGGTATCTTCGCTGCAACCGGTGGTATCGCCATCGTGTATTTGGTCAGTATGGTTGGTGGTATGTTTGGTTGGCAGATGCCCGTAATCCATGAATCGGGTCCAATGGGGATTCTTTTCAGTCTTTTCGTTGTTGTTATTGCTGCGCTGAACCTTGTTCTGGATTTTGACTTCATCGAGCGTGGTGATGGTGTTGCTCCAAGATATATGGAGTGGTACGCGGCCTTTGGTCTGGTCGTTACTCTGGCGTGGCTCTATCTTGAGCTGTTGAGACTTTTGTCTAAATTACGGGATAGATAAGGTTACAATTTATAAGACTTAGAGTGAGTCTTTGTATCCGTTGTCGAAGGTCTTGT
>CBDUFN010000127.1:0-7838 GCA_965366475.1 uncultured bacterium | reverse complement strand
CGAGGTTGTCCATTTTCGAGAGAAGCAACCTTTTCATCGAGGATATCGCAAACCGTCTGCACCACCTCGATATTTTGCTTTTCACTATTTCCGCCGACATTATAGGTTTCACCAACCCGGCCTTCCTGCAAAACTTTTAAGATCGCCGCGCAATGATCAACAACATACAACCAGTCTCGAACATTTTTCCCGTCACCATAAACCGGGAGATTTTTACCATTCAAGGCGTTATTAATAATCAGAGGGATAAGTTTTTCAGGAAAATGATACGGCCCGTAATTATTAGAACAATTGGTCATCAATGTCGGCAATCCATAAGTGTGGTGGTATGAACTGACCAGATGATCGGAGGAAGCCTTGCTGGCAGAATAAGGTGAGCGTGGGTCATAAGATGTGGTTTCAGTAAACAGCCCGGTATCCCCGAGCGATCCATAAACCTCATCAGTTGAGACATGAAGGAAGCGGTTAATCTCCTCGTCCCGCGCCCCACGTTCCCCGTCTCGATTGATCCAAAACTTACGCGCCGTTTCGAGAAGTGAAAAGGTTCCCAGGATATTCGTTTGAATAAACTCAGCCGGACCTTCGATACTTCTATCAACGTGCGACTCAGCTGCAAAATGAACGACTGTATCAATCTGCTCTTCAGCAAAGAGCTTCTCTAACAAAACCTGATCGCAGATATCACCATGAATAAACTTATAGTGGGGATTGCCCTCAACATCTGTGAGGTTACCCAGATTACCTGCATAGGTCAGTTTATCGAGGTTAACAACCGTAACTTCGGGAAGTTTTTCCAACGCAAGGCGGACAAAGTTTGAGCCAATAAAACCACAACCACCAGTGACCAATATTTTTTTCATTCTTAATACTCCACAATACGAAATAAAAAACTCCAAATCTAAAAAAGACCGGAGCTTATACTATCGAACCTAACCCTATAAGAACAGGCCGGATTCTACATTTTTTACTAATGATCGTCAACCAAAGAGAACAGCAGTTTTTTTCTTCAACAACCTGGGATTAATTCTGCAACAGAAGCAATCGATTTGCAGTGTGGAGTCGATGAAGACTTTGACTTTATAGCGGTTGCTTCGCCATATCCCGTCATCACTAGAATTGGCTGGCAACCGGCGCGTTCGCCAGCTTCTATATCGGCCAATTTATCGCCAACCATAAAAGAACGTTTCAGATCAACATTGTGCTCTTTAGATGCTTGCAACAACATACCAGGGTTGCCCTTACGACAATCACAATCAACCTTGTACGCACCAAGGCCTTCAACAGGATGGTGAGGACAGAAGTAGAAAGCATCTATCGAGGTATCATAATCTATGAGTCTCCGCTGGATATAATCATGGAGCTTCTCAACATCATCTTCATCAAAATAGCCACGTGCAATTCCGGCCTGATTACTAACGACGATAACAAGAAACCCGGCATCCTTGAATTGCTTAATCGCTTCTGGCGCACCGAGAATAAACTCAAAATCTTCGATTTTATGCAGATAGTTTTTTTCAACGTTAATCGTGCCATCACGGTCGAGAAAAACTGCACGTTTTTTATCAGTCATGACTAAGGACTCAATCCTGATAAGATTCGAGGATCTTATTGATGATATTAGTCGTGGATTTCCCATCAACAAAGTTGATTAACTCGACCCGCCCACCATAACTTTCCACCAACTCTCGGCCAACCACGCCTTCCGGGGTATAATCCCCACCCTTTACGAGAATGTCTGGCTTTAATTCCGTGATCACTTCTAACGGTGTATCTTCATCAAAAATGACAACATAATCAATACAATCAAGAGCCGCGAGGATATGGGCTCTCTCTTCCTGACCAATCAGAGGTCTGTTTGGGCCCTTAAGTCTCTTAATCGATGCGTCGGAGTTAAGTCCAAGAACAAGTAAATCTCCAAGTTGTCTTGCTGCCTGCAGATATTTAACATGTCCAACATGAAGAAGATCAAAGCAACCGTTTGTAAAAACAATGGTTTTGCCTCTTTGCTTATCCCCGGCAAGAATGTTCTTTAACAATGGGGCGGCACAAACCTTTTTGTCACCTTCAGGTTGAAGAGATCCAACTGCAGATAAAAGCTCTTGAGCACTGACCGTTGAGGTGCCAACCTTACCTACAACAACGCCAGCACCCATATTAGCCAAGCCTGCAGCACAGCCGAGAGGAAGCTTTTGGGCCATACCAAGGCCGAACAATGAGAGAACCGTATCCCCTGCCCCAGAGACATCGTAGACTTCACGAGCAACCGTTGGCAAATGGAGCTCGCCCGCTTCTGAAAAGACCGTCATGCCCTCTTCGCTGCGGGTCAGAACCAACGCTTCCAACTCCAGATCCACTCGGAGTTTGCGACCGGCGTCAAGCAAAGTAGCTTCGTTCGTAATAGAAATTCCTGTTGCTAGCTGAGCTTCCTTACGATTGGGAGTCAACAAGGTGGCTCCACGATATTTACTGTAATCATGCCCCTTGGGATCAACGAGAACCGGCACGTTTGCGCTTTTGCCAATAGCAATCACTTCTTTTAAGAGTCGATCGGTCATAACTCCTTTCTGATAATCAGAGAGGAAAATCACATCGAGGGACGCGACTGTTTTACGAACATGCGACAAAATACGCTCTTCACTTTCTGCCGATATTTCAGACTTGGTTTCCTGGTCAATCCGAACAATCTGTTGATTACTGGCCAGAACCCTGGTCTTTCGACTTGTCACGCGATCAACCTGAGAAAAAACACCATGTTGATGAACACCACGCTCTTCCAAACGTCGCAACAGAAACTGGCCATCGTCATCTTCACCGACGACGCTGACTACATCGACCTGACAATTCAGGGTGAGCAGGTTATTAATCACGTTACCGGCACCACCTAAACGCAACTCTTTGCGCTTAACTTCGACAACCTGAACAGGTGCTTCCGGGCTGATACGGTCCACTGCTCCCCAGATATACTCGTCAAGCATCAGATCACCAACGACCAGAGCTCTGGTTTTGGCGACACCTTCAAGAAAAGATTCAATTAAAGATCGATCCATGGACATATGGTCAGGCTCCCTTGCCTATCTTGTCGAGAATAGCTGCGGCCAGAAGAGGGATATTGATTTCGTGATGACCGACGATAGAATACCCGTTTCCTCCACCGGAGGTTGGTCTCTTGACGACATTCTGCATCGGTCGATAGTGCTGATTCATATCGAAGTTTGCCGTGGTAAAATTATCGACGTGATGACCGAGATTCTGCGCAATCGAAAGAGCTTTCAGAAAGACCTCTGGCATAATGACAGCAGAACCAACGTTGAGCCAGACACCACCATCGCCAAGGTCGGTCACCACGGACGTAAGAAGACGAAAATCGCGATAGGACATCTCACCGGTGACAGCACCGTCCATTTCCGGGTGTTGATGAATGATATCCGTTCCCATTGCTACGTGCGCAGTGACAGGCAAGCCCTTTTCCACACAAGTCGCCAACAGGCTGTAATCTTTGAAGGGATGTTCATGCGAAAGAATCCACTCGCCAACAGCTTGAGCGAAACCGATGTCCTTGTCAAAACCGGCTTTGAGGGCACGGTTCATACCGGAGCCAGTCTCTTCAGAAAAGCCAAAGTCACCAGAGTGCAGGACATCACCGACTTCTTCAGAGGTTGCCCCCACCAGCGAGACTTCGAAATCGTGAATTGTTGCCGAGCCGTTCATGGCAACTGCCGTTATGACCTTGGCATCAATCAGCGCTTTCAAAACAGGCTGCAATCCACATTTAATCACGTGACCACCCATAGCGAGGACAACAGGCCGGCCTTTTTTGCGCGCTTCAACGACTTTATCAGCAACCGCTCGAAGTGAATCGACACCAAGCAGTTTTGGCATGGCATCCAGTAATCCAGAACAAGTCATTCCCGCAGTAACAGGCTTGCCAAAATGCTCTTCAACATTGACCTTGTTATTGCGAGTCTTAATGGAATATGTGCTGACGGAAGACATGTCTATGGGAGAGTATGATTTCATCTGCGGCAACCTTAACGTTTGAAACCCATGGAGTGCTTGATTGCACTCAAACAACCAACGACAGAATGAGCTGTCAGGCGAATAAATCCCAGGAAAGAGGTGTCCCTCTTTTTACAGCTTTTTTACAGTGCAAACCTAAAACAACCTCAAGATATTTGGGCGGAAGACCATATCCAGGCCTGATTGCGCGAACATTTTTTTCAGTCAACTCCTCACCGGCGGCCATATCTTCAGACACGTAGAGAGACCTGCGAAACGCAAGTGATTTGATCTCTGCTTCGGTTGGCCCGTAACTGACACGCCCCAAAGCAACCCACGCTCGCTCTGATTCTTCAACAAGGTTCTTCATTTCATTGGGTTCTACTGAGAAGGCAGAATCCACACCGCCATCGGCACGACTCAAAGTGAAGTGTTTTTCAATAACAGAGGCCCCTAAGGCGACACTGGCCAAAGCGGCACCAACACCCAACGTATGATCAGACAAGCCAACTTCGCAATTGAAAAGATCGCGCAGATGAGGAATTGTCAGAAGATTGGTGTTCTCAGGTGAAGACGGATAGGAACTCGTGCATTTCAGTAGGATCAAGTCTTTACAGCCAGCTTCACGTGCAGCAGAGACAGCATCATCCAGTTCAGCAAGACTGGCCATCCCGGTAGACATAATGATTGGTTTGCCGGTTGCAGCAACTTTTCGAATCAGAGGAATGTCGATATTTTCAAATGAAGCAATTTTGTAACAAGGACTATTCAACTCCTCTAGAAAATCAACAGAGGTTGCATCAAAGGGGGTACTGAAACAGATCAGACCAAGCTGCCGGCAACGATCATAGATCGGCTTGTGCCATTCCCAAGGAGTATGAGCCTCCTGGTATAAGTCGTACAGAGAACGGCCATTCCAGAGGCTGTTAGGATCTTCAATAAAAAAGTCACCCTCTGAGAGATCGAGAGTCATGGTGTCAGCAGTATAGGTTTGTAGCTTTAGTGCATGAGCTCCGGTTTTAGCAACAGCATCAACAATCTCCAGCGCCCTCTCAAGAGATTGATTATGATTCCCTGACATTTCTGCAATGACAAAGGGAGGTGCATTCTGACCAATAGATCGAGAACTGATATGAATCGAATCTGTGTCATTTTGTTTCATTCGTATAACTCGTCGCAAAAGGTCAAATGATTATGATGGTAGCCTGCTTTTTCAAAAGCCTTAACAGAGGCAACATTCTGTTCAAGGATCTCGGCATAGATTCTTTTTATTTCTGGGCGGTTTTCTTTCAGCCAAAAGCTCCCGGCACGAATCAATTGGGTACCACAACCTGGCGGATGCTCGCCAGGAACCAGATAGATAGAAATCAAAGCGTCTTGTCCATTTAAATCATAACGTAAAACACCGACTGGACGTTGGTTGATCTCACCAATAAGAATGATTCGATCCGCATTGACCAGACTTTTTTCAAACCAGTTCTGGTGTACTTCGTAAGAGATTTCCTCTTTATCAAAGATATGACGCCTGGTCTCTTCCGCATTACGCCAAGCAAAGATCTTTTGGCAATCACTTAGCTCTGCTTCGCGCAAATCAATGTTTAAAGGACAGAGATATTGTAAAACCCGTTCCAAGCCCTTTCCATCGACAACGTTCATCGATTGAGCTGAAAAACTCATAAGTAATGCAGGGCTCTGCAAAACTGTGCTTAATGCAGCAGAGAGGATGTCTTGAGTCACTTCCGTGTAGGTTCCCAGGTAAAGCTGCAAACCGCTCATCCCGCAATCTTTAGCAATCTTCTGCTGATTATCTGCAACAGAGAGGACAATAGAAGGCAAGCCGAGACAAAATCTCTCCCAGGTTACAGTTCCTCCTGCTCCAATGGCCAAGTCTGCCTTTACCATTAAATCAGACATATTAGAGATTTGGCAGTGAACACGGACGTTACTTTGTTCTTTACATAACTCATGAATTTCGTGTTGATGTGTATTTCCTGAGCCAATAATAACGTCAACCTCGAGATTCTCTCGATCAAGAGAAGAGATTGCGTTGAGCGCCTTTACTGTTTCGTTCGTTGAATCAACGCCACCAAAGAAGACCAGAATATTGGCAACACGTCCGTCTCTCTCTTTAACGATTTTTCGCGACTTGCTAAATTCAGGGCGCAACAACGCATATGCAGGGCCGAGAAGTTGCTTACAACGCTCAGAGATAAGAGGTTTGTATCTTACGCTAGGATTTAAATAATAGTTCTGGTCCAGAATAAGATCACAGTCATGCTGCCTATCGGCAAGATCATCGATGACCATAACTTTTTCTGCCGACGGCTTGACAATCTCTTCCCAATTCTTATCGATGGCATAGTGATCAATAATCAACCAATCGTAGCAGGAGTCATTGCTTTGCAGGGCAGCTAAGGTCTCATCTGCATCCTGTTTCCAATCGACTCCCAGCCAGGCTGCGTGTTTATTCCACTCCAACCCTGAAGAAGGAGCGGCTGGTTCATGTAAACAGCATAGATCAAAGCCTTTTTCGACGACCACGTGATTCAGGTTGCCCGGCAAATCGCGACAAATGAATAAGACGTCAGCACCTCGCAAGCGAAGTCCCTCTGCCAAGGCGAGGCAGCGCATCACATGGCCACTGCCAATATAACGAGATGAATCCGCGCGAAAAGCAACCCTCAAACGTCACCTTCCTCAAGCGCGGCAAACATTAACTCTGCGCGACGCCAATCTTCTAAAGTGTCAATATCCTGAACAAGGTGACGAGGCAAAACGACCGGAATCGATTCCTGGGAGAACATCACAACATCATTCAAAAAAGCCTGAGCCTTTCCCCAATAGAATTGCCCCGCATCATGATAAGTCTCTTCCAAATCTTGCGATCGTTTATATATGTTCTCGGGGAAAACGGGTTCAACGAAGCCTTCAGAATTAATCTTAAGACCTCTTTGAATTGGAAAGGGAAAGGAGGTTACAGAAAAAGCATAAGACTTTCCTGCTTTGACAATTTGATCGTAGCCTTCCCGGAGATAACGAGTCTGTACAAAAGGCGCTGTCGCATAAATACAGCAGGCGTAATCTACAACAATATTTTTTTCTAGAAGCCACTCGAGACAATGTTTGACGACATCGTTTGTTCCGGTAAAGTCATCAGCCAATGCTGCGGGTCTCAACAAAGGGACTTCTGCGCCAAAAGATTCTGCCACAGAAGCAATTTCAGAGTCATCGGTTGAAACTATCACTCGATCAAACAACTCACTCTGCAAAGCTGTTTCAATGGAATAAGCGAGAATAGGCTTCCCGGCGAAGGGTTTGATGTTTTTGCGAGGGATACGCTTACTGCCTCCCCTCGCTGGAATAATAGCCACATTACTCATGCCACCAACTCCTCTACAGATTGCAGGACAGAATCGATAACATATTGAACATCTTCCTCGGTCATTGTTGGATAAAGTGGAATAGTAATAGCGCCATGATAATAAGCTTCAGCTTTCGGATAATCACCACATTTAAAACCATAGTGTTCTTGATAATATGGTTGAAGATGAACCGGAATGTAATGAACATTCACTCCTAGCCCACGTTCACGGAGATTCTCAAAAACAACTCTACGATCAAGAGTGCGTATTCCGAGCATGTAAAGGTGCCATGATGAATCTGCACCCTCTCTCTGTTTGGGGATGATGAGTTCTTCATTGCCAGCGAACGCTTGATTATATCTCTCTACAATTTGTCTTCGGTCAGCAACAAAGGTGTCCAGGCGCTTGAGTTGTGAACTGCCCAAGGCACACTGCATATCTGTAATCCGATAGTTAAACCCCAACTCCTGTTGTTCGTAA
>CBDUFN010000126.1:0-7890 GCA_965366475.1 uncultured bacterium | reverse complement strand
CAACTATTTGATGAATGTGCTTCGGCGCGGGCATGCTCAAGTTCAGGCCACGGAAACTCGCCTCAAGGAGTTTCTTGATGGTGCCAACGATCTGATCTTCAGCGTTAAACCAAATGGTCAGTTCCTCTATGCCAACCGGGCTTGGGAACGTTCTCTTGGCTATGATCGTTCCTCTCTCACCGAAATGACTCTCGAAGATGTTATTGATTCAGATATGCGTTTAAAGTGCATGTCTGAAATAGAAAAAGTGACACGTGGAGAGCAGGTTGAACCTTTAGAGGGTCGCTTGATGACAGAGGGTGGGGATGCTGTCGATGTTGAAGGAACGATCACCTGTAGCTTCCAGGATGATGAGGCGGGGGCTATCTGGGTTATTTGTCGTGATATCTCTGCCCGGAAAAAAGCTCAACAGCAGCTTTATTTCATGGCGCATCATGATCAGTTGACCGGCCTGCCAAATAGACTCTTTTTTGCCGATCGTTTAAGCCAGGCACAGGCTATGGCAAAACGCGAAAAACATCTTTGCGGTATCCTGTATCTTGATTTGGATCGCTTTAAAATTATCAATGATACGCTCGGTCACGCTGTCGGAGATATTCTCCTTAAGGAAGTCGGTAAACGTTTGCGAAGCTGTGTGCGCGAAGTTGATACGGTTGCCCGCATCGGTGGAGATGAGTTTTCTATTGTCTTGGTCAACCTTTCGCATTCTGTCGATGCTGAACAGGTGGCAACTAAAATTCTCAAAGCGCTTGCCAAGCCTGTGCAGGCAGATAAACATGAGCTCTTCATTACAACCAGTATCGGCATAAGTATCTATCCTAATCATGCTGACGACCCTGATTCACTCTTGAAAAAAGCCGATGCAGCCATGTATCAGGCCAAAGGACATGGTCGCAATAATTATCAGGTTT
Source organism: uncultured bacterium (assembly GCA_965366475.1). Classification (GTDB taxonomy): domain Bacteria; phylum Desulfobacterota; class Desulfuromonadia; order Desulfuromonadales; family BM103; genus M0040. Next base: position 6,979 of record CBDUFN010000126.1, on the reverse strand, counting down.
ATGACCAATCCATGGATCATGACACTGAACGTCGAATGACTCTTGAAAATGGAATGAGGCGGGCGATTGAAAACAAGGAATTTCGGATTTATTATCAGCCCAAAATTGACGCTTCAAATAGTGAAATTACAGCTCTTGAGGCACTGATTCGCTGGGAACATCCGGAGCTTGGATTGCTTTCTCCGGCAGATTTTATTGCTCTGGCCGAAGAAACGGGTTTGATTATTCCGATCGGCGAATGGGTCATGAGACAAGCTTGTTTTGATAACAAGGGGTGGCAAGATGATGGGTTGCCTAAGGTTCGTGTCGCAGTCAATGTGAGTGGCTATCAGTTGCAGACGAAGAACTTTGTTTCAATAGTCGAAGGGATATTGAAAGAAACGGATTTACCCGGCGAGTGTCTCGAATTTGAAATTGCTGAGACGGTGATCATGCAAAATCCTGAGTTTGCTGTGAGCGTGCTAACTCAGTTACGGGACATGGGTATCCATATCTCGATCGATGATTTCGGTACAGGGTATTCGTCGCTCGCTCATCTTAAACGTTTCTCCGTGAATACACTTAAAATTGATCGCGCATTTGTAAGGGATATTGAAGAGAACTCAACCGATTCGGCTATTACGAGCGCGATTATTTCTATGGGCAACAGTCTTAATCTTAAGGTTATTGCGGAGGGTGTTGAAACCGAGGGCCAGTTTGAGATGCTCAAGGAGAAGCATTGTGACGAGATGCAGGGCTATCTTTTTAGTAAGCCTGTACCCGTTGATGCTGTAGCAGCGTTGCTGCGTGATGGTCTGGCTAAAAGAGACAACGGGGAAGAGACGTAACGGTTAGTGCTTTCGATTTTATTGATGTCCGGTTGAACGTTGGTTCGTGTTCAATATAAAAGCCGGAGGCTCGTATAGCCTCCGGCTTTTATTTGTTACTTGCAACTTGTCAGGATGAAATTCTATTCGCGAACGAAAGTATCCATGTCAGTTTCGTGAACCATGCCCATCAGACGAGCATACTCGGACTCGATGATCTGGTAGTGATGGTCAGTCGAGGTGGCGTTCTGCTCAAAAACCGCACGAATTTCAGGGTTCTCAATTTTCTGAGCCAAGGCGCGCAAATGATCGGCCAGGGCTTTCTCTTTGGCCATCGCCATTTCCATTGCCTTGCGCTCGTTGAAGTCTTCTGCTTTGACTTCGTTAAGCTCGACCATCCACTCGGAATCCTGATCGGCGCCTTCTTTCAAAAAAGCTTGCAGGTCAGCAATGTCATCGCCTGGGTATACATTGTAAAACCACTCTGCATGCTCACTCTCTTCGCGTGCCAGCAGTTCGAAAACTTTCTTTGCTTCGGCGTTTTTCATCATTTCGGCGCCACGTAGGTAGAAATCCATAGCGTTTTTCTCAGTCTGCATGGCACGGCGTACTGCATCTTTCAAATCGATGTTGTCAAACATGTAAAACCTCCTGAGTTAAGTAGTGTATACACTTCAAAGACGGGGAATATTACCAGAAATCAGAATCTTGCCAAATGAAAAATTATTTTTCTTTGATCTGTTTAAAAAGAGAAGGCGGATTAAAAATATCCGCCTTCTCTTTTTGAGCACGTTGTAACGGTCTGCTAAGGGTTACTCCCCGGTTGCAGGGGGAACAAATGCGCGTAGGCCGAGTTCTTCGTCAAGACGTAGTAAGCCGTTGCCATCGTCGCCGATACGGTGAAGCTTTTTTACAATCAGACCAAAGCTGGCCTCTTCTTCGACTTGTTCCGTAACAAACCATTGCAGGAATATCTGTGCTGCATGATTGTTGTCAGTACGGGCGAGATCCATCAGGTTGTTGATACTCTCAGTGACGAAGTTTTCATGCTTTAGTGAATATTCAAAGCATTCAAGGGGCGAACTGTAGTCGTTTTGCGGTGCGTCGATTGCACGCAAATCAGTGCGACCACCAGCCTCACAGAGAAAATGGAAGAACTTTTCACCGTGAGTAAGTTCCTCAAGTGCTTGCACTCGCATCCACGAAGCAATTCCCGGTAGGTCCTCTGCTTCAAAATAACCACCCATTGCCAGGTAGAGATATCCCGAAAGAAATTCGTTTTTCATTTGCTCATTCATAGCGTCTAGTAATTTTTCACTGAACATTATTAAAATCCTCCTCAAGTTGTTTGGTTGATTGAATAGAATTTATATCGTAGAGAAATGAGTTGTGCAACGCGATAAGTAAAAAAAGCGGGGCACGCAGCCCCGCTTTTTTTCTAAGTCGCTATTTTTGTTCGTGATCAGCGAACGCCATCTTCGAAGATGATTTTTTGTAGCCCGTCTATCGCAGCATTCGCTTGCAGTGTTTCTCCGGTGAAAGGATTGCGATAGGTGTATGTGATGTAGCTACAATTGCAATCAGCGGGCATGAATGCATCATGCAAGACGAACTTTTTGCCATCATTGCGGCGCGTCAGGCCCATGATGCCAGTTTTTATGTCGTTGCCGATGATGCTGTAGTCAACTTTTGGCGCCTCGAAAAATGTTATCTCAGTGACGGTGTCGAGAGGTACGGTAATTGCCGAACCATTCCACCAGCCTTTGACAATGTCTCGTTCCATGATGCTGTCGAAAACAATTTCCTTGTTGTCGAGGGTGACCAAGCGACCGGGTCGGCCCTGGTCAGCGCTGGCAAGTGTTACCAGGCATAAGATAGTCAACAGGGGGATAGCTACCAAGCGCATACATATGCGAACTCCCATTTCAGGCACTCCTTTTAGACAAAAGATTGTAATTAAAACTTAACCCAGCGGTATTTAATAAATGTTTATGATTCGAGGTGTGTCGCCTCGACAATTTTATGGTGTAGTCCGGGTGCCCCTGTGCTAAGCCGCTGAGGGGTTCTCCTCAATTTTGCAGCGTGAAGAGGATGACGATATGCGTCTCATCAAAGAAACGGTGAAGCATCAAATCCCATTGACAGCATATTGGATATCAGCTTTCAAAAAAAAAATCAACGCTTTTTCCCAGTTAACTTGCCCTGATAGGTCGAAATTGGGTGTGCATTTTTGGGCGACAGAAAGTTGGGTGATTTTATACCTATGTGATAGGATATCCAACGCTGAAAGGGAAAAATAATTCAGCTCCAAACCTTATGAAATGAGTCGCAATATGATTGTACACAGTGCCGAATTTATTACCAGTGCTCCAGCGCTTGCGAGCTGCCCTCTGTCCGAGTTTCCGGAGATTGCCTTTGCCGGGCGGAGCAACGTAGGGAAAAGCAGTTTAATTAACTGTCTGCTAAATCGCAAGGGTTTGGTGCGTACCTCCTCAACTCCTGGTCGAACTCAATTACTGAACTATTTTTCGATTAACGAAAAATTATACTTCGTAGATTTGCCTGGCTACGGTTTTGCTCGAGCTCCACGTTCCGTGCGTGAAAAATGGCAACCGATGGTCCATGGCTACTTGCGAGGGCGCTCGAACTTGAGGGCTGTTGTCTGGTTGCTCGATGTCCGACGGGATCCCAGTAGCGAAGATTTGCAGTTTCTCGATTGGCTGGAAGAGAGTGAGATTCCGACGATTCCGGTGATTACCAAAATAGACAAGGTCAGTCGGAATGAGTTGGGGCGGCGCGTTGCAAAAATTGCCAAGAGTACGGGCCTGCCACTCGACCTGTTTACCCCCTTTTCTGTTTTGAGTAAACAGGGACATGAAGATCTCTGGGAGTTGATTTCAATGGCTTTGGAAAAAGAGGACTGATGTCACTGGCTGTTAACTTAATATTTACTTATTACACACATATTCAAATTGTATAGATTGATACTTTTCTAGGGAATAGCGAATGCAAAGAACACGAATCTATCTGATTCGGCATGGGCAAGTCGAAGGCTATGAAGAAAAACGCTACAATGGTCAAGCGAATGTGCCTCTGACTCCGTTGGGTAAGGAACAGTCTCTTCGCCTTTGTGATTCTTTGGCCGAAGTTCCTCTGGATGCAATTTATAGCAGCGACTTGGAGCGCAGTCGTTACTGTGCTGAACTAATCGCCAGTTCTCACAATCTTGAGCTCCAGGTCGACACTTCGCTACGCGAACTGCACATCGGTGAATGGGAAGGTCGAACCTGGGAAGAATTGCAAGAAATTCATCCTGATGACTGGCGGGCTCGGCTTAAAGATTTGGTCAACTTCAAGGTTCCCGGGGGTGAGAGTCTTCAGGGTGCTGCTGACCGAGTTCTGCCGGCACTTAAAAAGATGGTTTCTTCACACAGCGGTGGTCATGTTGCCCTGGTCGCCCATGGAGGGGTCAATCGGATTGTTCTGCTTGATGCTATCGGTGCTTCTCTTCAACAAGCTTTTTCCATTGAACAGAGTTTTGGCTGCCTGAACATTATCGATTATTTTGATGATGGTCATTCTGTTGTTAATCTACTCAATGGAACCTTCCACCAAGATAGGTAAAGTGACTATACTTAACTGCCTTTTTTGACGGCAGTCAGACTTGACTAGGGTGTAATCAAACAGATAAAGTTGGCCAATATCAACTACCATACAGGGTTCTTTTAGACAGTTTATAGTTTTGAGGAGGGTCTCGGCAAATGAAGACGATTTATGTGATTGGCGCTGGAATTGAGGGCCAGGAAGGTTTCAGTCGCAGAGCGCTGGAATTGATAGATCAGTCGGATATGCTGATTGGCGGCGCCGGACAGTTAGCACTTTTCCCCGATTTCGCGGGTGAGACATTGACGACGGGAGACAATCTGGCCCCGGTTGTTGAATGTTTGGAAAAGAAGGTCGGTTCAGCCGTCGTTCTTGCTTCTGGAGATCCGCTCTTTTTCGGTATCGGTCGTTACCTGCTACGTAATCTTCCTGATGCTAATCTTGAATTCGTACCGAATGTCAGTTCTGTACAATATGCTTTCGCCAAAATTCGTGAACCTTGGGACGATGCAGTTTTCGTTTCAGCTCAAGGTCGAGGCTTAAAGGGAGCTGTTGACCAGGTCGTTGCCCACGATAAAGTTGCGTTGCTTACCGATTCTGTGAATACACCCAGAGCGATAGCCAGCGAATTGATTGAACGAGGCAGAGACGGTTATGCCGCTTACCTCTGTGAGAATCTGGGCACCGCCGAAGAAGCTATTACTCACACGGATATCAAGGGCCTTCTTAAGGTTCCTGCTGCAGCGCTGAATGTTCTGATTCTGGTTAAGGAATATGAGGCCGGTGGCGAAGGCATAGGGCCCTGCCTGGGGATTCCTGATGAAGACTTCGCAACGGTTAAAAAACTGATCACCAATGAGGAAGTCCGTGCTGTAAGTCTGGCAAAACTACGCTTGCGTCAGGATATGACTCTCTGGGATGTGGGCGCTGGCTCCGGTTCCGTCAGTATTGAGGCTGATCATCTGATGCCGAACGGCCGAGTCTTCGCGGTAGAACGCAACCCTCAATGTCTGACCTTTTTCAAAGAAAACCTGAAGAAGTTCAATTCTCGGAATATCACACTGGTCGAGGGTGACGCGCCTTCTTGTCTTGAGGACCTGCCTGATCCAGACCGGGTTTTTATCGGCGGTTCAGGAGGCTATCTCTGGAAAATTCTTGATGCTGCAGATGGTCGTTTGCCGATCGGGGGCCGAGTCGTACTCAATGCTGTGACCCTTGATACCTTGAATGCCGCGACGGAGTTTTTTGAGAATGCCGGTTACGAATTGGAAGTGACAACAGTGAATATTTCGCGAACCCGTCCTCTAACTGATTACAAAATGTTTGAGGCCTACAACCCGGTCTTTGTGTTGGCTGCTGTCAAAGTATAATTTTTATGATCTGTTTTGGGAGGTCGTCTTGCACCGTGTAACTGGACAAACAATTACTTTGATCCTGATCCTTCTGGCTCTTGTCCTGAGTGGTTGCAGTGATTTTGACGAAATGAAGGGGCAACGTTTGCTTAACAACGCTGAGGTTCTCCTTGAACAAGGGAATGAAGAGGGGGCAGAGTCCCTTTTGGCCGATCTTGTGGCCCGCTATCCTTCTTCTCAGGCGGCAGTCAAAGGGCAACGGCAACTGCAATATATTCAGACCCTACGTGAAAAGCGTGAGAGATTGAATTTCTCCAAAATTCTGGATAGTTATAAACAGGTTCTGAATGGTTACCGATCGATGTACGCTGAGTATCCTCAATCGGTCGAGGCCTTGGATGGGAGTGATTACTTCTTTGATTTCTCTTATCTTGCAGAGATTACCCCAAACGATTATCAGGTTTTTTTGTTTTTGCAGAATGACGGTTCTGGCTATCGTATCTGGTGTGTGCGTGGTGATTCTGAGCGAGGTTACGTCGTCGATGCTGCCGGGCAGGACATGGCTCCATTTGAACGCGCGGAAACACTTGAACACATCAAGAGCAGCTTCCGTTCTGAAAAATGGAATGACAAGGTCGTCACTCTACACCTTCTATGATCATTTTTCTGTCGGTTTATTGGTCGCGCTATGTCTGATTCCATCTGGTTTCGAACTTATTCAATTGCTGAATTAACACCTTTCTGTCAAAGCAACATGGTCGATCACTTAGGGATTGAGTTAACTCGGCTCGGTGATGATTCTCTTGTCGGAACCATGCCAGTTGACCATCGAACAACCCAACCTGCGGGGCTTCTGCATGGTGGGGCGTCTGTGGCTTTGGCCGAAACGCTGGGAAGCATTGCTGCCAATCTCTGTGTTGACCCTGAACGTTGGGTCTGTGTCGGTCAGGAGATCAATGCCAGTCATTTACGACCGGTACGAAAAGGTCAAGTGACAGGCTGTGCCAAGCCACTCTATCTTGGCCGGACTTCACAGGTCTGGCAGATTGATATCGAAGATGACCGGCAACGAAAGGTGTGCGTGGTTCGTTTGACCGTTGCAGTTGTTTCCGTTGGACATGGGGGCGGCAAGCATAAGGTCATTACCGATTAAAGAGTACGTTAGGTTAGGATGCAGCGAGAAGACAAGGGCAACAGATATGTTTATCTGTTGCCCTT
>CBDUFN010000125.1:0-7997 GCA_965366475.1 uncultured bacterium | reverse complement strand
CACCGACAACCAAAATCACCTCATCCGATGTCTCTGTTGAGTCTGGGGATTGCTGTTGGATGGCCAGATGCTCAAAGAGCATCTCCCAGGCTGTGATTGCTGTTAAAGGCAGTGCTGCAGCTTCGGCATCAGAGAGACTTTTCGGTTTACTGCCAACAATACGCTCATCAACCAACTGGTATTCAGCATTGCTGCCTTGACGGTTAAGATCGCCGGCATAATAGACCACGTCGCCTGGCTTAAATTGTGTCGTAGTTTCTCCTGCAGCAACAACCTCACCGACAGCATCCCAGCCGAGCACTTTGTCTTTACCGTCGGTAGGAGGGAGGAATAGGCGAACTTTGTAATCGACAGGATTTACTGCAATCGCCTTGATCTTTATGAGTAAATCGCGACCGGTGGCAATAGGTTGTGGCAGCTCAATGTCCGTTAAAGACTCAGGCTCTGTGATAGGTAGTGATTTTTTATAGCCAATGGCTTTCATAATGCTGCTCCTTAATTTGGGTGCGAGTTGTTTTTATTTGTAACTTGAGGAAAGAATAAACCTTGATCGATCAAAGATAAACAGTACAATATTTGAAACATTATCAAAAAATATTGGAGAATGAGTGTGCTTATAGAAGATTTGCAGGTTGTTCTTAAAGTGGCTGAATTTCGCAGCATTACAGCTGCTGCGGCTGATCTGGATATGCGTACCGCAACAGCCAGTGCCGCATTAAAGCGGGTAGAAAGTAGATTGGGGGCGGAGCTTTTTATTAGGACGACGCGGAGTCTTCGACTTTCAAGCGCAGGAGAAAGGTACATTCCTCAATGTAAGCAGGCCCTGCTCATGCTTGATCAAGCCAAAATGAAAATGAAAGATGAACTCGATATTGTCGATGGTGAACTGCGGATCGCGGTGTCATCAGACTTGGGCAGAAACCTGGTGTCTCCGTGGCTTGATGAATTTATGGAAACGTATCCGAAAGTAAGTTTGAAGCTGAATGTCAGCGATAGCGCCATAGACTTTTATCGCGACTCAGTCGATATCGCCTTGCGCTACGGTTCGCCCAATGATGCGAACCTTTACGGATTTAAAATCTGCAATATCCCGGGGCTTCTTTGTGCGACACAGGACTATCTCGATAAAAATGGCACCCCTGAACATCCACATGACTTGCCTTCACATAACGGGCTCTTTTATCAGATGAACGACATCGTTCACGATGTTTGGACTTTTTCTCATAAGGAGACGGAATTTAAAGTAAAGATGAGTGGTAACCGTGCTTCCAACGATGGAGATCTGGTCAGGCGTTGGTGTGTCGCTGGCAAAGGGCTGGCGGTCAAGTCCTGTCTCGATATGTCTGCAGATTTACTTTCAGGAAAGATTGTAAGCGTCATGCCGGAGTACAAACCGAGATCGTCAGAGTTTTGGCTTATATGCCCCAGCAGGCAGTTAATTACGCCTGCGGCCAGGCTCCTCAGGGATACTTTGAAAAAAAAGAGTACGAGTATTTTGAAAAAAATGATGGATAAAGGGTTTCTGGATGAGAGTGCTCTTTCTTAACAACGAGAGTGATCGATAAGCTGTTTAATCGTGTATACCTTGAGTCGTCGCAGCCATTCTCGTTATTCTCTGCGGCTTTGTTGAATCAGTACCTTCGAAGGGCTTTCCTGTTTCTCGAAGAGGGAGCGAAGTAAAAATGTAGACGAGAGCAAAAGAAAGAGTGACCTCGCTCACGAGGCCTTTGCAACCATTCTATTCCCCAAACAATTCAACCAGCCGTTTCGCTCTATAATCAAAGATTTCTTCCAACATGTTTTTGACCCAGAATTTATGTACAAGGGAGCCGATCACGCCAAAGGGAAGTTGATAGAAGACCGAGTCGAGCATACGTGTCTTGTTGTCTTCGAAGGGTTCAATTCGGTGTTGATGGTACCAGAGCCTATATGGTCCGAGCCTCTGTTCGTCGACAAAGAAAGCCCCTTCCTGGATGTGCTTTATCTCGGTCAGCCATCGGTGTTTGCCAAAAGGTGGGATCTTGATCTCGTAGAGGATCGTCAAGCCGTTATACATTTTGGCAGGGACTTCAGACAGAACTAGGAAGTGGAGGTTGGGTGGAGTCAACTCATTAAGGTTGATGGGCGTTGAAAGAAACTCCCAGACACGTTCTGGATGAGTATTGAGTATGATCTCTCGTTCGAGAAGGTACATGGCAGACGTGTCTATTGCTTAACAAAAATGAGTTGGTTGGTATCGAATTCCAACTTTTTTGCTGTGGAGATAAGACTTTCTAAAATCTCTTCGTCGAGTGTCGGTGTTCGAGACAAAATCCACAGGTATTTCCTGTTGGGGCCACAAACCAATGCATAGGAATAGTTTTCATGATCAAGTTCGATAACGTTGTAGCCACCGTAGAAGGGCCAGAAAAAAGTGACCTTTAAGCGAGCAACGGTAGGCTCGTTCAGAAAGTAGGCGCGACCTTTTGCTTCTTTCCGTTTGCCTGTTTGCACATCCAGACCGCGATTAATAACATCGACCCCGCCATTGGGACGCTTGCTGTAGGTCGCTGAGACTTCACTGAGTCCCCGCTCGAATTTATGGTCGAGTCGGGCGATCTCATACCAAGAACCCAGGTAGCGGTCGATGTCAAAGTTATCAACGGGAGTCACGCCTTGTGGGGTGGCGGCACATCCTGCCAGCAGGCAGGTTCCCAACAACAAGAATAAAGATTTCATTTGGTCTTATTGAACTCCACGGTCATGGCTTGGGCGTTTTAGTTTCTAATCCCTCTTCCGGCTACTTTGCTAAGTATCTCAGAACAACTTAACAATTCAAGCTTTTACACTAGACCTTTGTCGCTTTTGTTAACAGAGGTTTCTGTTAGACTTAGCAACACTGAAATTACTTCAAGAGGAGGGCGTATGTCGGAAGAAAAAATTCGTTTGGGGGTCAGTGCTTGTTTACTAGGTGAAAAAGTTCGTTTTGACGGTGGTCACAAGCTTGATCGCTTTTTGACAGGGACCCTTGGTCGGTTCGTCGAATACGTACCTGTTTGTCCTGAAGTTGAAATGGGCTTGCCAACGCCACGGGAAACTCTGCGCCTGGTGGGTGAACCTGAAGCGCAACGGCTGGTCTTTTCAAAAAGTGGCGAAGATATCACCGAGCGAATGAACGCGTGGGCGAAATCACGCGTGGAAACCTTGGAGAAAGAGAACCTATGTGGCTTTATTTTTAAATCAAAATCACCGAGCAGTGGTATGGAGCGGGTCAAACTTTACGATCGCAACGGTGTTCCTAATAAACAAGGGGTTGGTTTGTTTGCTCAACTTTTTATGGAGCACTTTCCCCTCTTGCCGGTTGAAGAAGATGGTCGTCTGCACGACCCACGTTTACGCGAAAACTTTATTGAAATCATCTTCGTGTTCAAACGCTGGAGAGAGGTTTTAACGGGTGGTATGACCAAGGGAAAGTTGGTGGATTTCCACACTCGCCATAAACTGTTGTTGTTGTCTCACAGCACTGAAATTTACAGAGAAATGGGCAAGTTAGTCGCAGGCACCAAGGCGATGGAAGCGCAGGCGCTGTACGAGTCTTATTTGAATCTTCTGGTCAAGGCTTTGCGTTTGAAACCCACGGTGCCAAAACATGTGAATGTTTTGCAGCATGTCCTTGGTTATTTCAAACAACAACTCAGCGCTGATGAAAAGCAGGAGATGCTCAGCATCATCGACACCTATCGGTCGAAGCAGGTTCCGTTGATTGTGCCCGTCACTCTGCTAAATCACTTTGTGCGAAAATATGACCAACCATACCTGAAACAGCAGGTTTATCTTAATCCTCATCCGTTGGAATTGCAGCTGCGTAATCATGTTTAGAGAGGGACGCTGCACCCCGCCAGGGAGGCAAGGCGAGTTCTTCCTGTAGCTTTAACACCGCGAGCTCTTTCGCTTTGGCCTCAACATCAATTGTGGCGTCAATGTGCATCCATTCGGCAGGGAAGTCCGAACTGTCAATATAGTCAGCATGGGGTCGAGGTTTCCCTTGCCATCCGTACTTTGGCGACGAGACATGGAAATGTGGCTCGCGGCCAAGTTTGTGCCAGCTTTGAACAGACGCTTCTGTTGCCTCGGCGATGGTCAGGTCGTCGGGATTGCAGCGGTGGTGATGAACATCGTAGACCAGAGGAATCGACAGCTTTTCACAGACGGGTAAAAGATCTTTGACTGTGTAGCTGATATCGTCATTCTCAAGTGTCAGGCGAGTGCGGATCGGTTCGGGTAGGGCCGATACTTGGTCTAGCAGCCGTAAAAGAGCGCTGCTCTTGTCACCGTAGACCCCACCGCCATGGATGTTGATAACGTCGGCCCCGATCAGGGCGGCCAGCATTGCCTGGTACTTAAGCTCTTCGAGGGAGGCCATTGTCACTTCGGGGCGAGGGCTGGAGAGTAGGGTGAACTGATCAGGGTGGAAGCTCAGGCGGATTTGATGCTTCTCCTTGAGAGCTTTGACCGAGATGAGCGTCTCAGTTATTGCTTCACCATTGGGTAACTCTTCAAGTTGATAGCCAACTTCCGGATGAGTGAAGAGCGGAAGTAGTGGTGAGGAGACCCTGAAGGCTCCGATTCCCAACTTATGGACTTCTTCGACTGCGGCAACCAAAGAGCTGGCATTGGCCTGGCAAAGCTCACCGAGTCGAGCCAACTGCGCAGGGCGATCAAGTGGCCTGATATACTTAGCGGTTGCACTTCTGAAACGGATTGGAGCCTGATTGAACAGGCAGCAGAGGCCTAAACGCAACATTAGGAGTCGTTCCGATCTACTTTAGCAGCCTGTCGGACAATCAATAGGCTGGCTGTTAGTTTAATGGGTTGGAAAATTTATGTATTCCCATGTGGTAAGCTGTTTATAAGTCTAACAAATGACTGACTTTATTGTCGGGAGCTCTTTAAAAAAGATGCCCCCTCGTACTTGTGTCTCGCTAACTTATAAGAAGACGATATGAAAGAGCATGATTCGAAACTTATTTTTGTCGCTGGCGCAACAGGTTATATCGGGGCACGACTTGTTCCTCGTTTGCTCGATGCAGGCTACCGTGTCCGAGCCCTTGCGCGTGTGCCCGAGAAACTGAAAAACCGGCCGTGGGCACAACACCCAAAGCTGGAGATTGTAAAAGGCGATGTTCTTGATGGAGCCTCTCTACAGAAGGCCCTTCGCCAATGTCATGCCGCATACTATCTTGTGCATTCGATGAATCCAGATGTCAGTGATTTTGCCTCGACCGATCGACAGGCCGCTCAAAATATGGCAGACGCTGCTGCCGCAGAAAATCTGCAGCAAATTGTCTATCTGGGAGGCTTAGGTGATGAACAGGGCCAGCTCAGTCACCATCTTCAATCTAGAACTGAAGTTGGCACCATACTGCGTCAGGGCTCCGTGCCGGTCACGATTTTGCGTGCGGCAATGATCATCGGTTCGGGGAGTGCATCGTTTGAAATCCTGCGCTACCTGGTTGATCGCCTTCCGGTTATGATCACACCGCGCTGGGTCGATACTCCCTGCCAACCGATCGGTGTCAGAAATGTTCTGCATTACTTGATCGGTTGTCTTGAAGAAGGTGAAACGATTGGCGAGACTTTTGATATCGGTCAAGCTGACGTTACAAACTATCGGCAGCTTATGGAGGTCTATGCTGAAGAGGCTGGATTGCCGCGCCGCTGGATAATTCCTGTACCGGTTCTTACTCCGCGGCTTAGTTCTTACTGGATTCATCTGGTGACTCCGGTTCCTGCCACAATTGCGCGCCCGTTGGCCGAAGGTTTGAGCAATCCGGTGATCTGCCATGAAAACCGAATTGTCGACCTGTTACCGCAAGAGCTTTTCGATGCCCGTAAAGCGATTCGACTGGCTCTTGATCGACTTCGTCAACATCAGGTTGAAACCTCCTGGATTGATTCGGGAGAAGTCCATCCTGCTGAATGGAGTATTCCTGGCGACCCAGGTTGGGCTGGGGGGAGCTTATGCGTTGATTCACGCAGGGTTGTTCTCGATGCGAAACCAGAAGAGATTTGGCCCGCCGTGAGTTCGATTGGTGGAGACGTTGGTTATTACTATGCCGACTGGTTGTGGCAAATAAGAGGCTTTTTAGATCGTCTCTGTGGTGGGGTGGGGCTTAGCCGGGGGCGACGTAGTCAAACAGAACTCTATCCTGGCGATGCGATCGACTTCTGGCGGGTGATTTCTGTAAAGACGGCGGAGGCCCTGGTGCTTTCTGCAGAAATGAAGTTGCCCGGAGATGCTGTCCTTTCCTTTCAACTGAAACAGAAGGAAGACGGGCGAACTGAACTGCAGCAGGTTGCCAGCTTCTTGCCACGAGGCTTATTGGGGCTTCTCTACTGGTATGCGGTCTTGCCGTTTCATTATTATGTTTTCAATGGCATGCTGCGTGGGATAGCAAGAGCCTCTGGTAAATCGATCCTGCGCGGACCGGAAAAGTTTAAGCCAGATACTGAATAATGAGCTGAACGTTTTTTGGCCAGGTGTTGTTCCGGAGTTACCCTCATAAGCGCCGGAGCAAGAGAGTGGTGTGTCCGGCTGCTGATTGAGCTGGAAATCCTTCAGGGCTCGATCACCCACACCACAAAGGACACCATGGCTTTGTCACTTTTCTGCCGATGCTGGTATGCCAAAACATAATGTGGGTGAACCTTTATCTGATTTTTTAAGATTTATTCGTTGTTGTTCTTTGGTCTTTCTTTGGTTAAGGGTATGATGAGAAGGATGTGAGTTGGTTGTAACGGCCTGAGGAACGAGCTTTTTCTCCAGTGACGTAAGCCTGCCAAAAACAATAATTATCGTTGCTTAGTTTGTAAGAGGGACTGGTGTACATGAAAGATTACACTCGAGAGATTGTTAAGCTTTGTCTGCAGATTGATATCGCGGCTCAGCAGACCTATCAGGATCTGTCTGTCCTTTTTCCTGATCCCGAGTTACAGGCGTTTTGGAAGACTATGGCCGCGGAGGAAGAAGGTCATGTTGCCTTTTGGAAACAGATCTTGGCTTTGCCCGAGAATCTTATTGCCTTGCCACATATCTTCGAAGACCCGGAAGCTGTTGTCGGTGACCTCAGGGCGCTTATCCCGAAGGTCGAGCAACTTAGGCTTCACTGCTCTTCGACGGACCAGGTTGAAGATGCATTCCTTCTCGCCTATCGGCTAGAATTTTATATGCTGCACCCTGCTTTTGAAACCCTTTACTCTCTGTTGAGAACGTTGGTGGATACCCCTTGTCAAGAAGATGATTACAAGGATCACATCGATCAATTTATCGATGGCCTAAGAAAGTATGGTGAGCTGACGCCGGCTCTCGAGTTGCTCGGCGAGACATTGTGTCGACTCTTACATGAGAATAAAAAACTCTTCGAACGCGCAACACGCGATTCACTCACCGGTTGCCTGAACCGACAGGCTTTCTTCGAAATTTCCACGCATCTTGGTTTTCTGACTCAAAGAAATAGGCAAACAGCCGCGACCATGATGATCGATTTGGATCATTTTAAACTTGTCAACGATAAGTGGGGGCATCGGGTTGGAGATGAAGTCCTGCGCGCTACAGGCGATTGTATCCGCATGCAACTGCGTGCCTCAGATGTTGTCGGGCGCTATGGTGGAGAAGAGTTCGTCGTGTTCATGCCTGACATCAATCAGGACACCGTTGTTGAAGTTGCTAACAGGATTCGGTTGGCGTTCGCCGGACTGATTACAGAGGAAGCTGCCACAACCTTGAGTATTGGTGTGTCCTTACGACAAATCGAAGGCGACGTTGGCCAGGTATTAGCGGAGATGGTTGATCTGGCTGATCAGAACCTCTATCGAGCGAAACAAGAAGGGCGTAACAGGGTTGTCTGTTGAATGAGGTTGACGGCCCCATAAGAAGGTCTCTCTCATACGCATACTGAGCAGGCTGATGGTGGGCGCCTCAGTTTGTTTTTCGCTTACTCTTGACCGTGAAAAAGAGA
>CBDUFN010000124.1:0-8087 GCA_965366475.1 uncultured bacterium | reverse complement strand
GTTTGAACAGCTTGGCGGTTCTGCAATACCGCTCCCTGGGCAATGACGGCTAGGCGAGCTTGTTGTGTTTCAGCTGCCTTGGCGGCGTTCTCTAAATCCTTCGCCGCTTGCTCATTGGCCTTTGCCGTCTTGGTTGAAGCAAGATCGCCCTGGGCCATTCCTGTTGACGCTGTCTCCTTGACGATGCTTTCACGGGCCGCATCGACAGCTTGCCGTGCTTCTTTTTGGCGTCGCCACTTTTCGGCGTCGGTAAGATCCTGGTCTTTGTCGTCTCCGCCAATGTTATCCGGGTCATACCAGAGGATTTCCTTGTAGACGTTCCGGCCTTCGCAAATGCTGGAAAACTTGAGCTCGTCTAATCTCAGGTCGGGCATCAAACTGGACAGATCAGGCGTCAGGCACTGAACGTCACTGAGAACCTGGCTCGCTACCTTTTCCAGGTTCAGAAACGGCAACGTGATTTTGCCGAGCGCCCCGATAGCATCAATCTGGTCTTGGGCCTGTTTGCTGAGGGTCGTCAGCCACTCGGTGCTTTCCTTCAACTGGCTAAGCTGCTGTTTCATGCTGTTTAGCTGTTCGGTCAGCTTGACGATTGCCGTTGCATCGACAACCGGCAGACCGGCATAAACAGCGGAAGATATGCCGGTGATCAATGTGGTCGTTAGGAGGGCCGTCTTTAACCGCCGCTTCCTAACTCTTACTGATGGCCTGAGATTGGTCATGAGGTCTCTCCGCTCTTTACAGAGATTTCCGCATAATCACGGAGCCATGCTTGGGTATCACCGAGGATGCAAAATAAGCCGATCATTGCGCCGGTTGCGGAGGCTATGTTCCAGGAGAAATTGAACTCTCCGTTTAGAAAACCACCCGGTTGTGAAACCGTCATGATCACGGCAAAAACCGTGAACAGAAACCGATTATCCAAACATTGTTGGATGGACCCGACGCCCTGCATCAACTGAAGCCTAAATCCGGTTTCTTTGAAAAATGCTAACCCGCCAAAGAGTATGAGACCCAGGAAGTACCCCTTCAGAACCGAGCCGATAAATGAAACGTTAAAGCTTCCACAGGTTAATAGGAGGCATTCAAGGGTTTGTGTTCCGGAAATATCTGCATGATAACCACTTTTGTTGATATGCTTTATGAGTTCCCAGAAGCTGCTTTGGCTATGGGAGGCATCGCCATTTTGCTCTTCTTGCGCTTCTATCCCCGTCTGAATATCGTGACCAGGGTTGCCCTCGGTTGCGCGCTGGCAGGTGTAATCATGCTGGCCGGTTCGATTTTCTTCAATCTGTTGGGAGAGACTGGTTTCTAGTTCTACAAATGGCTTGCCCATCACTTCCTCCCTTTATCGTAAAAGTGGTTTTCTTTGGAAAAGGCGACTAGGCTGTCGGGGTATTTGCATCGATGGAGGCGCACGGCGGCGAGCAGCAACTCGCCACCGTGCTTTCCACCTTCATCACCCTTTAACACCAATATGAAGGTAGAATTCTTATGGTATTCACGACCTTGTTCTTTGCCGCCTTGGTCTTGTGGGCCATCGGCTCTTTTCTTCGTGACCTGATCTCCATTTTCTCGCCTGTACGGTTTTCCAAGCGTGCGTTTGAGGTCGTCTTCGGCCTCTTGCTCATTCTCACCGGCTGTATTGGTGCCGATCTCTTGATTGAGTACGGCCCGATGGTATTTGCGGTAAATCCGCCCTATCTGTTTTTTGCTTGGTCCGGCCTCGTCGTCGCCTTTGCGGTTCTCTGCCCTCGGCACGATTGTGACGGCTACGGAGTGTTGTGGCGCGGTGAAAGCTTTGGTTAAAGGTGTTGATGCCATTGGTCCCCCCAGGTTTCTTTTAGACTTGCTAGATCGCGATTGGCGTCGGCACCGGCGCGGTAGTAGCGAAGTGATTGGCCGAGCGGTGTTAGGTCCACATCAATGATCGCGCTTTCATCAAAACCAACAGAGGCATCCCGCTTGATGATGAGAACGCGACGCTCGTTAGGTTTGGTCGCTCTGCCGAGGACGAAGTCCATTTGCTCGTCGTTGAGATTGAAGGCTTCGAAGCTTTCCGGCTTGGCTTGGCTGTTGGGCAAAAAGATGAAAGTCGCCGTGTTCTCAATGAATGCTTCCGCCATGCCGCATCGGAACAAGGCCGCAGGGTCTTGGAAGGCCAGACCGACCGACCCATTTAGTTTCCGGTACTCACGGAACATCTCTGCGGCCAAGTCGCGAAAGCCTGGGTTCTGCAACAGCTTCGCCGCTTCATCGATAAAGATATTGAAGCCTCTCGCCGAGTTCGCCGCCGACTTGCCGATAGCCGCTGCAATGTGGGCAACCACGGGCGGGCCGAGCTCCGGATCATCCAGGGCCTCGTTCATGTTGATGCCCACCATAAAATGCTTCAGCAGACCGCCGAGGCTGTCATGCTCCGCATTAAACACATGGTGGTGCAGCCCTCTATTCCCTTTGTCGTCAATTACCCACTTGGCGAACTCGCGTCGTAGATCGGTGCGCTTCGTGAAAGCGAAAGGAAACAGGTGTGATAAGGTTCGTTGCGGCGGGTCCAGTTTGAAGGCTAATTCTGTCGCGTGCGTCAGAGCTTCTTTGTCTTCAGCTGAAAGCTTCATATCCCCGGCCATGGCCCGCAGGATAGTGTAGATCCGATTGCGGTTGGTCGGGTTGTCCTCGCCAACATCAAGGGGGTTCAACGAAAGGTTATCGTAGCTTTGATAGACTCCGCCGAAGGCTTCGATCATGAACCGCGCCCCCTCTTTTGAATCGAATATGTAGCTTGGTACGTCTTCGAACTTTGCCAATCCGCCGAGCAGGTGCATCAAGAGTGTTGATTTGCCGCCGCCGGAAGGGGCGAAAACCAAGTAGTTACCGAGCGCCTGTTTCTTGTTAACCGTCTGGAATTGGAAGGCGTATGCCTGGCCTGACGGTGTCCGGAACTGGCGAACAGGTGCCTTGCCGTACTGGCTTTCCGTCAAGCCGACTGCCGAATGCGGAAACGCCCACAGGGCCGCGATGTTTTCATCGCGCAAATCCAACGGGGCCATTTGCCGTCCGCCAGGCATTAGCTTTTTGCGCCTGGGGCCGAGTGTTGGGAGCCTCAAAAACCAGCAAGCCGGTGCTCCCTTCGTTTGCACTTGGTGCAGCACACGACGGTTGCCCAACACTTCGCAAACCTTGGAGACCAGACTATTCAACTCACTTTCGGTATCGGCTCGAACGGATACCTGAAATTGTGCCGTGAACAGCGTTAACGCATCTTCTTCGAGAAGATTGAGAATGACTTCCGTTTCTGCTGCGGCCGTCGCGTTGCCAAAAACGGCATTGGCATATCCACGCTTGCGACGCTTAAACAATAGGGCTGCTTTGTCCCGATCCCAGGGCTCGCATACTTGGCAAATCTCGATATCGCCATTGATGGCCATGAGATCGCTGATCAAACGCCCGGAGGCGCTTTCCGGCCACTGACTTACCGTGATGATCTTATGAACTTTGAGACCCGGAGTATGGGTGGTGATGGTTCCCGTATGTTTGCTGCATTCAAAATCGCTACCCGGCAGAGCGCCAGAAAGATTTTGTGACAAAGGAGGAAGGTCGTCTCGGTATTCTCCGGACACCAACCCGTTTAAAAATCCGGTGATTGGACAGGATGCGGTTTTGTCCTCCGGGCGCTCAAGCAGTAGGGGCGCATATTCGCCCATCATTGCGTTGATTTTTTCGTCGGCTTCCATCAGATTTTTTATGTAATAGCCACTGGCCACGAGATACCAATCTACATAGAAGCTCGACCTGAATAACGCGGCCTCTGCCTCGCCGATCTCTTGGAGCGCCGGTGTAGGCCATTTGGCCTCATAGTTGATTGGGCGCTTTCTTTTGATGCCGATAAAACGAAGAACAAGGCCCTTCTTGCCGAGCTCGCGAACGAGAGCCGTCCTGTTCAACATGAGCGTATGCTGTTCTTGTCCAACCTTGGCGTCGTAGCTGATTCCACGCAGCTTCCATATCCTGGTAAGACCGCTGTCTTTTCCTCGGACTGTTGCGCTATCTGATAGGACGCCATCAAGCCCAAGCTCGTCTTGCAACCAATCGCGCTCTAGGTCACCAAGCAACAGACGCCTTCCAGCTGGAACCGCCAAGGCGCTCGCCATTCCAGCTGACAACAGTGTTGTGCCGACTTCCGTCCACATCACCTGCGCCCTCCGGCTGACAGATGACGATTGTCGCCCTGGCCAACCCAAAATTTGGAGGCAAGCGTCAACTGCCTATCGAAGTGAAGGTCCGCCCGGCACTGCCTAAACAAATAGATCCAGGTTATGGCAAAAGTCGCCACGAGGCCTATCAGCATCAACACCGGCAATTCAAAGATGATGCCGGGAAAGACACCGATAGTTCCCGCCGCTGCTGCTATGGCCAACAGCATCGGCGGTAAGCCTATAAAGGTCATCTGGCGTTGAACCTGGACCAGCACTGCACTACGGGCCTTCAAGTTACAGCCGTGAGTAAGGCTTTGACCATTGTTGGTCCGGCCATTACCAGGACACCGCCGATCAGGATATAACCGAATTTATTCCATTCGATCCTTGCCGTCAGGGCTCCCCATAGTCCAAAGCCAATAATGCCTATGCCTATAAGTGGGACGCCGATCTTGACCAACCCGCTTCCCAACAGTTCGATTATTTTTACTGCCGGTTGCTCCCACCCTTCCGCCGATTGTGCAAAAGCGGGTTCGGCAAGGGTCAATGCTGCGAAAGCCACGACCGCAGCCGCCGCTAGTTTTTGTTTCCTATTGAAATTCACGAGTCTTTCTCCTGTCGTTAATCTGTCAATACCGCCAACACACCGAGGGTTATCGCCACGGCTAGATAATTGGCAGCCGTGAGCGCCCATAGAAGCCGAACGGTTTGTTTCAGCTTTCCGTAAGCAATATCGGTGAGGTCGGTCGTTTCTTTGATTGTGGTGAGGCGCTGACGAACCGCGTCAGTGAGCGCCTGGCTTTTGAGATTTTCAATTGATTGACGTACGTCGTCGGCAAAAGTGGTGGCGGCTTCGTTCGTGTCTTCAGATAGCCGCCGACCATAACGATCCAGTAGCCTCTCAAAATCTGAAAGTGCTACTTTGTGGATCGTGTAGGTCATTAAGATCGGATCATGCTGATCTACGGTTATGCCGTGCGTCTTCCAAAGCAGAGTTCGCAGCTCTTCCATAGATCCATCACCAAGAACTGGGGGGGGAGGAGGCGCGTTAAGTTCGCTCATGAAGCCCTCTCCTCAGTACCGTGTTTGGATCTATCCTGAACCCAAGCCGACAGATCGAAGTCTGAGGAACGGGACCTTTCCTGTAACGCCCGTGCTTCATTGCAGAGGCGTTCCAGGTTCTCCAAGGCCATCTCTAGTTCGGTCCAGCCTTGCCGCCGAGCGAGTACGTTTCGCTCAGCGGTTTTTAGGATGTTGCGGAGGGCGTCTAGTTCGCTCACAGAACTGCCCTTTCCATAGCGGACTGCAATCCCGCCCAGGTCATTTTGAGGCGTTGCCGTGCCATGACCGGGAATTCCGCATGTTTTACCGCGTCGTCAAAGGTGAGCCGCGCCCGCATCATTTGCTCGATGTCGTGTCCGAAGGTTTCCTTGCGGACTTCCGGCAAGCGGATCAGTGCATGAATGCGATCCTTGTTTTTCTTGTAGAGGCCGGACTGCTCGAAACCTTCGATTTTGCCGTCTCCGTTGACCTTTTCGATCCGGCCAAAATACTCATTGAGCCAAATGACAACGCTGATATCGGGAACGTTGAGCAGGACTTGCGCTAGTCCTTGCATCGTATCGTTGAGCGCCTGACCACCGGTCAAAACGGCATGGAGCCGAACGTTGTGTCCCGCAGCTGCCAAAAGGCTTATTGCATCCGCTTCAACCATGTAGCCGAGGAGCGGTAGGAAGGTGCTGGCTCCGTTGTCGATTACGACAACACCATCTTCCGGCGCTTCCATAATCCTTTCGACCAGACTATCGAAATAACGCGGATTGACTTCGTCAGGCCGTTCGCCCAGGCGCACGGTTTCGGCCTTGAAGGCTTTGTAACCGGCGAAGGTCCGATTTACCGGGTCCGTGTCGAAACATTGCAGCGGCACGCCGCGTTTCGCGTAGTGTTGAGCGAGAAGGCTGGCCACGTAAGATTTGCCTACGCCGCCTTTACCTTGCAGAGTTAGATTAATTATTGCCATCTTCGGTATTCCTTTCTGAGTTGATTGGTTCGACCTCGAAATTTCCGGCCCAGGCATCTTCAAGACTTCCGGACTGCATTTCGTCGGGAAGTGTTCTCGTGCTTGCATCGATGATTTGAGAGTTGTCCGAGGTTGTCCGCGACCGCTCGAAGATGGGAAGAGCAGCCGCGGACTCACGCGACGGCGGGCGGACAGCGCCCGTTCCCGTCTGCGATACTGATTGAGTTGAAGGGGGTTTGGATTCGTCGCGAAAACGTTTTACCCAGGCGTAGAATTGGCGCGAGGAAATTGTTACGCGACCGTCTTTTTTTAGCTCGTTGTAGATTTGTCCTACAGTAGCACCGCTATTGAGACGCTTTAGAATCTCTGTCTTGAGCGCCACTACTTCGATCCGAGCTTGTCCCCATCGTGTTGTCATAGTTGTGTGTTCCCATCTTCAATTGCTTGACAGGAACCTAGGGGCTGTGGATAACTACCGGCATTACCCCAAATGTTGTGGGGTAATGCTAGTTAAGTATATTTTGCACGGGCGCTGTCCCCCGCAACCAATGAAAACAACGGCTTATACAGAAATGTCCGAGCCGTTTTTGATTCCGTGGAAGCGGGGTGGAAGCGGGCGGGGAAGGCGGTTGGCTGAAAATCACTCTCTTGCGACCACCGTGTCGTATAGCCCGTAGTGCGACAAGCCCTCATGGCTCTCGATGCCGGTATAGCGCAACGAAGCATCCTCATAGCGCCGGAACGCAAATACGGCCTGATTCATCTGCTCGGTGTTGAAGACCTTCAGACGCACAAGCAGGTGAAAATCAGCGACCGTCAATCCTGTGACAGCCAAGAAAAGGTCTGGCTCAAGTTTGGTGATCACATCCTGCAGAGTATTTTCCCGGAAGTCGGTCAGGTACATGAACGCTGGAATGCGGGTCGCGAACTTGATCAGCTTTTCCTGAACGAGTTTGCGCTTCGATTTGTATTCCTTCTCCTCGGCAGTCAGTTCCTTCTTCTCACTCGGAGTCAGGTCGCGTTCCTTACCCTTCTTCTTGAGGTCTTTGACCTTGTCGCTCTTATTAATGATGGTCTCGATGATGTTGTCGCCGAGCGACCGCCAGCCTTCGATGCGTTCCACCGCTGACATGGCCTCCGGATTGTCCATGATGCGGCGCAGAGTGTCGTTGTCCACGTTGACCAGCAGCGCGCTTTCCCATTTGCGGGCCAACAACGTGGCCGAAGTCCCGGCCATGGCGATGTCGAGAATGCCACCCGCGTCGATCTGTGTCATGTTCGCGCCGTCGTAGGCGAGCACCGGCAGAAAGGACACGAGGTCCTTCACGGCGTTTTCCGGGTTTGGCTCGTTGGGCGACAGTCCGATCCCGTATTCTGAAAGCTGCCGCAATGCGCGCGTCGGAGCAAAGTCGAAGACAAAGCAGACGGGTTTGAGGATTTCCTCTTCGTTCGGATTGTCGCCGTTCGGGTTCTTGATGGACCACGGCGATTGGACCCGGAACGCCGCCTGGAAGTAAGTCTCAGGAGATTTCAGGTTGCGAAGCATTAGGATGGATGTCCACTGCTTCACGGTGACGCCCGTGGTGAGTTTGCCGCACGAAAGCGTGATTGTCTTGGTGTCGAATCCGCTCCCAATCGCCTTACGCACAGGAGGCAAGGCTTCAAGGCCGATGCCTGCCGACGCACCGGCGGAAACGACCACGTCATAATCATGCCAGAACGTGTTGTGCTTTTCGGCCAAGAGATTTGCCATCGCATGGCATGCCGCCACATTGGGCAAAAACCAAAACGAATGCTGCAGATAGGGTAGCAATCGCACGTCCGAATAGGGATACGGCGGACGCGATCCCGTCTTGAGGCTCTCAACGGCT
>CBDUFN010000123.1:0-8169 GCA_965366475.1 uncultured bacterium | reverse complement strand
GCATGAAAGTGACTGTCTTGCCATTGGCGAAGGCAACGTTCTTGACGATGTACTTGAACCACTGCAGGGTATCACCCATTGCGAGCAGCGAATCGAAACGCATATCGATTTCATTCTGACCGCCGCTAGCGACTTCGTGATGGACAGCTTCAATCGTCATACCAACGCTTTGCAGAACCTCAACCATTTCATTACGCAAATCAACGCAAGAATCAGTCGGAGCACAAGGGAAGTAACCTTCCTTGTGGCGAGGCTTGTAACCGAGATTAGGGAACTCTTCACGGCCCGTGTTCCAGGTCCCCTCGACAGAGTCTACAGAGTAAAAAGACTCATTTGCCGAGGACGCGTAGCGAACATCATCAAAGATGAAGAACTCCGGTTCAACGCCAAAGTAAGCAGTATCAGCAAGACCGGTCGACTTGAGGTAAGCTTCCGCTTTCTGGCCAATAAAACGAGGATCTCGGGTGTAACCTTCCTTGGTGATTGGATCAATGATGTTACAGATCAGGCTGAGAGTCGGAACCTTGACGAAAGGGTCGATCTTGGCAGTAGAAGGATCTGGCATGATCAACATATCTGAGTTATGGATAGGCTGCCAACCGCGAATCGAGGAGCCATCGAATCCGATCCCCTCTTCAAATGTGTCCTCGCTGAATTCAGCGATAGGAGTGGAAAAATGTTGCCAGATACCGACAAAGTCGAGGAACTTGTAATCGACCATTTTACAACCATTGTCTTGAGCAAATTTGACTACTTCTTGTGGGCTCATCGTGTTCACCTTCTCCTTTGAGATTACTTGCTAAGTTGTAATAGAAAAAATACTAAAAGCTTCTTATTTAGAGGGCGTCATCACCCGTCTCACCTGTACGAATTCTGACAACTTCATCTACCGAAGTTACAAAAATCTTGCCGTCGCCAATCCGACCCGTTTTAGCAGACTCACCAATCACTTCAACAACTTTGGCAGCCACCTCATCGGCAACAATAATTTCCATCTTGATTTTGGGGATAAAATCGACAACATATTCTGCACCGCGATATAATTCAGTATGGCCTTTCTGACGACCAAAACCTTTTACTTCGCTGACCGTAATCCCCTGAATCCCGATCTCATTCAATGCTTCCTTCACTTCGTCCAGTTTGAAGGGTTTGATGATAGCTTCGACTTTCCTCATAATTGGAACTCCTCACTTACAATTGATAATGTCAATACTGTATTAAAAAAGACAACAAAACATATCTGATTAAGCTACTTTACACCATAGCAAATAGCTTGCCTAAAATCAGAGCACCACACAGAACAACCTCAAGTAGCTGATTTTAAGTACAAAAAGGCGTAAAAAAATAACCATTACCAAGAAAAAATCTTAACAGTCAAACAGCATTCTCTGCATATAAATAAAGCAACGTCAAACAAACTTGCACAGCTTTTATGCACCGTCAGCAACAGACTTAAATCAGCACTCAGAGAATTAAGAAGTCCTTTAACCCTTCAGAGGTTCATCCCCTATCAAAGAAAGGATTTTTACCCTTGGCCGACAGAGGGATAGCGTAAACAATCTTGACATCCTCCCCCATCAAGTTCAATTCAACAGCAGCCTTCCCGGCTGAATACATAATCCGATTATCAATACGAAAATCAGCAGCCATAGCAGCAGCCGAACCAACAGCGATACCGAGATCACCAGAATTGAAGGAGCAAGTACCACCTGCATCAAGCATCATTGAGCAATCTGAGAATCCGCAATAACCACAAGAAGGGATCTGTAAAGGTTCTTTACGGGTACCGAGAAGAATCACAACAGGAGCATGATCCAGATTATCAGCATCACGCAAAAAGAAGGGGACATTGTCTCGCTCTCCGATCACTCTCATCTGCTGTTGCAAAAGAGCTATATCATTCTCAGTAACCATAGCCGTAACCAGGAGGTCTTTGCCCTTTCCTTTTGGGGCAGTTCGAGCCGCGACACAAATTAATTGAGCTGCATTTTTCAAACCGCTTATTTCATTCGTTTCATTAAATGACAACATTCATTTTACTCCTCAATCGTTTACTAAAAGCCCACAGGAAATATTTACCAACAAACAAGACCGATGTCTATAAAAGCGTCAATTTAAAGAATAGACAATGATTGACATCAGGCGGCAAAAAGAGGCTTTAGGAAGTATAACTTTAGATATATTTACATATGTAGTCAGTTAGAATTTATGGAGATTTACGTTCAATCAATTAGTGCTCAGCTTGACAGGAAAAAGAGTACGGTTATCCTTTTACCAAATCGGGATAGGGATTCTAATCAATCAAACTGCGAGGGAGGAAAAGTTCATGAATATCAAAAAACATTTTATGAAGTTCATCAAAGAAGAAGAAGGCGCTACAGCTGTTGAATATGCCGTTATGCTTGTTCTGATCATTGTTGTTGCGATTGCTGTCATTCAAATTCTTGGCAACAAGGTAAATAACGCTTTCCAGGCAGTAGCAGACGCAATGCCTTCATAGCAAACAACGAGCACGTTCTATCAGTACAACATGTTGATGAGGTGGTAACTTTGGGGGGATTTGGAAATAGGGACTATTTCAGGTATATAACTGGATATACAGCAGCATTCATTTCGTCCTATTTCCTGATTCTGAATCGAACCGATTTACTCATTGTTGCCACCTCAATTTATTTTATTCTCGCCTGTGTCACAGACACACACAAATCGAAGATCCCCAATCTTCTCAACTTATCTCTTGCCCTTGCAGGCATATCTTTTCATACAGCCACTCAAGGCTGGTCAGGGTGTGCGCACAGCCTCACGGGCCTTACTCTTGGCATTGCTCTTCTCCTTATCCCCTATTTCATGGGTGGCTTTGGCGCCGGGGATGTAAAAGCTCTTGGAGCAATTGGAGCCGTTGTTGGCCCCTGGGCGATTCTGAATGTTTTTATTTACATGGCATTCTTCGGCGGTGCGATGGCTATTCTTCACTACATTTCAAATAGAAACTTTACCGAAAAAGTGCGTCAATTCTGGACTTCTGTGAAAGCAACAGCTCTAACCAAAGACACATCATTCCTTCCCAACGACAAAAAAGAGTCCTTACGCTTTCCTTATGCTGCAGCTATAGCATTTGGTTACTACTATTACCTGACAAGTGGATCTCTCATTTGAGACCTTATTAATTGTGTCCAGATGATTTTTCACCTAATTAGATGCGATCACAAAAAAATACTTTATAATCTTAATTAAATAGTAATTTTGTTAACTTAAGATTCTTTATAAATTCAAAATGACATGCAAAATTTCCCGCTAAGGGGCGAATCTTTAATCACTGAAACTAGTAACCTGCCTAGGAGGACGCAATGAAAAAGTATGGCACTCTTATCGCTCTGGCCGTCGCAGTTGTCTTTGGTATTGCGGCCGTACTTCTCGCAAACCAGTGGCTCAGCACAAAAGTGACCAAAGAAGCAGTCGTCATTAAAGAACAAATCCCTCTGGGCAAAATCGTTATTACCGGTCAAGACTTAAATATGGGAACAATTTTAAATGAAACCAATCTGACACTTGCGGATTGGCCAAAGGCAAACATACCTAAAGGCTCCTTCACCGACATCAAGGCTGTTACAGGCCGAGTGGCTATTACCAGAATGACAGCTGGAATGCCGGTTGTTTCTGCCGAGCTTGCCGCACCAGGTTCCGGAGCAGGGCTAATCGCTCTTATAGACCCCGGGATGAGAGCTATGGCGATAAGAGTCGATGAGGTTGTTGGCGTTGGGGGCTTTATTCTTCCCAACACTTTCGTCGATGTCATCTCCATTCAAGGCAAGGCAAAAGTCGCCAACACCGTTTTAGAAAGTATTGAAGTTCTGGCAATAGCTCAAGAAACCTTTGTCGAAGAAGGTAAGGCCAAGTTGGTTAAAACAGTCACCCTCAAGCTGCAGCAAAAGCAAGCAGAAAAGCTTGCGGAGACAGTGAACAAAGGACCAATCCACCTGGTATTAAGGAATCCGGCAGAAGACGAAGAAATTCAACCAGAACCGGAAAAAAAGGCAACAAAGAAGGTTGCCAGACGTTATGTAAAAAAGAAGGCAACAGATACATTTAAAGTTGAGTTGATTCAAGGTGACCGCAAGCCTGAAAATTACACTTTTAAATATGACAAAAAATAATTTCTTAGGAATTACACCTTTCAGGTTCTGGAGGCGCAAATGAAACAACTACTTAAAATTTCAACATTCTTGTTTATATCTGTTTTTGCACTATTGCTGGCTATCCCAGACAATGCCTTGGCTGAAGAAGATAACAAGTACATTCTTTTTCTAAAGCCTGGAGGCTCCAAGATTCTAAAAATCAAAAACATCAGCAAGGATATTAAGATCTATATTTCTGAAAGCGACATTGTCCACGCAAGGCCATTTAAAGAAGATGAAATATATATCAGAGGCAAAAGACCAGGCTATTGCACTGTGACGGTGTGGGACAAAATCAAAAAAGAAGCGACAGCAGAGATAGACATTACTGTTTCATATGACCTGACCGGCCTAAAGAAACAGATTTCAATCCACTTCCCAAATCAAGATATAAAGGTTCATGGAGCAGACAATGGGATTGTTCTCTCGGGAACGGTGTCAGGACCTGAAATTGTAGAACAAGCCATCAGGCTAGCGGAACGCTTCTTACCCTCAGAGGCAAGCGGGACCAGTATGGTCGCCGCTGGCGAAGGAGGCTTGAGTACCGCCGGGAGTTCAGATGGAGACGAATCTTCTGAGTCAGGAGATACCAGTACAACGGGCAAGACCAAAACAAACATCAACAGAATTACAAACCTATTAAATGTTAGCAACATTCACCAAGTCTTACTTGAAGTAAAAATCGCAGAAGTTAACAGAGACAGTTCAATGAACTGGTCTGCAGGCGTATCATATTTTAAACTCGGTGATGATTTTGGTGGCTTTGTTGGGGGGGCTGAAAGAGAAGGCGGAACTTTTGTTGACTGGAACAAAGCAGGCCCAGATGGTGAAGCGACCTTCCCCGATTATTCAGGCACCGATTCTGGCGCAATAGTTACAGATTTTGTCGGCGACTTTGCAAACATTCTACTAAAAATTGACAATGTTGGCCTCGCCCTTGAATTCTTAGAGGGTGAAGGGCTAGCAAATACTTTGGCTGAACCACGCCTGGTTGCACTCAGCGGGCAAGAAGCCAAATTTTTGGCTGGTGGAAAATTCCCTTACATCACATCGGCTCTTGATGGTGACGGTAATAGAGTTGATGAGGTCCAATTTGAAGAATTCGGTGTCTCTCTGAAATTTACTCCCATCGTGCAGAGCAATGGGTTAATCACTCTAAGAGTGGCTCCAACCATCTCCGAAATCACCGGCACGGTTGACTCTCCAAATGGCAAACTTCCACTGGTTGACACACGTGAACTCGAAACCAGCGCACAGCTCCATGATGGACAAACTCTCGTCTTGGCTGGTCTGTTGAGTGACAATATGGTTGACGCAGTCAACAAAGTGCCACTCCTTGGAGATATCCCGGTACTAGGGGCTTTATTCAGGAGCAGCTCATACCAGAACAGAAAATCAGATTTAATGATCGCGATCACTCCACACCTGACGACTCCGACTAAAGAAGGATTGATCAGCTATCCTGGGGAGTTTGTGAAGCCACCCAACAGGTTTGAGTTTTATCTCTTAGGCAAGCTAGAGGGCATGCGTAAGGCCGATGATCCATCGCGTTTATCCAGCCATAATTTTTCACTAAACTCTACGGGTGGCCTGGAAGGTTCATTCGGGCACATTGAGCAATAAGGAGACTTCTCATGTATAAGATGACCTTTATTCTGGCAATCATGACTCTTCTCGTTAGCTGTGCAATTACTGAAGAGGCCTACTACGTCGATTATGAGCATGGCAAAGCGCAAAATGATGCGTTCAGCCAGCAAATCGCTTATAAGGATTATCGCTACGCAGAACAGGTCCCTACAGGAATGGCAGGGATTCATTCAGAGAAGATCATGGAAACTTATCAATACTCATTTGACCGAGACATTGACAATGCTCCTGATAACAATTTCAGCAGGGGAAGGTACGAATCAACAGAAAGAGAGAAAGAGTAAATAATGGAAAAAACAACGGCTAAAACTAACATTTAAGGGCCACCAATAATAAGATTTACCTAATAATAACAGGTATTTAATGTGGTGAAAAAGCCACGATTGGGTTGCTAATCAGGAGAACTGTTTTAGACTTAACTGTAATCAACTTAAGAATGAATACTTGAGAGAAATAGCATGACTAAAGAACTCACTGTCGCATTTGAGCTGACCCAAGCTAGCCAAACCAAGGCCTTTTTGGAATATACGAAAAGCCTGCCTGGAGTTAAAACTCTGCAATGGACTGGATCGACTGCAGAGCAAGGGAAAACAGGAAAACAAGAAGCACCTGACATCATTGTCATTGATGACGACCTACAAAGCGGGAACCTCTTTAGCCGAATACGCACCATCAAAATCAATTTCCCGCAAACCTCAATCTTTGTCGTCTCCGACAATAAAGATCCTCAACAAATTATAGAAGCCATGAAGGCGGGAGCCTCTGAATATCTCGTTCAGCCTATAGAGGAAAAAGTCCTGCATAATGCTATCGAAGAGATTCGAGCAAGAATGGCAAATTCCGGTAAATTGGCTCAAGGTAGCGTATACAGCGTTATCAGTAGTAAGGGCGGTGTAGGCGCAACAACTTTAGCAGTTAACATTGCGGCGTCATTTGCTGACGGCAAGAAAAAAGCGGTTTCTCTTCTTGATATGTGCTTTCAATCTGGTGATGCTTCAGTCCTTTTGGACATTGTTCCACAAACAACAATAATGGATATATGTGAGAGCATTCACAGGCTAGATGTTTCTTTCTTGCGCGGCGCGATGACCAGTCACAACACCGGGCTCAGTTTTTTGGCCGCGCCACAAAATCCGGAAGACAGTGAAGATATTACAGCAGAACACGTGAGAAGCATTCTGGATTTAGCGAAAAAGCTTTTTGATTATGTTGTTCTTGATTGTGCCTCAATGCACATTAACGAAACGACAATGGAGGCCTTTAAAAGGTCAGATAAAGTCTTTGTAATCACTGATATGTCGGTGCCGTCTATTCGCAACACTGTTCGGCTATGCAAACTAATACAGAAATTAGGTATAGATCTCAACAAGGTTGAAATTATTATCAACCGATTCATCAAAGGCGGCGCGCTTTCGCTCAAGGAAATAGAAAAAAACTTTGAGAAACCCGTCTACTGGTTAACTCCAAATGATTTTTCTGAAATTGTGTCTTCAATAAACCGTGGGATTCCATTAGTAAAGCTTCAGCCAGGGGCACCATTTTCAAAAAACATCCAGCAACTCACAAAGAAAATATTAAACCAAATGGATGAGCCAGACTTCAGAGGCATCCGTGGAACCTTTGGAAAAGCACTTTAGGAGACTTTTGTGGCGATAAAAGACTTACTTAATAGAAAGACTTCAGAGTCCTCAGGCGGTGACACATTTCAACCAAGCCCTGAGAAAGCAAATCTGTTTTATGAAATAAAACGAAACATTCACGGTCGTTTAGTTGAAGAAGCAAATCTAGCCGCACTGGACAGCTTGGAACCTGCAGAAATACGTCAAGAGATTGAAAGTGTCGTAGATTATTTCCTTCAAGAAGAGAATGTATTACTGAACAGTGAAGAAAAGCTTGCTTTAACAAGTGAGATCGTTGATGAACTCATGGGCCTTGGCCCACTTGAGCCTTTCTTCAAAGACCCAACCGTCAGTGATGTTTTGGTCAACACATACAAGAATATCTACGTTGAGCGTTTCGGCCTATTGGAAAAGACAAAATCACGGTTCGTTGATAATGCGCACCTCATGAATATTATCGACAGAATCATTTCCAGAATCGGTCGACGCATTGATGAGTCCACACCGATGGTGGATGCCCGTTTACCAGACGGGTCTCGTGTCAACGCAATTATCCCCCCTCTTGCGATTGATGGCCCGATTCTTTCTATCAGACGATTTGCTGTTAGTCCTCTTCAAATGGAAGATTTGATCAATTTCAAGGCTCTAACACCGGAAATCGCTCAACTTTTAGCTGGATGCGTTAAAGCTAAGCTCAACATCATGATTTCAGGTGGCACCGGGGCAGG
>CBDUFN010000122.1:0-8277 GCA_965366475.1 uncultured bacterium | reverse complement strand
TTATGCAGAATATGCAGTCGCATACGCAAGCCACCTGATGCGTATTCCTGATAACGTCAGTTTTGAAGAGGCGGCCTGCATCTGTGAGTCTTACATTACGGCCTTCCTCAATGTCTTCATGATCGGCGACTTTCAGGACGGACAGACCGCCATTCTGCACGGTGGTGGTGGTGGCGTAAACACAGCAGCAATTCAGTTGAGCAAAGCTCTCACACCAAACAGCACCTTGATTGTCACCGCCCATCCTTCAAAGATAGATCGTGTCAAAGAGCTTGGCGCCGACCTTGTTATCAATTATCTCGAAAACCCAGACTTCACTGATATTGTAAAAGAATTCACCAAGAAGAAGGGCGTCGATCTGGTCCTCGATCACGTTGGAGCCAAGTACCTCGGACCCAACATGAAATCACTCGCCTACAAAGGCAAGTTGGTTATCATCGGCATTATCAGTGGTATTAAAGCAGAACTCAACCTGGCCCTGATGATGGTCAAACGTCAGCAAATCATCGGTTCCGTACTTCGATCCCGACCGGTTCCGGAAAAAGCCGAAATCGTTGCTGAGTTCACTCGTCGGGCATTACCGAAATTCGCCGATCGCACCATTGTTCCGATCATTGAAAAAGCCTTTACCATCGATGAGATTGTCGATGCGCACCGCATGATGGAAGAGGACAAACACTTCGGTAAAATCGTACTCAAGATTTCGCAAGATTAAGCTGTAAAGATAGAAATATTCAGGCACTCTTAAAAACGCCGCAGCCATTTTTGGCTGCGGCGTTTCGTTTATTTGCTGCATGGGCACGAACCCATGCAAAATCAAGTCTTTAGCTTGAAAAAAAAGCCACCACTATGGTATTTTTAGCGACAGATGAAAAACAGGATAAAAAGTGTAGAACTGTTTATATAATTACCGATGTATTCATTATTTGAACTTATTGCGAACGGGTAAGATTGACATGAAAAAGACCGGTAGAAACGATCCATGCCCCTGCGGAAGCGGCCTCAAGCATAAGAAGTGTTGCTTACTGCTTGACGAGCCTGAAACACAAAAAACAGACGATTCGTCTCAAGACGGCATCATTACCAATGAAATTGCCAAACTACAGGCCCGTGCGGCCAAAAAGAAGAAGACCTTTAAACTTCTTGGAGCATTCATCTTTTTCTCTACGATCGAAGGTGATGCTTGGCTTCTCGAGTTAACAGAAAAAGATGCGTTGATCGTTGCCAAAAAAGGTGTCTCAACAGAAACAGTTCTTGAAGAAACTGAAGAGACTCTTGAAATCAATTGGACCCATAGTTTCGAAATCAAAGGTTCGAACTTCGTCACAACGTCCTATCTTGACAAGTCCGTAGAAGCACACAGCAAGTGTCCTGCTCAAACAATCAACGACACCTTGCAGCAACTAGCACCGAACTATACGGGATAAATCATTCGAAAAAAGAAGGCCCTTTTCAACCAGAGCTTTGGTTGGGAAGGGCCTCTCTCAAGTTCAGTTCAAAATCTAAAAGCACCCTTCCTCTTTTCAACCTCCAAAAGCTAAAGGTTCTACT
This sequence comes from uncultured bacterium, assembly GCA_965366475.1. Taxonomy (GTDB): domain Bacteria; phylum Desulfobacterota; class Desulfuromonadia; order Desulfuromonadales; family BM103; genus M0040. The sequence continues at coordinate 6,726 of CBDUFN010000122.1, read as the reverse complement.
GTGATTCTTTACTCTGTTCAGCTGTAAGTAACTTCAATATTTCTGGCCAATCATCGACCCAGCAGCAACGATGCGTATATTCCGGTAAAATTTTTACGAAGGGTTTCTGATCTTCTGGAAAGCTCTGTTGATATGTTTCTGCAATAACGGGAGGAACAATCTCATCATCTCCACCAACCAGGTGCACCTGAGAAACCCTTAAGAGCTGTTCGACATAATCAATCGGATTCAACGATCCCGACAAAGGTGTTACGGAATGGGATTCTGTCCACGTTGCGTGATCCAGATTTCCAGCAACCGTAACCAATTGCACAACATCATCACGTTTCGCAGCAACCAGGGCAGCAACCGCCCCTCCTCCCGAATAACCGATTAACTGCACAGACGTAGCTCCAACTTCGTTCATCAACACAGAGATCGCAAAGGAACTCGAATCAACAACGTCACGGGCAAAACGTCGAGAGGTCCAAAAATCTTCTTCGCATCCTGAATAGGCTTCTGAACCCACAAACTGACAAGGTCTGGCCAAGTAGGCCACTGGGCCATCGGGGTGTTGCAGAGCCAATCGGAGAGCCACAGGGTCGATCGGTGTCGGGTTAGAAGATGGACTTGATCTTGTCCGCCAGGCATAGCCATCGCCCTCGATATAGACAGTCAGAGTTCTCTGGGCGGAGACTTGCCCCTCTGGAGAGGATCCCTTCAGGTAAGCTCTCAAAACAAAAGGTGGTGCGTCGATATTCCGACGCAACCACCCTTTGGTTTCAATTAAACTTTCTGCAGCTGAGAGTCTCTGTTCCACTGAAGGCACAGAGGCACACCCCCAAGCCAAGAGGATCAGGAGCAAAGCAAGGGACTTTAAAAATCCCCGCACGAGCTATTTCCCTGCCGGAGCATACTCACCTAAAGCCTCTATCAGTGGCTGCAAATGTTTTTCGTAACGACGCCAACGCTCCACGGAACTGGTATAAACCGGCTGGCGAACCTGAGCTACACTTGCCGTCTTAACGCCTCTTTCCGTTTTGTGCGGAGTCAGACAAGCCTCATCCCACTCCAAGCCACAGAATTCAACAAGACTACGGCTCTGAACTTCAGCATCGGCCACCAACTGCTCATATTGCACTTCGTAGAAAGAACCTGCAGGAAGAACTTTACGCCAGTGCTCCATCAACTTCGCATAACTAACATAATAACGGCCCATCTCAACCATATCGTAGGAATGAAGCTGACTGTTATGGAAGTTCTTTGTGAAATTTGAGAGACAGATATCAGCAGGATTACGCATAACATGCACTATCTTTGCTTCTGGCAGCATCAGATGAATCAACCCAACCGCCATATAATTTGCCGGCATTTTATCGGTAACACGTTTAGCATCACGATTATACTTCATGAGCCCGGACAGATAACGCTCGCCCATTTCCTTTACGTCGTCGGCCGTCAACCCTTGCATCGAGATCGGGAAACCTTCGCTTTTAACACCGAGTTTCGGTTGATTGGCAACTTTTAGCAGATCATAGAGTTCACCGGCGCCATAAACATCAGGGTGACTGGCTAGAATGGTCTCAACCAAGGTGGTTCCTGAGCGTGGCATACCGAGAACAAAGATAGGCCGGTCAGAAGGTGAGGCTCCACCCTTTAAGCGATTGAAGGTCTCTTCTACAAAAAATTCACTGATGTTTTTACAGGTTTTTTCCTGGGTTTCGATATTGTATTCAAATTGGCTTCTCTTGATCCGGCAGCCTTCGATAAAATGCGGGAACGCGCGATCATACTCTTTAACATCATCGTAGGATTTACCCAAAGCAAACTGAAGTGACATCGCTTTGGACTCTGTTAGCTCGTCGATCTTTTCAACTTCAGCTTCGAGGCGTTTCAGAATGGGGTCATCCTGCTTGATCTTGCGTGCCTGCGCCATAAAAACATAGGGAGCAACCTCATCAGGGCTGATTTCCATGCCGCGCTTAAATTGGGCTTCCGCTGCATCCATGTTGCCCAACTCCATCTGCAACTGCCCTAAGCCAAGGTGGCCAACAAGCAGGTCATCATCAAGAGACAACGCCTGCCGATAAGCCGCTTCACACTCTTCATATTTTGCCTGCTTAAGATAGATGTCACCCAACAAGGCTTGGGTTTCCGCCTTCTTCGGGTTCAATTCCAGAGCTCGGTTGGCTGTAACAACGGCTTCTTCCAACTTCTCTTTTTCTTTATAGATTCGAGCAATACCCAGAAGCGGCTCAGGATAGTCCGACTTGAGGCTGATTGCTTTGTTATAAGCAACCATAGCTTTCTCGTAGTCTTCCTTCGCGAGGAAGGCGTTGCCAATGTTGTTATGTGCATCAGCATAATTTGGATTGATCTTTAAAGCCCTGACCAGAGTCTTAATCGCCTCATCCTTTTCATCTTCTTCGATGAGCAGAGCACCAAGGTTATTGATCGACTCGAGATAATTTGGGTTTATTTCCAGAACTTTTCGATAGTAGGAAATGGCCGACTCTCTTTCTTTACGAGCCCGCAGGATACTGCCCATATTATTTAAAGCCTGAACCAGATTGGGTGCTAATTGCAGGGCTTTGGTCTGGCTGGCTTCGGCCTTATCGTAATCCTTTAAGTCATAATAGGCGATTCCCAGGTTGCTGTGTGCAGAGGCAGATTTAGGGTCGAGTTTCACTGCTTTCTCGCCATGACTGACAGCTTCTTCGAGACGCTTCATCAGGCGGCACATTTCGCCACGGTTGGCATGAAACTGTGCCACAGTCGGCAAAACGTCAATGGCCTTTCCAATCAACTCCAAACCGAGCTCAGTCCGACCAACACTATGGGCGATGATTCCAAGCAAGTGCGACGCATGAGGGTTGTCTGGCTGTTTTTCCTGGACCTGCCGCAAAATATGCTCTGCTTGTTGCAGTTCCCCTTTGTCAATTTTTTCCGCAGCAAAGGCCAGAGCCTGAGGAATAGGAATATTCTGATTGACTGCTGTTGCGCCACTGGCACTCAGATTTGGTACGTTCGGTTTGTTAGACATAACATATCCCCTGTTGGTTTAATGTGGAGCATAGGCCCTTGAGCCAAAGGCCCAGAGAAAGCGCCAAAAGCACCTTCGGTTCATTGAATTTTTCAACCTAAAGCTGACATATTGTAGCAAATGTTAAGGCAGGGTAGTGAAAGAACTTTCACCACCCTGCCTATGTCACATCTACAACTGTTAGAGGATCTTAGAAAGGTTTGTTAATCTTAAGCGAAACAGCCTGATTCAGGAAGTCTTCGCGTCCTTCAAGATCATAGCGAAGGTCGAACTGCAGTTCGTCAGACTTACCGATTGTCACAACGAGACCGCCAACATAGAGGAACTCTGAAGGCTCAACACCTTCTGTTTTGAAGGCTGTGGTCGGGGAACCTTGCCATGCAGCAGTAACGCTTCCCTGGTCGGCGAGGGCATCGTAACCAACACCCAGATTAACAGAGGCCAGTGTGCTCTCACCGAAGCTGTGAGCCACTTCACCATCGAGGCCTAAGATCAACTCGTCAACATCAGTGCTGTCAACAGCGAGGTTAAGAACGCCAGCTCCTTTTTCCGTATAGCTCTCGTCTTCTACGTAGGTGTAGTCGATCCGTGCAGAAGGTGTAAAGGTTGTCTTCTCACCAACAGCATAGTCACGATCCACATTCACACCAAGGTGTGTGCTCAAGCTGTCATAACCACCTTTAGCAACAGCATTCATAAAGTTGATTTTACGTTTGGTGTCAGTTTCGTGTGTACCGATACCGGCCTTCCAGTTCAAGTCCGAATTCTCATCAAGACTGTAGGTTCCGTAGACAACCGCCTGGAAGCTTTCTACTTCTGCATTGCTTCCGCCGTCACCGTCAATATCAGTCTGGCTGTAGCCAATGGCCGCACCCAGCGTCGTAGAGGAACTTACTTCAGTATCTGCACCGATGATCAGACCGTAGTTGTCAGCATCGTAACCGTTAGAATTACCGTCGTTATCCTGCTCGGCGGTAAAGCCGTAGATCTTACCCCAGACATTGTTGCCGCCTGCAGTTTCGTCACCAGAGCTGAGGCCCTGGCCTCCACTCTGACGGACACCGACGATGCGTGTCGTATCATGTACGGAACCGATAATGGCCCGCGGCACGTCACCATTGATCAACGGCACCAAGGAGTTCACAGCATCGGTCACCTGTTGCTCAGTACCCAGACGACTCAGAGCAGAGAGGAGGCTTTCCATGCCTGCAGGAGCACCGTTAGTGAACATGCTGTCCAACAAGCTTGCGATGCCACTTGAACCATCAGCACTGTAAGCGTTGACGATTGTAACCAACGACTTACGATCCACATCCAGATCGACTGTCGTGCCATCAATGGTCGAGGTAAAGCTAAAGAGGGCACTGTTGTCTGTCATGGTGAAGGCTGTTGGCAAGGTTGTCGCGTTAATCACGTCAGCCACGAATTCGCCACCACTCAAATCGACACCTTCTTCAAGGTTGATATTGAGCACTGTTCCTTCAGCGAAGTCTGCTGTGCCATTGACTGTCAAGACACCGTACTCACCAGGAGCTTCATTAAGAATGCCGAGGCTTAAGACACCATCCACACTCTGGTTGTAATCGAAGACCTGGCCACCAGCTCCAGCTGGAATAGCAACCGTGCCATCGTTGTTCACGACAATGGACCCGCCAGTAAAGATGTTACCACTGAGGAGACCACCGGCCATGTTGTTAACAATACCGCTGGTACCGCTACTCATGTAAATGGAATAACCATCAGCCGCATCAGACGCTGTACCAGAAATGGTGCCGCTGTTGTCCAGGGTGCCATTAAAGAGCGAAGCATCAACACCGGCAGCATAAACTGAGTCGGTCGTCACTCCGGCTGCACTTGCCATCGCACTGATGGTACCGCTGTTATCCAAAACACCCGTTGCATTGGTTGTACTTAGATAAACGCCAATAGCGCTTGCGTAGGCAGAGCCTGAGGTCACAGAACCGGAAGCGGTCGCAGTGGCTTTCGCAGAGGCACTGATAGTGCCGCTATTATCGAGATCACCGTCAAGAGTGCTCACGTAAACACCATAAACGGATTCCGCGTCAGCATAAGCCTGAGCTGTTTTGGTACCAGTTGCTGTTGCCATCGCGTTTGCTGAGGCGCTGATCGTGCCGCTGTTAGTCAAAAGACCTCCAGAAGCCAAGGTACTCACATCGACGCCATAGACATAAGAAGCGTCAACAGTAGCGGAAGCAGTACCTGATGTACCATTTCCGGTCGCAGTAGCCACTGCAGAGGCATCGATATCAGCACTAATCACACCACTGTTATCCAGGATGCCACTCAATGTACCACCCACGTCAACACCATATGCTTCTGTTGCAGAATCTACATATGCATAGGCATAATTCGTTCCCATTGCAATGGCATCGGCATTGATTGTAGCGCTGATAAGACCTGTATTGTTCAGCAAGCCTCTCGTGCCAATACCGCTGGAATCAATACCATAAGCATAATCAGCATAATAGATTGTTGCAGAAGCTGAGCCCGAAGTCCCGTTACCACTCGCTGTTGCAGACGCCAAAGCATCGATGCTGGCAGTGATGCTACCGCTGTTATCGAGAGTACCGTTAATGGTACCCATGTAGATACCATATGCTGAGTACGCGGTCGAGACAAGAGCATCAGCATCAGAGACCCCGCTTGCAACGGCAGCAGCGTTGATCGAGGCACTGATTGTACCGCTGTTATTCAGGGTGCGACTGGTATCAATATCTGACATATCAATCGCATACGCATATTCAGCATATTCGATGTAGGCGGAGGCATCTCCAGTTGTACCGTTTCCGGTGGCCGTGGCCGTGGCCGTGGCATCAATACTGGCTGTTATGCTGCCGCTATTGTCCAACACTCCGTAGTTAGTACCCATATCTATGCCATAGACGGAGCTGGCTTCGTAGACAGAGGCATAAGCATTAGTAATACCGTTTGCTGTTGCAACAGCATTAGAGGCTGCGCTGATTATGCCGCTATTCGTAAAGGTTCGACCATAATCAAGGCTCGACATGTCAATGCCATAAACATCTTGGGCATAGTAAACAGTTGCTGACGCATCGCTGGCGGTTGCAGTTGCTGATCCATTGATAGCAGCAGAGATAGTGCCACTATTGGTAAACGTGCCATCAACGGTACTCATGTCAATGCCATAGGCATCTGACCCTGAAACCTCGGCATCCGCTGAAGTTGTTCCTACGGCCGTTGCGTTCATATTAATGGTTGCGCTGATGAGACCGGTGTTGGTGAAGGTAGCGCCGTTATCTAAAGAGCCCATGTCGATGCCGTAAGCATAAGAGGCATCGGTCACTTCTGCATTCGCATAACCTGTCGTACCGTCTCCGGTGGCAGTCGCTGTGGCCACGGCATCGATGCTGGCTGTGATGCTACCGCTGTTATCGAACGTGCCCTCAACAGTAGACATATCAATACCGTAAGCGGAATAAGCGCTTGTGATAGATGCGTAGGCATAATCTGTTCCGTTCGCTGTCGCCTGTGCATTGATTGCTGCGCTGATCATACCGCTGTTAGTCAGGCTGCCTCCTGGCTCAATATTAGAAGCATCAACACCGTAAACATAAATTGCATACTCAACAAACGCCGAGGCAGAACCATCCGTGCCATTACCACTAGCAGTGGCTATACTCGTAGCATCGATCGTTGCAGTGATGCTGCCGCTGGTAACAAAG
>CBDUFN010000121.1:0-8307 GCA_965366475.1 uncultured bacterium | reverse complement strand
GCATACTTTTGCTGCCGGGCAATAAGTATGGCGTCTGGCGGTACGCGAACCGCCGGTTCTTTCTTTTGTCTTGCACGAAGGTCTAGGCGCAACAGAGCCATAAGCGGTTACGCATTTCTTCCTCGAAGTACTCTGCTGATATGTGTCAAAGGTAGAACCCTTTCGGAGTCTACGCTTCTCCCGTCAACCCCGAGGCCCTTGAGGTCTTCTTCAGATCGGCCAAAGTGATAAGCTGGTGCAGTAACGCTTGATTGACAACTCAGTCTGTTGAGACAGGCAGAACATTAAAGAGACAACACAACAGAAAGGGCCTCAAAAGAGGCCCGAGTTCTGGAGAACAGATAACCCTTTCATAAAGCAATTCAGGGTGATAAATGTTTCGGACTCTCCGCAAAGGAATTGCCCTCCGCAAGGAGGTGGCATTTTTGCATACTTTTGCTGCCGGGCAATAAGTATGGCGTCTGGCGGTACGCAAACCGCCGATTTTGCCTTTAAACTAAGTTGATTAATGAAGATCAAGTCTGTGCAATAACAAGCCCCACGTGATATCCAAGTGAAGTTTGTCAATAAGAAGGGGCTGCACCTGTATAGGTCCGGCCCCTTTTTTAGTTATCCGAATGTCGACAGTCGTTGATCAGGAAAACCAACCCATCATGCGTAAATGTTTTATTAAGTTGATAACCCCCATGCCTGCGACAAGGAGGCCCGCGATGCGCAACATCCACTTGCGTGCCTTGCCGCTGATCCAGTGTGCGGCACCACCGAAGAGAAGTAAAGATGGCGCTGTTCCCAGGCCGAAGGCAAAAAGCATTAAAGCGCCGGTTGTAACGCTGGCGCTTTGAGCCGCCGTGATTGCGACGGCATACAGGTATCCACAAGGAATGAATCCGAAAAGTAGCCCAAGAGGAAGGGCTGCAAGGGCTGGTGGCAGTCGCCGTAAACCTCCTACAGCAAGGGTCATGGCTCGCATTGGACCAGGGAAGTCGAGCTTGGAAACGTTGAGCCAGACAAACAAACCTGCTGTACCTAAACCGACCAGAATGACAAATATGTCGGAGAAAACCAGCAGTGATCTGGTGATCATCTTAAACCGGTCGGTATAAGCAAGGGCGGAGCCGAGCCAGCCCACAACGGCGCCGATAAAGGTGTAGGTACTTATTCTCCCAACGTTGTAGAGAAGGTGAAAGAACCAACCTCCTTTTTGTCCAGCTTCAGAGAGTGATAGTGCACTCACCAATCCACCACACATACCAATGCAGTGACCGGCGCCGAGAAGCCCGGTGACGAATGCCATATAAATGAGAGACTCGCTCATTTCATGACAACCATTTCAATGTCAAAAATGATTTTTTCTGTCTCTGTGCCGTTTGGGTAGTTGATGTCAACGTTAACCTGCCAAGCACCGGCCATGGTGAAGATGGCTGTTCCTCGATATGCCTCCTCTTGCCACGATGCTTTTGGTGTATTGGGTGGCATCGGCATAAAAGGCATGGTCAGATCAAGCTCTAGCTCAGCGCTCTTGATGCCTTCGCCAGAGTTGCTCTTCAGCACAATGGCAAAGGGTATTTCAGTCATTGTTTTGAGTGGACTGTCTGAAAAAAAGATGGTTGCTTTGCCACCATCTGACAGACTTGTTTCGATGCGGGTTTCGCTAGCGTTTGCATAAACAGCGGAGCAGAGTAGAACAAGTGATGCGACAAACAAGTATTTAGTAACAAATTTCTTAGCGGTCATGGTCCTCTCCTTGGGACTCCTGATCGTCATCATCGAGCATGCGATATTTTGGACCTTCGACATCGTCAAAATCTCCGCGTTTAACAGCCCCAATGAAGAAGAGCCATGCCGCGATACCGATGCATAGTGAAAGGACAATCAGGATAATAATTGACTTTAACATTGGAGAACCTTAATTGTTTGTCGGGTCTTTGGCAACTGAAAAAGTGCGGCGGATGATCCTTCCAAGACGTAAGGAATTGCTGACAACGATCACTGAACTACTCGCCATGGTGACTGCTGCCCAAACCGGGGCCAAGGTTCCACTGGCTGCCAAGGGTATGGTGACAAAGTTATAGGCAAAGGCCCAGAAAAGATTCTGCTTGATGACCTGGAGTGTTTTTCGTGCAATGAAAATAGATTCATAAAGACGACCAAGGTCAGGTTTCGTTAAGACCAGGTCTGATGTCTCAAGAGCGATATCGGTACCACCAGCCATGGCACAGCCAACATCGGCTAAAGAGAGCGCGGGAGCATCGTTAATGCCGTCACCGACCATCATGATCTTATCCCCTTCGGCCTGTTGCTTCTCAATCCAACGAGACTTGTCTGCCGGATGAAGGTTTGTGTGGTATTCGGGGATTGCGAGTTTAGTGCTGATTCCTTTTGCTGTTTCGAGACGGTCTCCGGTGAGCAGGACCGTGTGTAAACCAAGCTCCTGCAATTTTTTTACCGTAGCTGACGCTTCTTCGCGCAGAGGGTCGTGAATCAGCAGAACTCCAAGGCAGTTATCTTCAAGACTGACGTAAACCTCTGTCAGGGCTCCCGATTCAACATGTGGAAGAGTGATGTTGTTTTCTGAGAGAAAGGCGCGACTGCCAACAAGGATTCTGCCGTCCTTGCCAACTAGTTTTAATCCTCGGCCAGGAACCGTCTCCACTGATTCTGCCGCTTCAGAAAAGATCCCCAAGTCTTTTGCTCTGGAGATGATACCGATGGCGATTGGATGGTTGGAGCCACTTTCTGCCTGACAGGCAACCTTTAAAACGTTCTCCTCACTTTGTCCTGAAAAAAGAATGACTCGTTCGATCGTTGGTTTGCCGAGAGTCAAGGTTCCGGTTTTGTCGAAGGCAACTGTGTTGATGCGAGCCGACATTTCAAGGATATCACCGCCACGAAAAAGAATTCCACGCGATGCGGCACTCCCCGAGGCAACCAGAACTGCTGTAGGCGTTGCCAGTCCAAGTGCGCAAGGACAGGCAACGATCAGGACGGAAACCGCATTCAGTAAGGCCTCTGTGGGCGGGACTTCTCTGGAGAACCAGAACAGCCAGGTCCCGGCAGCGATCAGGGTGACAATGGGAACAAATAATGTTGCAACCTTATCTGCCAGAGATTGGATCGGCGCCTTGCGATTTTGAGCCTCTTCGACCATCTGTGCCATGCGGGAAATGAATGATTCAGCTGAAACCCGTTCAACGGCGAGTTTTATCGATGAGGAAATGTTCAGCGTTCCAGCAGAAACAGAGTCACCTGCTTGTCGCAGTACCGGTAAAGGTTCTCCCGTTATCGTTGCTTCATCCAGTTCCGTTGTGCCTTCGAGAATTTGGCAATCAACCGGAATGCGTTCTCCCGGGCGAACCAGAATAGTATCTCCCGGTGTCAGCCTTGAACTGGCGACAACCTGTACTTTTTCACCCTCAAGGAGATTTGCCGAGTCAGGTGCAAGTTGTAAGAGTTTGTCAATGCCGGAGATGGATCGGTTTCGTGCAGACCCTTCAAATAATCGTCCGAGCAGGATTAAGGTAATGATCATTGAGGCGGTGTCAAAATAGACCTCTCCGCCTGCAATAAGGGCGTAGATGCTGTAACTATAGGCGGTCATGACACCGAGCGTGATCAACAGGTCCATGCTTGGTGCACGATTTCTCAAGCTACGCCACGCACCTGATAGAAAGGGCCATCCAGAATAGAAGATAACGGGAGTGGCGACTGCCGCGGCAAAATATTGGATCATCTGCCTGATGCCGGGGTCGATGCCGTGGAAATATCCACCATAAAGGGCGAAAGAGAACCCCATGACTTGCATGGAGAGAAAAGCTGCAGTGCCAAAACGGATGAGCAGAGAGCGTTGCTCTTTAGCCGCAGCTTGCTGTGCGGCACCCGGAGTAAAGGGGTGGGGGAGGTAGCCAAGTCTGCTGACGGTTGCGAATATTTCTGAGGGGGTCGTTTCTGTGGGGTTGAATCTGATTTGCGCACGATGAGTGCCGTAGTTGACTCTTATCGCTTCTATCCCTTGAGTGTTGCCGAGGAGTTTCTCCAGCAGCCAGACACAGGAAGCGCAACGAATGCCTTCGATGAGCAGGGCTATTTCAGCGCTACTCTCATTGCGAGTGACAACGTGCCCGGAAAGAACCTTTTCATCGAATTGGGCTGTAAAAACTCCGGTGGGGACACCTTCTTCAGCCCACTGCCTCTGCTGATAAAAATTGCCCAGCCCTGCGCCATTGATGATCCGGTAGACACCTTTACAGCCGTTACAACAGAAGTGTAGCTCCTTGCCGTCAATGTCGTCGACGACCAAGTCTCCCTGTGGAATCGGCAGTTTGCAGTGAATGCATGTGTCAACTGAAGGCATAGCGTTTAAAGGTTGATCAGTAATTGCCGGTTAAGACGGGCACCATTATGCTCGAACTCGAGGCGCGCGCTTATCTCACCGGTCATTTCGTCAGTCAGGTTGAACGTGTAGGTTCCCAACGTGGTTTCTTGCAGCGGCAATCGTCTGCTTGAGGTGGTTCCCGCTAAAGGAAAGTAGATCGCACCTTGTGCTGATCTCACGAGCAGGCCTTCTTTGTCACTTAAGCGAAATTCCAGTGTGCGGCCAACCAGTTGAGTTGACACCTTCCAACCAAGCACGGAGGCGGCTCTTTTCTCGAGAACTGTCGAGCTGTATCTCAAACCCTTGCTATAGTAATCGGCATCAGTCACTTCAGGGCCTAAGTCTATCGCACGTTTGGCAGACCAGAGGGAGAAGCAGAGGAAGCTGCTGAGAAGAACCAGTATGAGAATTGGGTAGATGTTTTTCTTGAGAGTCATTGCGTATTATTCCGTGATATATGCTTCGCTGATAGCCATTGCTGTCCCATTTTGATCAAGCAGCACAAATTCTACATCCAATCGGTTCTCAGGAACAGGTGTAACCAGAACAAAATCAATACGGAGGTTCTCGCCGGCCAGCATCTCAAGTTGACTGGTTTTCCCCTTTACGGTCAAAGATTTGCCATTGTCAGCTTGCCTGGCTTGTAACTCGTATGTTGCCGGTTTGTTGCTACGGTTGTTGACCCACGCATTGAAGAAAGTCGCTCGATTGCCATCTTGCAAAATCTTACTTGCGACTTGATGAGACACGGAAATTTTAAGTGATGCCGCAGGACGTTGATATGCGGCAAAGAAGAGCGCGGTAACCAGTGCCAAGGTGACTAAAGTCAAGAGTATGCTTCTGGGGTTAAGAATGGCTTTGACACCAGCACCGGTGGTGCCAAAGTTGTAGCTGATCAGGCCTGGTTGATTGCGCTTTGCCATGATTTGCCGACAGGCATCAAGGCAGCGGCCACAGTTGATACATTCAACCTGATAGCCGTCGCGTATATCAATTTGCATCGGGCAGACACGTACGCAAGAATTACACTTGATGCACCGTTCCAACTCTTTTGGTGGCAACTGGAGAACCAGAGTTGACTGGTCGGCAAGAGCTGTTTGAAAGCGTCCGTACGGGCAAAATTCGCTGCACATCAACCGTCTGATAAAAGCAAGGTCTATGAATATGGTCAAGGCAACGATCAGCAGGAAAGCCCAGGTTGCATAGTGCAAATTTCCTGTGATCAGTTTGGTGAAAAAATCGAAGGGTTCGATGAAATACCAGAGAAGGTTTGATGCAACAAGAAAAGCGAGAAGCGCGTACAAAAGGTGCAAGACAAACTTCTTTACCAAAACCTTGCTCGGTTTCTTTTCTTGCAATCCCAATCGTTTGGAGAACCATTCTGCAAGATCCGTTAATGTGGTCTGTGGACAGAACCACCCGCACCAGACGCGGCCTAACATCATTGTGACCAGAAGGAACCCGAGCGTCAGTGCCAGGCTGAAAAGGAGCACCAGGTAGAGCTCTTCAATACGTAGCGCCTGACCGAAAAAATACAAGGTCAGCTTGGGTATGTCGATACGAAAGAGACTTTCCCCTTTGATGTGAAACCAGGGAGTCAGCAATACCAATAGAGTGACGACCCATTGGCAACGGCGTCGCCAAGGTGAGAGCAGGGAGGGTGCCTTTGAGGGGCAGGACGCTTTGGACATCTATGTGGCTGTTCCTGGAAAAAGAAAAGCGGCAGAAGGGATACCCTCTGCCGCTGGTTCATTTAAAGATTCAAAATAAATTCAGTCAGAGCTTCAATCTCTTGCTGAGAAAGCTTTTGTTCAAAGCCCGGCATGTTTTTCGGTCGACCAAAAGCAATGCTTTCCTGAACGGCCATCGTTGACTTACCGTATTTGTACTCTGCTGATAAGTCGGGGCCGAAGGCTCCTTTACCTGTTGCTCCGTGGCAACCAGCACAGTTCTTTTTAAACAGTGAATGGGCATCTACGGCAGCGGCGGCAACTGGTGCTGCCGGTTGGGCTGGTGCAGGTGCTACGGCCGCTTTTTCTTCTGCCATTGGCTCGCCCTTATGAATCGCCATCTTTTCCTTCAACTCGGCATCAGAGCTCCAGCCTGAGAGGAGATAGAATGCCATGAAGGCAACCCCCCAGATGATCAGCCCGTAAAAGAGAACAGTAAAGTAGACAGGAGGTGCCTTTTCGCGATCTTCGACAATGCCGTCAGCGTGTTCTTCGTTGTGAGGGTCAGTTGTGCTCATTTGAATATCCTTTAGTCAAAAGTCAGTCTAATTGACTGAAAAAGTTTAGTCGTCATCAAGCATACGGTACTTGGCAACTTCCCCTTCGTCTTTGTTCTTTTTCTTATACGTCTTTATCACGATTAAGACAAAGATCACAAAGAGACCGAAAGTAACGCCAAGATAGACGATGGAGGCCAAATCCATATTATTGATTCCCGTCCGCTTTGTAGTTTCTGATGAAGTTCGTCAGCTTCCAGACCTTGTCTGTACCAAGACTTGAGAAGCTCGGCATGCCGCCGTCCGTGATTCCCGAGTAAATAAGCTCAAAGAGAATTTCATCATCATAGTCTTCGCCAATCAATTCCGGACCAATGTCCCCTTCCATCTGTTCCCCATGGCATGCGGCACAGTTGTCGGCAAAAATCGAACTCCAGCTGGAAATGGTTTCCTGGCTTGCGTCCGTATATGGATTGACCAGATCACCAACGATCGTGGTTTCAGTCGCTTCCCGCCAAGGGATGTCGGAACCCAACTTCTGTAAATATGCGACCATGGCGTCCATCTCGTTCTTGTCTTTCAGGTCTGCAATTTCATCCGTTGTATAGGGGAAATCCAGTGTCTCCATTTTACGTTGGATCATCTGAGGATCAAGTGGATAGTCTCTTAGCCATTCATAATCCGGCATGTTGGTTTTTGGAACCATCGAGCGTGGTGAGTCCATATGCTTGTAATGCCATGCGTCAGGATATTTGCCGCCCAATCGAGCCAGATCAGGACCGGTACGTTTTGAGCCCCATAAGAAGGGCCGGTCGTAGACGAATTCACCTGATTTGGAGTACTCACCGTAACGTAAAACATCTGAGACCAGAGGACGAACCGTCTGCGTGTGGCAGTTGTTGCAGCCTTCACGAATGTAGACATCGCGGCCTTCCTGTTGCAAGGCGGTGTAAGGTGTCACGCCTTCAATCTTGTCAGCGTCTGTATTCACCCAGGCAAAGGGCAACACCATGGTAACGATGGTGCCCACGAGAATGGCGCACGTTGCAAGAACCATAAGGAGGACAGGTTTCTTTTCCCACATAATCAGGCCCTCCCTTCTGCTGTTGCTGTCTGCATGTCAGTTGGTTTTCCCTTCTTGACCGTCATATACAAATTGTAGATAAAGATAATCAGACCGACCAGATAGATAATGCCACCGAAGGCTCTTGCCCACCAGTAGGGGTACATCTCAACCATCGTCTCCATAAATGTATAGGTTAGGCTTCCGTCAGAGTTCATGGCGTTCCACATGCCTGCTTGCAGGACTCCAGCCACCCAGAGAGAGATTGACCAGATCAGTTGTCCGACCAAAACCAGCCAGAACTGCAAGTTGGCCAATGGGATACTATAGATCTCTTTATTATAGAGACGTGGAACCATGTAATAGATGCTGGCGAAACAGATCATCGAGACCCAGCCCATTGTTCCCATATGAATATGTGCAGGAACCCAATCCGTGTAGTGGATGAAGGCCGAGAAGGTTCTGATTGCCTGCATTGGGCCCTGCAGTGTTTGCAAACCGTAGAAGGTGATGCCGAGTATCAGGAACTTAACCAGGTAGTTTTCACGCATCTGATGCCATTGGCCGTTCATCGACAAGTAACCATTGAACACACTGCCCCAGGAAGGTGCAATCAGCATGACAGAGAAGCCCATGGCCAGAGTC
>CBDUFN010000120.1:0-8309 GCA_965366475.1 uncultured bacterium | reverse complement strand
AGGTTAGTTTGGCGAGCCTGCGCGAGCGAGAAGAGGGCAGTCGTGTTGCTCTTGAGCGTCTCGGCCATCTGCGTGAGGAGTTACGTCAGCGCCAGGTTACCCTTAAACAGGATGCTGTTGAAGCTGTGGAAAGGCAGGCGGCACTGCGGAGCGAGGCAGAAAAGCTCAAGGTTGAGATGGAGATTCTTTATCGTAAACGACTCGAGCAGGAAGAAGGCCTGATCGGTTTACGCGAACGCTTTGAAGAGAGTCGTCAGGATATTGATCGACGTGAAGCAGAGCTGAAACAGTTCCGCGCACGGACTCAGGAGCTTCGTGAGACTCTGACTTCACAACAAATGAAGAGTCGTGAACTGCAGTTGGAGATTGAGCATATGCTACAAGCCTTTCTCGAGCGTTATCGAATTGATCTTACTGATCCCGAGGTTGTTGATAAATTCGACGAAGAATTCGATGATGTTGCTGCTATTGAGCGACGTGACCATCTACAGCGCCGTATTGATGATATTGGTGAAGTCAACCTTATGGCGATCGATGAATTTCAGGAACTCGAAGAGCGTTATAATTTCCTGACCGAACAGCAGGACGATTTGCTGACTTCGCTTGAAGGTTTGCAGGCCGCTATTGCCAAGATCAATCGAACCACTCGTAAGCGTTTCCGGGAGACTTTTGATCTCGTTAACGCCCGGTTCCGTGAACTCTTCCCGCAGCTTTTCAATGGTGGTCAGGCCGAACTGGTTTTGACCGATGAAAATGATCTTCTTGAAACAGGGATCGAAGTTGTCGCTCAGCCTCCCGGTAAGAAGTTGCAGAATGTGACCTTGCTCTCCGGCGGAGAAAAAGCTCTAACGGCTGTCGCCATGATTTTCTCGATCTTTCAGATCAAACCCTCTCCTTTTTGTTTGCTCGATGAGGTTGACGCCCCGCTGGATGATGCCAATATCGGTCGTTTTAATGACATTGTTGCTACCATGGCTAAAACATCCCAGTTTATTATTATTACCCACAACAAGCGCACAATGGAGATTGCCGATAACCTCTATGGTATCACCATGGAAGAGCCCGGAATGTCGAAGCTTGTGTCGGTGTGCATGAAAGAGGTCGCTTAAGTCGTGCCATTTAAAACCCTGCTAAATTCACTTGTAGAGCGTGTCCCGGGAGCCCAGGGCGCAATTATTGCCGATTGGGAAGGTGAAGCCGTTGATCATGTTGGCATCATGGATGATTATGATCTTAAGGTGATCGGAGCACATAAGGGCGTGATCCTTCATAGTATGCGTGACGTGGTTGACCGCCTTGGCAACGACGAGCTTAAAGAAATTGTCATTACAACCAAGAACGCACAAACTTTGGTGTTGCCCGTTACTGCTGAATATTATCTGGTTTTGACTCTCGATCGCTCAGATATGTTGGGGCGAGCGCTTTTGGAAGCCCGACGGTGCATACAGGGGCTCTACAATGAAATTGTTTAGATAAATTATAATTCAAACGTACTTCATAATATTAACCCTTAAGGCGGTCTGTTGAAGGTTTTGAGACAGGCTGTTTTTGTATCTGTTGCAGCAGGATTCGTTATGACTTTCGAACTTTGGTTAAATAAGATTTCTGATTTCCTCATCTCTGTAGGTGTCTCTACTGAAGATGGCCCTATGGCGGCTTTGGCCCTTGTTTATCTCAGCCTGACCTTGCTCTCGCTTTTTGTTGTTATCTTTTTGTTGAGAAGGAACTTACGATCTCAAAAGGATGTTGAGACATCAACGGCAGAGCTTGAAGAAGACGCTGTCAAAACTGAGATAAGGGATGATGTGACTCCTCCTGTGACTGATGACACCGTTGCTGAGGAGCCCTCGACGATTCAGGACTCTGAAACTGAGCCTGAACTTGAACCCGTTGTTGTAAAACCCATTGAAGAACCCGTTAGCTTGTATCAGCGGATGCGACAAGGGTTGTCAAAAACCCGCAGTTCTCTCGTCGGTAGAATGGATGAGTTGCTGGGGAGTCATTCCCGTCTTGACGATGAGTTTCTCGAAGAGATGGAGGAAATCCTCATTACTGCAGATTTCGGTATGCAAACAACCCAGAGCTTGATGCAGTCTCTCACTGGACGTCTCAAGGAGATCGACCCTGCAGAGCCGGGGAAATTGCATGCGGTGCTTGGCGAGGAGATTCGCGCCTTGCTTAAAACCGGTGATTCCGAATGGCCAAAGCCAGAGAGTGGCCCTCTGGTGATTATGGTTGTGGGTGTTAATGGTGTTGGTAAAACGACAACGATCGGCAAGTTGGCAAAACAGTTTACCGATCAGGGTAAGAAGGTTGTTCTTGGCGCTGGAGATACCTTTCGGGCGGCTGCTGCTGAGCAACTTGAAATTTGGGGGACACGTTCCGGTGCCGAAGTTATCCGTCATGCAGAAGGTTCTGACCCAGGCGCTGTTGCTTTTGACGCGGCCAAAGCTGCTGTGGCACGCAAGGCTGATGTCCTTATCCTTGACACTGCAGGCCGATTGCACAATAAGGTTAACCTGATGGAAGAGTTGAAGAAGGTCCGACGTGTCGTTGATCGTGAAATACCGGGGGCTCCCCATGAGACCCTTCTGGTTCTCGACGCCACTACGGGACAAAACGCATTAATTCAGGCCAAAATGTTTCAGGAAACCGTCGCTGTCTCTGGGATTGCTTTGACCAAATTGGACGGAACGGCCAAAGGTGGGATTGTTGTCGCTATCAGCTCTCAGCTTGATCTTCCTGTTCGCCTCATTGGGATTGGCGAAGGGGTCTCCGACCTGCGACCATTCAATGCGGATGAATTTGTTGAAGCACTCTTTGCTAACAATTGAGATCACTTGACTTTTTATGTACATTCGCCTAGTCTGAGGGTTATTCTTCAGGGGGAGCTTTAAGTGGCCGTGGATGCGATTGTGCAGCTAGAAAAACTTGTTGATCAGTTGTTGGCTGAACGGGCCAATTTACAAGGGCACAATCGAGATCTCACTGAAGAATGTGACCGTTTGGTTAAAGACCGTTCCAGGGTGAGTGCTGAACTGGATAAATTGTTGGCTAAGCTAAAATCCTTGGAGGAGGGGAGCCAATGAAACAGAGCGTCCAGGTGTCCATTCTCGGGCAACAGTTTAACCTTAAAAGTGACGCTCCTCCCGAACAGGTTCAGCGAGTTGCCCGATTCGTTGAAGATCAGATAGCTCAGGTGACCTCAAGTGGACGAGCTGTTGATTCTCTTCAGGCGGCAATTCTTGCCTTACTTAATGTCTCCGCCGCACATCTTGGTGGGGAACCTGCTCTGGGCAGTTCTGAAGAAGAGAAACAACGATTGGAGCAGTTGGTTGAAAAGATAGAAGCCGCTCTGGTCAAGTAGGTGTTACAATAAGTTTCAAGATATATGCTGAATTTTGAGAGTTAAAAAGCATCTCCGTACGGGGATTTCACGATAGATTGGCTGATAGTATTGTCGCCCGCTTGGGCGTTTTAAAAAATGGAAAGAAACAGGTTGCGTCATTAGCTTATGAATACAGGAACTTCAAAATGCTTTATACGGTGCGGTCATCGATTTAAATGTCGTAGCGTACTCTTTGAGGATGACCCTGCAAGCATGACTTGATGCGGCTTCTTTTGCCGTTTATAGCCCCTCCTATCTGAACCCTTCCGTCCGGAGATCTCGAGTCACGGGATCTCTGCTCATGCCAAAGCGATCCATAAGATCAAAATTTCTGGCTGAACGTAAAGCGCACCCGGTTCGCGCTTGTGTCGATTTGAGCGATGAGATTCAGAGACGTTTCTTGCAGTCTCATCTCTTCCGTGATGCTCGTTGCCTGGCTCTTTACAGTGCAGTTCAGAATGAGGTCAACACCGATGAGGTTGCCAGACAAACGCTGGCTGCTGGTAAAACTTTGGTGTTCCCTCGTGTTAATGGTGACAACCTTGAGTTTGTCTCGATCGATAAGCTTGAAGCGCTGGTTCCTGGTGCCTTTGGCGTGCTGGAACCGGAAAGCTGTAATCTGGTTTCGATAGACGCTCTGGATCTGGTGATTGTCCCCGGTGTTGCTTTTGATCGGAGAGGTCATCGGCTCGGTTATGGCCGTGGATACTATGATCGTGCTTTGGCTGTTAGCCGAAGTGATTGTTTGCGAATAGGTTTTGCTTATAATTTTCAGTTGGTCGACGAACTGCCGTTTGCAGAGCATGATGAGTCTCTTTCTGTGTTAGTCACAGAAAGTCATATGTTGAACTTTTCCGCCTGACGAACATAGTTCGGGGCGTTTCATAAAAAAATAATGCCAATAGGGAGGTGACGGCTTTGAATACAGAAATGATAATGTACTTACTCGCTGGTTTGGTTGTGGGTTGTTTTGTTGGTGCGATTCTCCGGAGTAAATCTTCGGGGTCCAAACTGGCTAACGCAGAGCGTGAGGCAGCGCAAATCGTTGAGAGCTCAAAAAAAGAAGCAGAGACAATCCGCAAAGAAGCAGAGATTCAATCCAAAGATGTTGTTTTTAAGGCGAAGGCCGCGTGGGAAGATGAAGTTCGCGAGTCACGCAAAGAAATTCATTCACAAGAGAAACGTTTAGTCCAAAAAGAAGAAAACCTTGACCGCAAAGTTTCACAAGTTGAGACTCGCGATCAGGATTTAACCCGTCGCGAGCAGTCTTTGCTTGATCGAGATCGTAACCTGCAAGCGCGTATTGATGAAGTCGATGCGTTAATTGCTGAGCAAAGGGTGAACCTGGAAAAAGTCTCAGGAATGAGTTCGGAAGAGGCTAAACAGCAACTGATAAATGCTATGGAAAGTGAGGCGCGTCATGACGCTGCTAAGCTGATCCGTCAGATTGAAGACGAAGCAAAGGAAAATGCTGACAAGAAAGCTAAAAAGATTCTGTCCCTGACCATTCAGCGCTATGCCGGCGATTATGTTGCCGAGAAGACCGTTAATTCGGTTGCGTTACCAAGTGATGAGATGAAAGGACGCATTATCGGCCGAGAAGGTCGAAACATTAGAGCTATTGAGGCTGCAACAGGGATTGATTTAATTATCGATGACACACCTGAGGCTGTCATCATCTCCGGATTCAACCCGGTTCGTCGAGAAGTGGCCAGACTTTCTCTTGAACGATTGATCACAGACGGGCGAATCCACCCCTCACGTATTGAAGAGGTGGTTAAAAAGGCTGAGCAAGAGGTTGATGGTACGATTCGAGAGGCAGGAGAACAAGCGACCTTTGATGTCGGTGTTCACGGAATACACCCTGAGATTGTCAAGCTGGTGGGGCGTTTGCGTTACCGTACTTCTTATGGCCAAAACGTTCTTCAGCATTCTCTCGAAGTCTCTTTCCTCTGCGGAATAATGGCTGCTGAGCTGGGGATCGACGTCAAGCAAGCCAAACGAGCAGGTTTGCTTCACGATATCGGCAAGGCTGTCGATCATGAGATCGAGGGCTCCCATGCTGTTATTGGTGGTGACTTAGCCCGGAAATATGGAGAAACTCCCGAAATAGTGCACGCGATTGCGGCCCACCATGAAGATGAGAAGCCTGATACCATTCTTGCTGTTTTGGTTCAGGCGGCTGATGCTTTGTCAGGGGCACGTCCTGGTGCACGTCGGGAGATGATTGAAACCTACGTCAAGCGTTTGGAAGATCTTGAGCGCATCGGAACTTCGTTCAACGGTGTCACCTCTTGCTATGCTATTCAGGCGGGTCGTGAAATTCGTGTTATGGTCTCCAGTGAGATCGTTTCCGATGATCAGTCACATGTCCTCGCAAAAGACATCGCTCGTAAGATAGAAGACGAAATGACTTACCCTGGGCAAATACGGGTTAATGTTATCCGCGAGACGCGAGCGACTGATTACGCTAAGTAATTGAACACAAGTCTGCACAAATTGAAGTAACTGTGGGGGGATGGTTTATGCCATCTCCCCATTTCCCTCTTTATACACGTTAGTCTTAGTTTTTGGAGTCGTTTTGAAAATCCTTTTTATAGGTGACATTATTGGCCGTCCCGGACGGCAGTTGCTTCGCGACTTACTTCACCGCCTGGTTGACCAACACCTGATTGATATGGTTATCGTAAATGGTGAGAATGCCGCTGCCGGTTTTGGTTTAACTCCAGATGTCGTCAGCGAGCTGTTTGATCTCGGGGTTGATGTTATAACGACCGGTAACCACGTTTGGGACAAACGGGACGGTTTGGTTTGTTTAGATCAAGAGCCAGCTCTCCTGAGACCGGCAAATTATCCTGAAGGTGCGCCGGGACATGGTGTCGGTGTTTTTCAAACTGCTGCTGGCATATCCGTCGCTGTGGTGAATCTTGAAGGCCGTGTGTTTATGAATGGTCTCGATTGTCCTTTTCGCAAAGCGGACGCGATTCTCGAAAGTTTGGGAGCTGATCAACGGATTGTCTTCGTTGACTTTCATGCTGAAGCGACAAGTGAAAAAGGGGCTTTGGGTGCATATCTTGATGGCCGGGTCAGCGCAGTTGTCGGTACCCATACCCATGTGCAGACAGCAGATGAGCGTGTCTTGCCTGGCGGAACGGCCTTTATTACGGATGTTGGCATGTCAGGGGCCCGTGATTCTGTTATAGGTATCCGTAAGGAACTTTCAATTCAGAGATTTCTTACACAGAGGCCCGTACGTTATGATGTCGCTAAGAAGGATCCAGTCTTGTGTGGCGTTGTCGTCGATGTCGACGAGACGACCGGGATGGCTCGGCAGATAGAGCGGGTCATGGAGATGGGCTCTTGAAGTGTCTGACTCTCTGTGGAGACAGCCATAGGGCGAGACGTTACCCAAACACATTGAATAGTTGGTACTGAATATGAACTTTGTTGAAGAATTAACCTGGCGCGGCATGATCCACGACATTATGCCCGGTACAGAAGAGCAGCTCCAAAAAGAAATGACAGCGGCTTATGTTGGGATCGATCCAACTGCCGATTCTTTGCATATCGGCCATCTTGTCAGCGTGATGATGCTAAAGCATTTTCAGCTCGCAGGCCATAAACCGATTGCTCTTATTGGTGGGGCGACCGGCATGATCGGTGACCCGTCTGGTAAGTCGGCAGAACGTAACTTGCTTGACGAGCAAACGCTTCGTCATAACGAAGCGTGTTAAGGAAACAGTTGGCGAAGTTTCTTGATTTTGAATCGGCCGCCGCTAATGCCGCTGAGTTGGTCAATAATTACGACTGGATGAAAGACTTCAGCTTCCTCGATTTTATCCGCGACATAGGGAAGCACATTACAGTCAACTACATGATGGCCAAAGATAGTGTTAAAAAGCGTCTGGGCGAAGACGCTAAAACTGGATTGTCCTTCACTGAATTCACCTATCAGTTGGTTCAAGGGACCGATTTTTTACATCTGTATCGTGAGAAAAACTGCAAATTACAGATGGGTGGGTCTGATCAGTGGGGAAATATTACTACAGGAACAGAGCTAGTTCGCCGCAAGGAACGAGGGGAGGCCTTTGCCTTGACCTGCCCGCTCATCACCAAGGCGGATGGTGGCAAGTTTGGAAAAACAGAAAGCGGTAATGTCTGGCTCGATTCGAAACTGACGACACCGTATAAGTTCTTCCAGTTCTGGCTTAATGTTTCTGATGATGATGCCGAGAAGTACATTAAAATCTTCACGCTCTTAAATGAGGCAGAAGTGGCCGCACTGGTCAGTGAGCAGGAAGCCGCACCTAATTTGCGTCCATTGCAGAAACGCCTGGCAAAAGAGGTCACCTGTATGGTTCATAACGAAGACGAATACAATAAGGCCGTAGATGCCTCACAAATTCTCTTTGGTAAGGCCACGACTGAAAGCCTGGCAAATCTGGATAAGGAGACCTTTCTTGCGGTGTTCGAAGGTGTGCCGACCTTTAAGGTCGACCGTGCCAAGCTTGATGTCGGTGTGCCGATCGTAGAAATGCTCGCCACGGAAACGACGATCTTTCCGTCTAAAGGAGAACTTCGTCGAACGATCAAAGGAAATGGGCTGAGTCTGAACAAGGCCAAGCTTGTCGATCCGGAATATCAAGTCACTGGAGCAGATCTTATCAACGGTTCTTATATACTGGTACAGAAGGGCAAGAAAAATTACTCTATTATAGAGGCGGTATGATTTATCTGCAGGTGTAACGTTCCCGCGTTCTGCCCTTTTGACAAAATAAAGTCTTTCCCCTTAAAACTCTCTGAGATAAAACGCTCAGGGAGTTTTTTCGTTTGATCACTAAGGAGTCAGAGTTCACGCAGTATGCGTTGCCTGGTGGTCCATAGTGGCGAGAGGCGAGAGGTGAGTGGTGAGTGGTGAGTG